>JAVEUP010000102.1:0-28852 GCA_034005525.1 Thermoguttaceae bacterium | reverse complement strand
CGTTGCTGCCGTCAGACTCCTGACGCCGCCCGCTCAGTTCTCATTCGTACCAGTCTCGTCGGCTACCCGCCCCCGGCCTGTACCCCGTGAACGCTTACCGTTTCGGCGCGGGGGCTTCGCGCACGACGGCGCCGTGCTCGTCGCTGAGGATGAGGATGGCGAATCGTTCGGCGCCGGCCTGCTGGCCGCCGCTTACTGAAGCGTAGTCGAACCGGCCTCGCAGGTCGGTGTAGCCGTCCTTGTAGAAACGGACGTCGCCGTCGCTCATGCGGGCGTACACCTTCACGTACACGCCGCCGTAGCCTTGGTCCTCGCCGCGCCGGCGCACCTGAAGCTGGCCGTAGTTCTCCATCATCCGCACGTCGAGGCGGTTGGAAAAGTACGTGGCCGCCCGCTTGATCGGCCCGCCGACGACCTCGATCATTACGTTCCGCTGCGCCAGATCGTCCGGCAGGGGGATTGCCATGCTGTCCTTCTCGGGCAGCAGCGCGACGGTGTCGGTCCGGTTGGGCCGGATGTAGGCGAACTGCCCGCCGTACTCAGTGACGAACGGCTGATTCGAGAACAAGAGCTCGATGTCCATCAGGTAGTAGTTCACCTGCACGCGGTCGAGGTTGGCGTACGCCAGTTCGATTTGGTTGCCTTCGACGCTCACCTCGAGCGCCGGACCGGTGTCGGCCAGCCGCTGCTGCTGCTGGTCACGGTCGTCGGCGTCGACGATGCCGCCCCCGGCCTTTCCCTCAATCTGGTCGAGGTGGGCCAGTACGTTCTCGAACCGCTTGCGCCACCGGTCGACCGGATGCTCGGCGCGCCGCGCGGCAATCTGCCGGGCGGTGTCCAAATCGCCGGTGAAGAACGCCATGTACGCCTGGAAGTAATCGTGCTGCAAGCGGGTGTCGAGTTTCTTGGGATCGACCTGGGCGAAGAAGTCGAGCGCTTCGCCCACCCGCTCCTGCAATAGCAGGTAGTACACGATCGTCATGCGGTCGTTCGCGTCGAACCCGGCCTTGTGCGCCAGGATGTCGAGCATCGACATATATTGCCTGTGGACTGCTGCGTTGACGATCTTCCGCTGCGGGCCAAGCTGGTGCGCCCGGGCGTTGACCAGCGGGTCGTACTCGAGCAGTTCCCACGCGCGGCGCTCGACCGGATCGATCACCAGCAGCGTCGACTTCAGGTAACTGCCGCACTGCTGCACGAAGGCGTCTTGGTGACGGAGGTACTGGCGCATGGCCGGCAGGTGGTTGTGCACCAGGCTGTACGACCAAAGGGTGTCGTCGTAGGCGAACCGGGCCTCGAGCAGCTCAACAACCGACTTGAAGAACGCGGCACCGCGCATGCGCCAAGCGATGCGCGTCAGGTCGATCGACTCGACGTTGTTCTTCTGAAGGAACGCGAGCACCTGCTCCTCGGTGCCGTGCTGCGAGAGGTAGTCCCAGCTTTCGCGGTCGATCTCGGTGGGTTCTTTGACCACGTTGAAGCGGACCGGCGGCGCGAACGCCGCCAGGTTCTCGCGGTGCGCCACATGGACCGGGAAGTGCGCGTAGTCGCCCGGCGCGGGGAAGTAGAAGTGGTATTCGATCTTGACCGTCTCGAACGGCTCCAGGCTCACGTGCCGGCTCCGAAGCGAGCGGTCGCCCAGCACGGGCATGGCGCCCTCGGGCACCTGCAACAGCACGTCGAGCCGCTGGCGGCTGGAAGTGGGATTGGTCACCACTACCTGCGCACCGTAAACGGTTTGCACGAGGAACTCGTCGGCGATGAACTTGTCGACCCGCTCGTTATCGACCTCGCGGTAACGGTCGCCGTAGCGGAAGAAGTTCTGGCTGACGAGGATGGGCACCTCCTCGGCGGCCGGTTCGACCGGCTCCACCTGCCGATGGTACACCACCAGCGGCGAGGCGGCCGTGAGCGTGACCGGTTCGGCTGCTTCGGCTTCGGGATCGAAGCCCGACAGCTTGTGCTCCGCAGCCTCAAACGGCAGGTCGAGCACGGAGAGGGCCAGCATCATTTCGGTGAAGTTGCCGTGCGCCTCGGCCAGTTTTGTGGAAAGGAACGGCCCGTCACCCTCGTGCCGGGCGTAGTCGCGCCAGAAGGCGTTGACCGGCACCAGGCCGGCGTTCTGCTCGGTAATGCGAAGCTCATAGTAGTTGTTCTCGGCGTATTCGACCGTCGGCGCCACGTCGCGGTAGAACCGCCGCACCTGCTTGCGCCTGGCTTTGGCCTCTTCGAGGATCATCACAGCATCTTCATCGCGCAGCGCCTTGGCCGCCGCCTTGCGCTCCGGCATGGACGCCGCAGGGGCAGGGGCAGCCATCTCGGCCTGTGGCTTCGCAGCAGCCGCGGGTTCGGACTCGGCGGGAGGAGCCGCAGGCGCATCTGCCGCGGAAGTACGGGAACGCCGCAGCCCCTCGGCCTGCTCCATCTTCCGCTTTTCGTCAGACTTGACCTCCTCAGCGAATACCTCTGCGATCCCTTCTGGGGCCAGCACGCTGCCTTGAAGGGCCAGCTCGAAAAGCCGATTGGCGCGCTCGATGTCCGGCGGAATCAGGTTGTAGCGGTCGGTAATGTGCCGGGCCATCTGCGCCTGCTGCGCAAGCCGCCGGCCCAACAGGACGCGTTCCACCGCGTTGAGTTGCCCGAACGCCCAGCGCTCGGCGTACGGGCCGAGGTCGCCGTCCAACAGGTAGTGGTCCATGAAGGTCTTGTCCTTCTTGTTGGCCAGGTAGGGCCGCACCACTTCATCGAAGAACGCACGGTCCTTATGGTACAGGAAGAAGTGCAGTTCGTGGCACGCGAACTCCGCGTACTTTTCAAGCTTCTTTTCCGGCTCGAGCGCGGGCCAATCGACGATAAACGCGAACTTGCCCAGCTTGTCGTCGCCGCCCCGCTCCTCGTTGAGCGTGGTGAACAGGCGGTACACGGCGCCGATCGAGTCGTAGGTTTCCATCTTCGCCTCGGTCAGATCGGGAAAGGAGACCGCATCGCCGGGCAAAAGCACGTCGATGTTCCGCCGCTGGACGAAGTGCCGTTCGGGATCGAGCGGCGCCATCACGCGCCGTTCGCGCAGGGCCGGTTCCACCTCGGCCAGGGCAAACGGCCGCCACGCCGTGTGCAGCCCATCGACGGCCACAACCCACAGCATGTGACGGTCGCCCAGCTCGGCCCGGTCGATCTCGACCATGCCGTTCTCGTCGGGCCGCACGTTGGCCTTCACGACGGCGGCGCGGGCGAGGAAGTTCAGGTCCTGCGGATCAGACCGCACGGCGCGGCCAGCCTCGGCCTCGGCCAGGCGCCCGGCTTCGCGCTGGCGCTCTGCGGCATGGCGTTCATACTCTTCACCCGCGGCCGCGCGCAGCTCGCCCGTATCGGTCTCGCGGATGGCCCACGGGTTCAAGAGCAACCCCGGCCGAGCGAGCATGTTGCCCGGGAAGCGGCGGGCGGAACGGCGGTCGAGAATGTAGCGATATTCGTCGCCGATGTCGCGCCCGGCCACGTACAGAGAATCGGCCACCGGCAGCGTGGTGATCATGGCCGCCTCGCGCGCCCGCACGTGCAAGCTCTCCCAGGCGCTGAATGCGTCCATGTACCGGCTTGCGAACACGTGGATGCGCGTATCGGCGCCTGCGTGCCGGGTGGCGATGCGCACCTTCGCGTCGGTCGCCTCGGGACGCAGCAGCGCCATGGGCCGCGGGGCGGTGCGCTCCAGGTAGCGCAGGTCGCCCAGTACATGGCCTTCATGCACTTCGCCCTCGGCAACATGCACGCTAATGCGGCGGCCGTCGCGTTTCAGCAGCAGCGCGTAATCGCCGGGGCCAAGCCCGCGAAGCACCAGGCAGCCAGATTGAATCGCAATAGCGTCGAACCGGTCGGCCACCGGCTTGCCGTCGCGCAGTTCGAGCAGGCCCAGTTCCTCGCGAACCGGTTCCGCCGAATCGCGCATCCACGGCAGCAGGACCGGCTCGCCGGCGGCCGCGGTCGCCACGGGCAGGTAACTGTAGGCGGCTTCGGACAGCGGCCAGTTGCGATCCAGGCCGTCGGCCATGCGCACGTTGACCGAAGCGATTTCCACGAGCGGCCCGAGATGTACCCGGCCGCGGTCGTCGCTTTGCAGGTTTGCCAGGATGGGCGTCTTCACGTCGCGGTGCCGAAGCGCGACGCTGACCAGTTCGCCGGGGCGCATCTCGCCGTTGCGGCCGCGCACCTCGACGATATAGTCGTCGCCGTCGCGGGTCAGGTGCGGCAGCGCCAGCCGTTCGGTGGCGGCTACCTCGTTCACCTGCAGGGTCTCGCCGGCCGAAAGCGGCACGTCGTCGCCCGTGCTGACGTTCGGCACGGTGGCGTCGAGCCGGACCGTCACCTCCCGGACTCGCGGCGGCACCTGGAACCGGTGGACCGTTTCGCCGGTCGCGTCAAGCTCGAAATCGGTAACCGTTTGCGTGCTCGCCACGCCGTCCAAATCGGTGGCGGCGATGGTCAGGCGGACGTTCTCCAGCAGCCCGACGGGCAGCACGGCGCTGCCGAGGCGCAACGTGGGGCGAATGATCAGGTCGGCTTGCTGCGAGTCGTTGATCTGTTCGCGTTCGAGGTGGAACCCGGCGTCGAAGCGGTACGCCTCGCCTTCGTGGTCGAACGAGTCGAGTGTGGCCCGATCGCCGTCCATCATGATGAGCTTCTGCCGGCCCGGCCGTGTGCTGTACGGCACCACGATCCGGCCGCGGTCGTCGGGCCCGTACTGGTGGCCGTCGATGAGCAGATTCGCCTTCGGCCGGGGCTGGTTGGCCTGATCGTAGATGCGGAAGACATGCCCTGCCGACCCGTTCTGCACGGTGTACCGCAGCCGGCCGATGCGGATCACCGCCCGGCTGCTGCGGCCGCTACCGATCAGTTCGACCACCCAAACGCCGGGCGCATCGATCTGTGCAAGCTCGAACGTGCGGCGAACGCGGCGGATGGGCGGGTCCGGGTACGTGTACGTCGCCTCGTGGTTCGGCACCAGCCCGTCCAGCGCGATGGTCGTGTCGACTTCCTTCCCCTCTTCGCGATAGTAGTTCAGTTCGTTAATTCGGTACACGCGCACGAGCAGTTGTTCGACGTTCTTCACGTCCACGTCGAGTGTCACCGGGGCGCCGGGCTCGAACGTGCCGGGGTTGGTCGGCGCGAAGTCGATATCGACCCGGTCGCGCAGCGCCTGCACCTCGGCCGGGCTCAACAGCGAGTAGAGCTTCTCCGGAGCGTCCACGCCGGCCAGCAGCCGCGACTCGGCGAATACCTTGTTCAGATACGCCTCGCGCAGGGTCTCGCGGAACTCCTGGCGATAGTCGTCTTCGGCAAACAAATGCAGCAGGTACGCCCGCACCAGCGGCTCGTCGTTCCCTACCGGCGGCAGCAGCGTCGCCTCGCGGTAGTCGGCCGAAGGGTCGGCCTGGTGCGCCGGGTGCAGGCGGCGCTGCTCGTTGATCCATTGCTCGTTGACGTAGGGTGCGTGCCGTGGAATGGCAATGTACTGGCGGAAGCGGTCGATATCGTGCACGCCCAGCTTTCGGTCCAGCACCAGCCGATGATGCAAAATGTTGAGTTTCAGCGCGTTGTGCGCCGGGGCCAGGTCGGCGGCGAACTCCCAAAGCCGGTCCAAGTACGCGCGCCGGGCGGGCAGGTCGCGCTCGACGTCCACGTCGGGCCCCGGCCGGAGACTCGATAGCCATGTGGCGATGAACGTCCCGTCGTGGATCAACGCCGGCCGCAATTGCCGCAGCTCTTGAAGCTGTTCCAGCGTAAGAAGCCTGTGAACGTTGTGGTGCCCGAACCCGCCGGAGCGCTCGTAGTCGAGGTCGGCCACGATGATCGCTACCAGGTTCGGGTAGTCGGGATGATCGAGCCGCGAGAGCAAGTCGCGGCGTTCCTCGTTGCTCAGTTCGCGGGTAATAAGCCAGTCGTAGGCAGTGCGCTCGAACTGCTCGACGTTCTGCTGTTGGGATGCGCGCGCGGCGGCCATGAAGCGGTCGCGAGTGATCTGGCTTTGATCGAGCACCGTCGGCCGGTCGGTGGGTCCCGCGATCCGCTCGCGCTGGTGCCGATACAGCAAGTTCAGACGCTCCTGCAGCCGCTTCAGCGAGGCTTCCGGAGCGGCGTCATAAGACAACAATATCTGGCGGTTTTCGATCACCGCCCGGCGGCCGTCGCCCCGGTGCCGTTCCTCCCAAATCTTCAGCAACTCGTCCACCTTGGCAAGTTGGCCCGTGTTTTGGTAGTGGAGCGCGTGGTAGTAGTAGTAATCGGGCGAGCCCGGAATGAGGCTTTCCAGCGCCTTCTCGCGGTCTGGGGCAAGGCTGAAGGTCTCCAAATAGCCGATTTCCTCGCCACTACCGTGGGCGGGATCGAAATTGAAGAACGCGAGAAAGACGAGGCCAGTAACAGCGCTGCGTAGAAGTGACATAACGGCATCCCCTAGATGTGCATTGGGCGGTTTCCGCCGCGGATACGTGGAGCAGCCACGCGTAGTCGTCCGTCCCCAGTGTCAACCGATGGGCGGCGCCAACACCCCGAATTGGTGTTTTTGCCACCCTATTGTGTCCGGCAACGGAACCCTTTACCAGTCTAGGACGCCCGTAGGCACTGAAGAGTTCCGGAACGCGCCAAGTCTTGGCGTGACCGTTCCGGGAGTTTTCCCTTCCCAGTTGCATAAATACCGGCGAGCGGGGGCCGTGAGGCCCCTGTTTCTGCGAGAAATTGCGCCGTTTATCGCCTTCGTGGCAAACGACATCCCTGGTGTGCTCTTGGTTGCCGGTGCATGGGCGACGACCGGCGTGGAAGTCAGGGCAGAAACAGGGGCCTCACGGCCCCCGCTCGCCTTTCAGTTTGCAATGTCCGGTGTTAAGATGCCCCCCGCCAGGGGTATATCGAAAGCGTTTTCCCCTTCTGTCGATGAAAAGGTGCGTTTCACGCCGTTCGTCGGCCCGTTCGCACCCTCTCTGACCATGCGCAGGGTCGGAAACCATCGAACATCTCGTTTTCTTGGTGGCTGCTTGATGCACGTCAAGGCTTACGGGGATTGCCTCGCCCGATAATGGAGGTGGCCTCCGCGACGTGGTGCGTTGGCGGATCGCAATCCAGTTTCCCAGACTACCGGGCAGGAGCAAATCATGGTGATGCGGAAGATCGTCGAGATCGACGAGGAGAAGTGCGACGGGTGCGGACTGTGCGTGCCGGGATGCGCCGAGGGAGCACTTCAGATTGTTGACGGCAAGGCACGACTGGTGTCGGAGGTGTACTGCGACGGCCTGGGAGCGTGCCTGGGAGAATGCCCCCGGGACGCGATCCGGATCGTCGAGCGCGAAGCCCACGAGTTCGATGAAGCGGCCGTCCAGCGCCATTTGGCAACCAGTACGGCGGCTGCCAAGACCACTCCCTGCGCGTCCACGTGCCCCGGGTCGAGGGCGCAGACCTTCTCGTTGCCTATAGCAGACTCGCGCCGAGCATCGGCAAGCAGGCCCTCAGAGGCACCCCCGTCGGGCATCGAATCGCGTTCGTCTCTCGGTCATTGGCCAATCCAACTCCGCTTGATCTCGCCGGGTGCCCCGTTCCTTCGCAACGCGCACCTGCTGCTGGTAGCCGACTGCGTGCCGGCTGCGCTTCCCGACTTCCAGAACCTGATCGAGGGCCGGGCCATTGCGTTGGCTTGCCCGAAACTCGACGATGCCCGCGAACACGTCGGGCGGTTGGCCGCCATTCTAGCGGAGGCGCCCATCGAGTCGATCACGGTGGTTCACATGGAAGTGCCCTGCTGCAGCGGATTGAGGCACATCGCCCAGGCCGCCATGGAGGCATCCGGACGGCAGGTGCCGCTTGCCGACATCACCGTCTCGATCCGCGGTGACGTGCTCGGCCTTCCCAAACACCATTAGGAATCGGTCGGCAGCGGGTGGCTCCAGTTCGCGTTGGAGGGAGCAGCCGGCGGCTTCCATCTCTTGCCGGACCACGTCCGGCGCGATTCGCCTGCGGTGGCTCGCCTCGCGGCGGGAGAGCGGTTCGCTTGCCTTACGGTCGAGGATGGTAACGGTGCCGCCGGGTGCAAGTCGCTCGTGGATCTTTGCCAGGAGCGTTTCGCCGTGGAATAGTAGGTGGTAGGTATCGAGGAAGAAGACTGCGTCGATGGGTTCCGGCCCGAGGCCGGGATCGCCTTGCTGGGTGAGCGCCGACGGCAATTCGACGTTTGCCGGCAGTGGAGGACGCTCGTCTTTCAGCGTGGCCCATTCCTCGAGGACGATTTCAATGCCCGGCCCGGACGAGCGGGCGAGGATCGGCGCGATGAGTCGGCGAGCTTCGCCCAACGCTATGAAGACCGGTCGCTCGTAGGGCCGCGCCCCGCGAAGTAGCAGGTCCTTGGCATTCTCGGCTAACGGCAGCGGCGGGTCCGGGTCGCCGTCCGGGTCGCCGGGCGCATCGGGGCGCCGAAACACCAGGACGAACGGATCCTTCTCATGCCAGGCGTCTTCGGCACAGTCGGCGAACTCGAAGCCCTCTTCCCGCGCGTGGCGCACCACGGTGGTCTCGGCAATCCAGTAATGCTTGCGCTCGCGAACGTCAAACGGAACCCAGTCGCGCAGCGTGCCGCGGTGCTGATCGACGATCACCAGAAGGCCGCCCGGCTTCAAGCCGTGCCGAATGCCGCGGAGCATCTCGCGCGGTTTCGAGAAGTGGTGGTACACCCGCCGCATGTAGACCAAGTCGGCCGCGGCTTCCGGCAAACAGGGATCGTCGGCCTGGCCGAGGATGGTTTCGACTTGCGAAAGTCCGCGTTTTTCCGCGTCCTTCTTGATCGACTCGACGGACCGCTCGATGATGTCTTGGGCGTACACCTTGCCGGTTGCGCCCACGACGTCGGCAAACAACCACGTATCGGCGCCCCGGCCCGCGCCCAGGTCGACAATCGTTGCCCCTTCGCCAACGCCCAGGCGGGCGGTCAGACTGCGGATCGATTCCGCCTGGTCTTTCGGTCTGGCAACTTCCTCGGAAGCCGTCTCAGCCGGTGCGGCCCGATCGGCACCCGCCGTGGCCGGAGCGTCGGCCGCAAGGCCGGCCGCGGACCAGGCGGCCAGGAACCAGCCGAGAACGACCGCCAGCCGCGTACCTGCGCAGAACCCGAACGGAATAGCGAACCGGGCCCTCTTGCCACAATGCCTCGGGCGGCACTCGACGGGAACGCACCCCGTCTGCCCGCCGGCCTGACGGTGTTGTGCAGCGGAAACTCGCATATCGATTCCTAATGATTACTGTTCAAAATCCTTGCGCCAGCCTGCGATGTCGGCGGTCTCATGGTCGCCCGTGAACACCACGACCCGGTATCGGAACGTCAGGGTCTCGCCGGCCTTGATCGGGATGTTGCCGTCAAACGCGAACGGCGTCGGCGACATGAAGCCGTAATCCCGATTGAACCACTTGGCCGGGTACATCGGGTTGCCGGAGTGCTGGATGATGGCCAGACCTTCGGTGACCTCCTTGATCTTGCCATAGTAGGCGCACCAGTCGGCGTCCTGCCCGCGCGTGCCGGCTTCGTCCTTATTCCCCCTGGAATCGACGATGGTTCCCGTACCCATCTCGGCCCACTTCGGCCCGCGGGTTGGGCATCCAACGGCGATTTCCGGGCGCACCCGGGCACTGAAGAATGAGTGGCCGGTTTGCCGGACTTCGAGATCTTTCAACGCGGTCAACTCGAAGTGAAAATCCATGACGCGTACGGTGGGCGAGGGCGCCCAAATGGTGACCGTCCGCTTGTCCCGCATCTGATGGCTTTCCGTTGCGGGTACGATCCAATCGGCTTCGTCGTGCAACACAACACGGCCTTCTTCCTGCTTCACGATGCGGGCTTTCCGGGAAAAGATCTGCCCGGTTTCAAGCTGGTGCCGGGGCTGCCAGTAGTTGCCCCGCTCCACGTTCTCGCTGTGCACGTTGTCGAGACTGATGTAGAGTGAACTATGGTGCGGATAAGGTTCCTGGTCCCACGCAGTGACCGACTCGCCCGAGGCGGGGCCGATGACCGGGTAGAAGAACGGGTACTTGTGCTCCTTACCGAACAGGTACGCGGTGAACGGCTTTTCATCGACCGTAACGACAATGCGGTCGTCCTCCATCCGGGCAGTCACTGTTTGAGCTTCATTTGCGAAACTCTGAATGCTCACAAGCCAGGCGGCCAGAAGTGCAACAATCGTCTTCATCTCTTCTCTCCTCGTTCGGGCTGCAAACCAAGACATCACATACGTCGCCATGGGCAGACTTCGGAAACAACGGCGGACTCCCACCGTTGGGTAGCCACTGATAGGTTAAACTGTATCACCGGGCAGGACGCATGTCAAATCGATCGTTCGCAATTCGCCGGCTTGCCGGATAATTCCAGCGAAAAGACATGCAGCCTTGCGCCCTGTTGGAGTTCACGCTTCAGCGTGCGAAGCGAGGATGCGGGCCCCCGGCACGCCGAACCGTGAACGCCAGCGGGGCCAATGGCAAGTTCAACGGCAAGTCCATTCCTGCACCGACCTGGAAACGGAAAGGCCGGGTTCTTACAATGGGGTGGAGTGCTTGAGCCTCGGCGAGGTTGGGGGGGCGTGTCTGCAGTTAGAGAAACCTTTCAGTTCTCCCTCCGGAGGTGCGGCCTACGGGGTCCTACGCGGAAACCGGTTATCAACAAGTCAGGTAGCCAATGAAATCTGCAACCTATGTCCTGTTGCTTTTCGGGGCCCTGCTGTTTCTCGGGGCTCTGCCGCTGCTCATCTATCCGTTCGTCCTTTTGGCGAGTGTGATGAGTCTGGCAGGACACCGTTCCGGCAACGAACCGGCATTGCTGGTGTTGGTGATTAAGTCGTTTCTTCTTGGCTCGATTGCCTATCCGCTTGTCTACTTGGTTTGTCTTGCGCTGGCAGTTGCTAAGGCGGCAAAGAACGGTTGCACCGTGGCATTGTGGTATGGACTTGGGCCGCTTGTCTATTTGCTGTTTCTGGTCGGATTGATGGGAATCTGGTTTGCCATGGAGTGAGACTAATCCTGCCGTAACCTATTCCGTTCCGGCCGCGTTCCCTCGAGCATCGAGGTGAGGAGCGTTGACCATTGGAAACTCATCGCGCGACGACCGTTCCTCGCATCCTGTTCGCCTGTTTCGGCTGGCCC
Organism: Thermoguttaceae bacterium; assembly: GCA_034005525.1. Taxonomy (GTDB): domain Bacteria; phylum Planctomycetota; class Planctomycetia; order Pirellulales; family Thermoguttaceae; genus PWXP01. The sequence goes on along the minus strand of JAVEUP010000102.1, from coordinate 17,692 downwards.
AGCGGGTTGCTGGAGGTCGGTTCTTGGGCCGTCCGCCAGAGGTTGGCGGAGGTGGTCATCTGGCAGCTCTCCGGCCGGCCGGACGACGATCCGCGGCTCGTTGCGAAGTTGCTCGCACTGCGGCCGCACGTGGTGGGCTTTCGGGCCGAGGCGGGGATGCTCGACGTGCTGCGCGGGTACGCCGGCCTGGTGCGCGAGCACGTCGAGGCTGAGATCGTTCTGGGCGGTCCCACTGCAACGAGCCATCCGTGCGATCTGCTCGAACAGACTCGGGCCGACTATGTTTTCACCGGCGAGGCCGAGGAAACGTTCGCTCAGTTTCTGCGGCTTGCCCGGCTGCGCAGCTCGAAGGACTACCTGCCGGACATTCCCGGGCTTGCCTACCGGTACAGCGGCCGCACGTGGCTGAATACCCTGCCGGCTGATGGCTACGGCCGGACGGTCGTGGACACCGGCGGCGTAACGCTGTCTGCCTCGGCCCGGCCCCAGCGCCGGTGCTTGGAGAACCTCACCCGGCCGATCCCGGCCGCCGAAGTGATCGCCGCGAACCGGCTCGACTTCTCACTGCTCGACGGATTCGGACAGCCGCTCGACAGCCTTTACTTCACCGGCGGCCGCGGCTGTCCCGGCGTGTGTACGTTCTGCTCACGGCTGCACGGCAGTGCGGTGCGGGTGAAACCGGCCGGGCAGCTTATCGAGGAGATCGCATCAGCCGACCGTGCCGTGACCGAGGGCCGGCTGCAAGTCGGCCGCTGGCCGCTGTTTCGCTGGGTCGAAGGTTCACCGCTGCGCGAGCGCGAGGTGGCTTGGGCCGCCGTGTACGACGAGGATTTCTTCCTGGCCACGAGGCGCGCCGTCGAGTTTTTCACGCTTTGGAGCAAAAGCCCGCTCAGGGAGCGCTACCGGCTGAGCCTGCAAACCAATCCCTGCTCGCTCTTAGGTCGCGACGGCTGCGTCCATGCGGAATTGTTCTCCTGGATCGACCGCCTCAAACCCATGGTGCAGTTGGGCGCCGAGTCGTTCCACCCGGAGCTTCTGGCCCGATGGCACAAGCGGCATGAAGTTGCGCAGCTTGAAACCGTGCTTGACGCACTGGACGAAACGCGACAGGACTACACGGTGTTTCAACTGCTTTCGGATTACGACAGCACGCCTTTTGAGGTGCTCGACGCCGTATGGCTTCTGGTGCGAGCTGGGTTCCGGCACCGGCGAATGCGCATCGCCAGCAGCCCGCTGACCATCCCGCTGTACGATTCCGACACGCGGCGGCTGTTGGAGTTTGGCGGCCGGCTGCCGCGAAGTGGTATTTCCGACTTCGCCGATTTCGAGCGTCCGCACCCGGAGTGGATGGACGCCTTGGCAGCCGAGCTGGCCGATCTGGCCGACGCCGAGTTGCGATTTGCGCTCGAACCGGAACATCGCGACGCCGCGCTGTTTGAGGCGCTTGCGGCGATCGATCGCCGCATTGCCGCCCTGCCGCGCAGCCCGCGGAATGATCGGCTTCGCTTGCAGTCCCGCTGGGCCTTGAATGCTGCCCGTGAGGTGCGGTTTGGATAGAGCGTGACTATTCTTCTGCGTAGGGTAGGACAAGGTCGCGTACATTGTTGGTGGGCCTGCACAAGCCTCAATCAACCTGATTTGCAGCCCGCTTGCCTGGAAGTACGCCGGCACCAGCGACCGATGGCCCACCAAAGAAGCGGCTTGCTTGACCCACCCTACCTGTCTCTCGTGCGTTGGGAAGGAGCAAGCCAGTAAGAGAAAAAGAGGGGAAGAGAGCCAAAGCGGCGTCAAGCCGCCGCACTCCAGATGATCACGGCAGTTCGACCATCGCTTTGACTACCCCGTCGCGATAGCCGGCCACGAGTTCGAAGGCGTCGCCGATACGGTCCAGCGGAAAATGATGCGTCACCAGCGGGGCGGCGTCGATGTGCCCTTCGGCCATCATGCGAATGACCGGCGCGACACACCCTTTCTGCCGGCGCACGTTCCGCACGGAAAGCTCCTTGACGCGGAACGCCTGCGGGTCGATTTCGATGCGCGGGGCCGTGGGGATGCCCACCTGCACGAGCGTGCCGCCGGGAGTGAGCAGCGCCGCGGCTTGATCGATGCAGGCGGGGTCGCCCGAACACTCGAAAACCAGGTCCAGCCCGTACGGTTCATGCTGGGCGATGGCCTCGACCGCGCCGGTTTGAGACGCGTTGAGGGCCAGGTCGGCGCCGCACCGGCGGGCGAGTCCGACGCGGGGTTCGAGCAGGTCGGTCATGTAGATCGTGCAAGGGGCCTGTACCTTCGCGCACAAGAGCACGCTGAGACCGATCGGCCCGCTGCCCAGGATGGCTATCCGCGCCGCCGGGTACACTTCGCCCAGCCGTACTGCATGGAGGCCGATCGAGAGCGGCTCGGCCAGCGTGGCCAGGTCGAGCGAGACCGCCTCGGGCACCGGCAGGCAGTTGGCGGCCGGCACGACCGCCAATTCAGCAGCAGCGCCGGGCGCCTGGCCGGGACTTCCCATGAACCGGATGTTCCGGCAGGTGTTCTGCCGGCCCACCCGGCATTGGTCGCAGACGCCGCACACGAAAGCCGGATCGATCGCCACGCGGTCGCCCGGCTTCAACTGTGTCACGTCCCCGCCTGCCTCGACCACGGTGCCCGCACACTCGTGCCCGAGCGTCGCCGGGAACTCAACCCGCTGCAGCCCGATGCCGCCGTGGGCGTAATAATGCACGTCGGACCCGCACACTCCGAGCCGGTCGATCCGGACGAGCACATGGTCGGGCTGGTCGATGCCTGGGGCCGGTTCGTCGCGTAGTTCGATTTGTCGCACGCGGGTGAAGTAAGCGACCTTCATGGTTGACTCGCTGAGGTTGTCGGTCGGTTCTGCGAGCCGAGCCGTAGACCGTCGGATCGCCGGCAGCCGAGCTTGGAGCAGTTCCACTTTCTTGTCCCGCTCGGCTCGCGGGACCTACGAGAAGCCGCGCTGGAAACGCATGCTGCGCGGCCCGAAATCGGGGATGTTTCGAGTATATCATCGGGTCGGGCGACCGGAAAGTGAAACTAGGTTGCCTTACCCCCTCCGTGGAGATGCTTTTCTTGGTCCGGGAGCAGAAAAAACGCGGGACACCTGTTGCGTTTTGCGTGCGGGAGAGTATGATCCACACTTGAGTATTGTTTGGCCGTGGGCCGCGCACGCCCCAGCAGGGGCACCATGGTGCGGTCGCCGGTCTGTTTACGTTCGGGTTCTGTTGTTTTGAAGGAGTGGCTACCATGCCGCAAGGGACGATCAAAAAGCTGATCGCAGACAAGGGTTTTGGGTTCATCGACGGAGGACGGGGCGACCTGTTCTTCCACCACAGCCAGGTCGAGGGAGCAACCATTGAGGAGCTTCGCGTCGGGCAGCAGGTGACTTTCGAGGAAGGCAGCGGTCCGAAGGGCCCCCGCGCCGAGAACGTCCGCCCCGCCTGACGAACGGAAGGTCATGGTAGCCGCCACCGGCTGCCCAATCAATCGAAGGCGCCATGCCAGAGCCCTCGGCATCCGGTGCGAGCCGAGGGCCCTTTCTTTGCGCTTAGGGCCCGCGAATGAATACCTGGCCGCTTTGGGCGGGCTGTGGCTACGGCCGCGGGCGTCAGGCTGCATCGACGTATAAACAATATGTCTGCTTCGCCTTCCTTCGCAGCCTTGTCCTCGCCGCGCCAAAATCGGCCATTTATTCCTTCGCGAGCCCTTACCATTCGACGGCAACCGCCGCAGTGGTCATGCCGGCGCCGACGGAGCACAGGAGCAGCTTGTCGCCGCGTTGCAGTCCGTCTTCGAGTTCGGTCAGGGCCAAGGGAATACTGGCACTGGACGTATTGCCCACGTGGTCGATGTTCAAGAAGAACCGTTCAAACGGCAAACCGCTCCGCTTGGCGGCTGCTTTCAAGATGCGTCCGTTGGCCTGATGCGGAATGATCCAGCGAGGGTCGTCGCTCTTCCAGCCCGCGCGGCGAAGCGAATCGCGGATCAGGCAATAGAAGCTCTCGGTGGCCAGGCGGAACAGCGACGGGCCTTCGAGCCGAATCCACGGGTCGGCGGAGCATTGGCCGTTGAGCACGATATAGCCAGGCTCCTCGCGGCGGGCCATCCGCAAGCCGCGCGTATCCGAACCCAGCAGAATGTCGCATACCCGGTGCCCCGGACCCGTGGCGGAAACCACCGTGGCGCCCGCCCCGTCGCCGAAAATGAAGTAGGCGCTCTGGTCGTCCGGATCGAGCAAGCGCGACTGCATGTCGACGCCCACGGTGAGCACGTGGCGAGCCAGGCCGCAGCGGATCATCCCCTGCGCCATCGACACCGCATACAGCCAGCCCGAGCAGGCAGCGTTCAGATCGAACGCCGGAATGCCCCGCAGGCTCAGCCGGTCCTGGAGGATGCACGCGGTCGACGGCATGGCCACGTCGGGCGTGGTGGTTGCCAGGATGATGCCGTCAATGTCCTTCGCGTCGATCCCCGAACGTCGAATGGCCTCCAGGGATGCGGCGTAGGCCATGTCGGACGGCTTCTCGTCCTCGGCCGCCCAGCAACGCTCGCGGATACCGGTCACCTGGAAAACGTAATCGGCCGATATGTTGGGAAACTGGCGGGCTAACTCCTCGTTGGTCACCACGTGTTCCGGCAGGTAGCCGCCGAACCCGCGCAGGAACACCTCGTCCACGCCGCCCGCCGGAATGGTCGCCTGCCGGGCGGGCGCCGGCCACGGATGATCCCCGTCGGCGGCTGCCGGCGCCGGCGGGATCCAATCGCGCATGGCGGGATCGGACGTCTCGATTTCCATAACCGGTTCGTTCAGGGGAAGCGTCTCACCTTCCAGGTGCAGCAACCGGATGACCTTTCCAGCGCAGGGCGCTTCAAAGTCAAAAACTGATTTGGCACTGTCCACCTGCGCCAGCGGCTGGCCGGCCGTGAAACGGTCGCCTTCCGCCACGTTCCATTCGATGATGGTAACCTCGGTTTCCGCGGCGCCTTGAGCCGGCAAGAACAGCGATAGCCGAAAAGACTCGTCCTGCATTATATTCCGACCATCCGCCGAATCGCGGTGGCGATCTTCCCAGGGGTGGAGCGATAAAACGATTCCAGTTCCGGAGCGAACGGCGTGGGAGTATCCGGTGCCGCAAGAAGCTCGGGAGGGCATTGTAGCGAAAAACCGCCCTCACAGGAAAGCCGTCCTATCAGGCGATGGCCTATCCCCGCTGAAGGGGAGCACTCCTGGACCACCAGCAGCCGCCCTGTCTTCTCGACCGAGCGCCGGATCGGCTCCAAACTGAGCGGCCGCAGCACGAACGGGTTCCATACCTCGACGCCGCCGCCCACTTCTTCAGCGGCGGCCAGTGCGTCGTGGACTGCCGCTCCGAAGGCAACCAGCGTCAGCTTCTCCCCCTCAGTGTACCGGCGCGGCCGCCACACTTCGGCCAGGTTGCCGTCGAACTCAATCGGCCCGCTCTGGCTCCAGTACAGCAATTTGTGCTCCAGCACCAGGCACGGGTTGCGGTCGTAGAAGCCGGCCAGCAGGGCCTCGAACGTTTCCTGGGGCGTTGCCGGGTAGAGCAGTTTCAGGCCCGGGAAGCACGACCAGAGGCCCTCGAACTCGCCGGAGTGGAACGGGCCGACGCTCAAACCGCCCCCGCACGGAAGACGCATCAGGATGGGAGCCGGGCGGCCGGCGCGGAAGAACCACGTTCCCGCGTTCAGGCCGATTTGCGTGGCCGCCTCGGTCGAAAAATCGGCGAATTGGAACTCGATGATGGGCTCGGCGCCCGTTTGCGACGCGCCTAGGGCGAACCCGACCGTGGCCGATTCGCAAATAGGCAGGTCCATCACCCGCTCCGGTCCAAACCGTTCGATGAGCCCCTTGCACGTCTTGAACGCAGAGCCGTACACTCCCACGTCCTGCCCCGCCAGAAACGCCCGGCTGTTGTGCTCCAGAAGATAGTTCAAAGCCAGACGAACGGCGTCGCCGTTCTTGGCCTTCGGCGCGGCGAACGGGGCCACGTGCGAGCGGGCACTCGTGCAGTAGGGAATCCAGGCGTGGCGTTTCGGATCGGGCCGGGCAACGCGCAGCGCATCGCGGACCGCATGCTCGATGGTCGCCTCGATCCCGGCCTCCAACCTGGCCACGTCGCTCTCGCTGCAACCGGCCACGTCGAGCAGGCGTTGCCGGGCCGCAGGCACCGGGTCGCGTTGCCGCCATGCGTCAAGCTGCTCGCGCGAGACGTAATCGCCCTTGTCGTAGGCCGCGTGCCCTTGCAGTCTCAGCGTGCGGCATTCCAGGATCATCGGTTCCGGGTCGGCCTGCATCATGGCCAGGGCCTGCTGGACCGCGGTGTACACCTCCCAGACGTCGGTTCCGTCGATCGTCTTGCCGGCAATGCCGTAGCCCGCCGCGCGGTCGGACAGATTTTTGCACCGGTACTGTAACTCGGTTGGCGTCGAAAAGGAGTAGTGGTTGTTTTCCACCAGGAACAGCACCGGCACGCGGTGGACGGCCGCCAGGTTGATGGCTTCGTGGAACTCGCCCGTGCTACTGCCGCCGTCGCCGATTACCGCCAGGCCGAATATGTCTTCGCCTTGCCGGCGAGCGGCCCACGTGGCGCCCACCGCAACGCTCAGCATGCGGCCCAAGTGGCTTATCATGGGCATGCGCCGCCCGGCGGCATCGCCATGATGAACGTTCCCCTCGCGCCCGTGCGTGGGGCTCTCGGCGTTTGCCATGTACTGGCACACCAACTGATACGGCGTCGCGCCCAGCAGCAGGTGCGCGCCCAGATCGCGGTGCAACAGGGCGGCGACGTCCTCGCCGGGCCGCAACGGCATGGCTGTTCCCACTATCGTGGCCTCATTGCCTACGCCGCTGGTGACTGTCCCCTTGACATACCCTTTGCGGAACAAGTCCAGGAGGCGTTCGTCCAGACGGCGCGAAAGGAACATGGCCGGATAGGCCAGTGGGTAGAACGCTTCGGGCGTCAGCACCCTCGGACGCCGGGGGACTTCGAGCGACTGATGCACTTCCACGCGCAGCCATTCGGCCGGCGAAGCGGCCTCTGCCGGCAATGGCGGCACCGCGCGCAACGCGTGCGAAACGCTGCCCGAGGCCGGCGAGGATATGGTCTTCGGATTGGTCTCGATCCGTGATGCCAAGTCGCAGCCCTCTGTATGTGGACTAAAAAAAACGCCCCGGTACAAGGATGGAAGAACTCGCAACGGCAACTCCATCACACGACGGAACAGGCGCCATCGCGCGAGGAGAATGCGTCATTCAATACCATCTTTTCCCGTTCAATACAACCGCAGCCGGGCATAAACCACCTACAAAACCTGGCAAATTACCCTCGTAAGTGGGGGTGCAGGCCGATCGCCGGGCAAGAAAACACGGTCTGGGCGCAGGCAAACCTACTCGCCGATGATCTTCACCAGAATGCGTTTGGATCGGCGGCCGTCGAACTCGCCGTAGAAGATGCGTTCCCACGGGCCAAAATCGAGCCGCCCCTTGGTAATCGCCACGACCACCTCGCGGCCCATGATCTGCCGCTTGTGGTGCGCGTCGCCGTTGTCCTCGCCGGTGCGGTTGTGCCGGTATGCCTTCGGTGAGGGGTCGAAGGGCGCCAGACGTTCGAGCCAATCCTTGTAGTCCTGGTGCAGCCCCGGCTCGTCGTCGTTAATGAACACGCTCGCGGTAATGTGCATGGCATTTACGAAGCACGATAAAGAACATCATTCACGGAATGTTTTCCTGCGTCTATCGGGTGGACGGAAAAGCACAGTTTCATGCGAGGTTCGCTAGGTTCGCCGTGCGGCTGAATGGGAAGCGATGGGCTACTCGCCAATGACCTTCACAAGCACCCGCTTAGATCGGTTGCCGTCGAATTCGCCGTAGAATATCTGTTCCCAGGGACCGAAGTCCAATTCCCCGTTGGTGATGGCCACTACAACCTCCCGACCCATCACCTGACGCTTGAGGTGGGCATCGGCATTGTCCTCGCCGGTGCGATTGTGATGGTAGTGGTTCGGGTCGGGGTCGAAAGGGGCCAACTCTTCCAGCCATTGGCCGAAGTCGTGGTGCAATCCCGTCTCGTTGTCGTTGATGAATACGCTACTGGTGATATGCATGCTGTTCACCAGGACTAACCCTTCCTTCACCCCACTTTTCTTCACCGCCGTTTCGACTTGTGGCGTGATGTTTTTGAATGCCATCCTGGACGGGATGTTGAACGCCAAATACTCTGTATGCGACTTCATGGTCTGGTGCCCTCGTGTATCGTGTTGCCATTTTACATTCTACATCGGTGCGGCAGGAATAGAAGACCCCCAACACGTTTGACCGCCCATCTCAATCGTCGGTTCCCGTCAGATCCTGATTCCGGCCACGCCGCATTCAGCCACCCTGATTTACGCCACCCTGCTAGTTCGCCCGGCTCCTTGCCCCCACAGTCCACTTCTGCTATTGCCCATAAAGGATGTATAATGTCGATAACGTCCATTACTTTCTTCGTGTCTCCAGTCGTTCACCAAGCAGGCAGTCGCACGTTTGAACCAGGGCCGGGGAAACACCACGAGACAATATGCAGGAGAGTAGAATGAGCCTCACTATAGCTCGGCCCATCATGGTCGTATACGCTCAGCACACAGAGATTATGCGTCCGTATGCAGATTCCACACTAAGGGATTTGCTGTTGCAGGATACGTTGGAAGCGTGGCGAGCAATCGATGTTGACGCACTTGCAGTAAAACGCATCGTGTCGCAACTCCCGTTCCGCATTCCATGTGACGCCGCCGTGTACTGTGATCGAGACATTGTGGATTGGGACAACAGCTTGACACGCATGCCCCAGGTCAAAGAACAAGTTGACTGGAACACAGTGGTGGATCCGGGCGACAGGTTGGAGTTCTTGGATGTTACACGTTCCGCATTGGTGGCCCCACCTGAACAGCGTCCCTACCTATTTCTTCGTGAAGGCAACATTTGGACGCTGCGTTTCACAGCCGGGTCAAATGTGGAGCGTGGGAAGTTCAAGGACCGCCGTGGGTTTGCGGAATACGCCAAGCTGCTGGCTAATCCCGGCAAGAGAATTGACTCACTCGAACTCGTGACTCTAGCAACTGTCCCGTTGGTCTCACGGCCTTCCCGAAAGAAGTCGGTAGTCGATGCCCCCCTGAGTGTCGGCATGACGCATCAGGAAGTGGCGGACAAAAAGTACATCGCAGACGTGATGAAGGAGAAGAAGTCTTTGGAAGAACGAGCCGAAGTCGCTAGATCTGTGTACGACGATGCTACGGCAGATGGGTTGAACTATGAAACAGAGAAGTTGCAGAAACAACTGGATCAGCTTATGCACGCTGGGCGGCGAAAGGAATTTGCCTCAGGGGAAAACCCACAACTAGCCCACCGAGCACTGAAGCTCGGCTTCCATCGTCTCCGGAGCAGCTTTGCAAACCACGGAATGCCACGGTTTGCGCTCTACCTCAAACAGACTGTCAAAACGCAAGGTGGGTGGGCGTGGTGCTACATGCCCGCAGAACCTATCGAATGGGTGCTCGGGAATGGCTAGTGACTCCCGTGCCTGAACAGCCAGAAGGCGGGCCAATATGCCCGCCTTTTTCCATTTCTTGGACCATTACACGAGTTGTATCAGGCGTTACATGGTCTGTAGCTCCTATTTGGGTGAGCGGCCTGGATTGTCTGGGCCGCAATACATTCACCCGTAATGGGAGATCAGAAGATGACTGTTGCAGTCAAGGAACGCTTTGGTAAGCAGGCCACGATACTAATCCCCGATCCCAGCAGGCTCTTGAACGGGCCGGAATCTTTCACTCTGAAAGATTTCGACAGGGAACTTCCGGACGACTCCTGGGAAGCTGTGGACCTGGTTGGTTACGCAAAACACCAGGTGAGTTTGATCCAGGTGCTTCAGCGAACCATGGCAGTCCATGTCTACCGACTGGGCATGGCCCTGTCGCTCTACCGGCGGCATTACCTGGGACATGGCGACTGGCAGACCTTTCTCAAGGAACAGGGACTCAGCGGCCCGACCGCCTGGAGAGCCATGCAACTGGCTGAGCGAGCCGATTCCGAGGAAAAGGTTGCTGGACTGGGGATCACCGAAGCGTACCTCCAGTACGGAATTCTTCGGACGGCCGCCAAAGATGGCGGCAAGGAACCGCCGGATGACGAAGAGGCAACGGAGGCAACTACTAAGACGACGGGGGAGGCGGAGTCGTATTCGCAGCCGGAAGACCAGGATTATGAGCCTGAAGAGCCGGATTATGAACCCGAAGACCAGGAGGACGACCTGGATGAAGAGGAGGACGACGACGACATGCCGCCCGCCAAGGAGTCAATGTCGCCTCTAGCCGCCCTGGTGCAAAGTGAGCAGCTTTTAGCCTGGGTGGAGGAGAGGGTACAGGACGACGACTGGGATCAGGAGCAGTCGGCTGCCTGCCGACAGCGGCTCAAGGCAATCTCCGGAGCCGTCCAGCGAATTCGAAAGGCCCTGTCGTAGTCACACTCTTCGTGCAGCCCCTGTCCGGCCCTGGGCCGGACAGGGGCTTCTAAACCATGGAACATTCAATGGACAAATACATCGACCAAATTTTACACTGCGACTGCGTTCAGGGCATGCGGGCGCTGCCTGCCGCCTGCATACCACTCACCGTGACCTCACCACCCTACGACAAAATCCGTCGCTACGGCGGCCACACATTCGATTTTCCGGCGATCGCCGCACAACTGTGGAGGATTACGATGGACGGCGGGGTCCTGGTCTGGATCATACAGGACCAGGTGATTAAGGGCGGCGAGAGCGGAACCAGTGCCAGTCATGTGGTGCAGTTTCGTCAGATTGGCTTCCGTCTGCATCAGACCATCATCATTCGGACCAGCGACTTGCGCCACTGCCATCCGAATCGCTACTATCGCAATTTTCATTATGCGTTTGTATTCTCACGGGGAAAGCCCAGCCACGTCAACCGCCTGACAGACCGACGCAACTCTACGTGGAAACGGCCGATCCGTAAGCGCAATTGGCGTAGCGCTGATGGCACGCCCCACAGCATCGTTATCCCTACCATGCCGGTGCGAAAGTGGGGGGTGAGAGGCAGCGTTTGGGACTATACCGTTGGTTACCGCAAGAGCACCCAGGACACGGAAGCACACCAGGTGCATCCTGCCCTCATGCCCGAGTCTCTGGCTGAGGACCATATTCTGTCGTGGAGCCGTCCGGGAGACTTGGTATTCGATCCCCTCTGCGGCGCAGGAACAACCTGCAAAATGGCGCTGCTAAACAACCGGCATTACCTGGGCATGGAAGTCCACGAGCCGTACTGGGAGTATGCAAAAAAGCGACTGCGCCGAGCCCGTCAGGAATATGTCCACAAATTGATCGATGGCTTCGCCCAGTAGACTCACCAGGACCCGCCCGCCGCCATCGGCGGGCGGGTCTTCCTCAAACATGAAAGATTACCATGAGCGACCGTCATGCGCTAGCCGACCCATCGGACAAATTTGTCCGATGGCGTTCGCAACCTAGAGGACAAGACATCCGAAGAGAAGCCCCGCCATAAGCCGCCAACGATAGTTGGCGGCCTGTCCGAGGTCTTACTAATTGTGAGAACCCTACTCTATTACTTCCAAGAAAAACAACCGCACCTGCATAGATACTAAACAGAGGAGGGTTTCATGAAAGAAGAACTGTTTACCATTGGCGATGTCGCTCGACGATTGGGTGTTCCACAACATCGGATAGCCTATCTGCTCCAGCGTGGTCGGGTCCCCGAACCGTTCCGGCTGTCCGGCAGACGGACATTCACCCAGCGGGACATGACGCATATCGCCAACGAACTCAAACAACCACAATCAGCCGGGCGACCGCCCAGGCGAAAGGAGAGCGATGACAAGTGAGGAATACTGGACGATGCGAGAGATAGGAACTTTGTTTGGAGCCACATCCCACAAGGTCGGAAAGACGTTGAAGGATCTTGGGCTGCGAACACAAGAGGGAAAACCCAGCACGAATGCGTTTGAACAGGGGTTTGTCGAACAGCGATGGGCAGACGACAGCCCCGTGTACCTCTGGGCGTGGCATAAGGAAAAGATAACAGCCCTTCTGGAGAAAGCAGGATTTGAGAAGGTGACAGAATGAACCAGACACCTGACGCCTACACTGTCCGCCCCAGCGGTTCGTTGGTCGAGATCCTCGATCCCGATGGCTACGTGGTAGCCTGGGGCGTCAACGAAGCAACATCGGTTCAAATCGTGTCGCTGCTGAATGTGGCTCACGTAAGCGGGTTGCTGAAGCCGAACCATGAGGACGCCGATTGAAGATGCCGCCGCCCGATGGGCGGCGGCACCTCCCAGAAAACTTTAAAAACGAACTCCACCCGCCCCTTGAGCACCGCAGGTGCTTAAGGGGCGGCGAACCACAGAACAAAGACACCCTAATGTATAGTAGTATTGAACCACCGACATTTCTCAGCGACGAGGATATTCTCGGCCCAACAAGCATGGCCGAACAGGCGCTGTACAAGGACGGCAAACGATACTATGGTAACTGGCTCAAGGCTCGGCAACATGACTTTGACACCGCCAATAGCTGGAAGCTGAGGGACCGAGCGGTACTCGACAAGTCCGATCCCGAGGGCTTCTACATCGAGGCTGAGCCATTCGTGGGATATACAGCCTACCGTGGCATCCATCGTGACCGACTGCTAGAGATCAACGGCAAGCGGCACGCCATCACGAAGCAAATCCCTCTCTACCACCTCAGCCAGACCCGACCTTGCCGAGTCCGAGAACGGACCAAGGCTTGCATTCGTTTTGCCAAGCTATACGGGTTTGACTATGAAAGGCACATCCAGGAGGTGCGACCTGGCGAATGGGTGACTGTAACGGGCGATCTCGATGAGCCCGAGTATTACAGGAAGAACCTGTTCGACCTGAACAAACTCAAGCGACATCTGAACTGCAAGACCGTCTACGGTGGATTCGTCAGCAGGATGACCAAGACCGTCTATCTCGACATCGACTTCCACGAGGGACGATGCAAACCAACGTTCCTCAAGGTGGTCAAGATGATCCTGGAGGAACTGCCGACCCTGATGGCTGACCTCGACGGCTACGCCCTCCATCATCAGGTCGCCAACTACGATGCCCGAGGCATCCACACGGGCTTCATTCTCAGGAAGGCCAAGGGCGTCGAGGATGTCGAGAGGCACGTCAGGGAGTGGTTGGTGGCCCTCGACAACAAACATGTCGATCTTCTCCAACAGGCCGTTCAGGGCCGTGCCCTGCCCTACATGACCGCCGACCCCCGCACCCATACCTTCGGCAAGATCGAGGTCTTCCCCAACGGCCATCATGGATTTCGGTTGCCGCTTTGCTGGGACCGAACGATGCTCTTGAATCGGCCATTGACATTATTGGACAATGGCAAGCAAGATGTCGTGGGATTCATGCACTACATCAAGACAACTCCGACCCCCATGGCCGTCGAAGAAGTCATCACCTACCTCGAAGCCAGGATGGCGAACGTGGTCGTCCCCAGCCCGCAACCAGAGCCTCAGAAGAAGACCACACCTTCCGCCGCCTCCGCTAACAAGAAGCCCACACAACTGAAATGGAAATACCAGTACAGGAAGAACCTCATCCAGTTCTGGTGCGGCACCAACTGCCCCAAGGGTTCCTTGGATGAGGTCATCAACGCCCATGCCCGCATTGCCCCGCACTTCCGTTCGAAAGAAGACGCCAAGGCGGTATTGAAAGAGTTCCTCCGGAGCATGCCCAGCCAAGGCTGGGCATGCTCCTCTCGGCTTCTGAAACAGGACTACAAAAAGATCGACAAGAACATCGACTACGCCGTTGACAATGCCTTCAAGGGGAACAGAAATCAACGTGAGCCAGACAAATCCAATGCCATCTGGGAGAGGGCAGCAGAAAGATTTCGTCAAATCGGTTTTGATCCATTCGACAAGACGACTTGGCACCGAGGATACACCCGCTACAAGGTCGAGGTCGAGTGGCTGGACGATGACCTGATCGACTTTCACCGTCAGCTTAAACCATTATTTGGGACTGCCACACAAGTCGATCCTGTCGATGTCATCAACAAGACAGTCGGCTTGGTGTTGACGAAGGAAAAAGAAGAGAATGGCATTGCATTACCCTATTGGCGAGCCTTCTTCGAAGACCAATTTGGGATTGCTTGCGGAGACAAGGCAGAGCGAAGACATCAACGCATTGTCCAGGCGTTGAAGGGGTTAGGGATTATCACCGTCCATCAGCGTCCAATGTTCACAAGGGGAAAGAAAGGCAAAGGTCTTGCTACTCGATATACGACAGGCAGGAGGGTCAATGAAAGACTGGGGTGGAAGGCTAGATTGTTGACCGAAGAAGAACTATTGGAGGAGATATTGGGAGTGTAAAGACAGTATAGCAGTGTAAAGGGCATCTACTTTATTATAAGCCTTGTTTCTTTCTTGATTGGTTGTAAGTCATTGTGGTGTAAGGAGAACCGCAGAATGCAAGACATTCCACAAACCGAGCGTTATTAAACTGCCTGATGGACAGCGAGGCGTTAGTAATACCCGTGCCATGCGTGACGATGAGAAGATGCCTACTCTTAATAACGAACGGCAATGGTCTACGGTGAAGTCAGGAAGAGGAAGCCTGCCCTGGCCGTCAGGCCAGGGCAGGCTAAGTTGCTAGCGGTGGTTGGGTCCACAGTGCTCCCACCCCCAAACTCCCTTGCTCACAGGGAGATGAACCCCGTCCATATCAGGCCCGTTTCACCGCCCGCTGTCTAGTGCCAGGCCCGTTTGTGTGGGGCGGCGTTTTGGAAAGTATTATTGGGGATCTCGGGTGGAAGTCGTCTAGGCCGAGGGGACCCAAGGGTGACGGGGGCGGGCTACAGGTCGGGCCAGTTTCTTTCGAGCGGCGGGGTTTTCGAAAAGCAAAGCCCCGGATACAATCAACGGTAGCCACTCTAAGGAGGTTCGACCATGCGCACTAAAACCACTCCACGCCGCAAAACCAAGCCCCGCTACAAGGCCCTCCTTGACCTTCCGCCGCTGACACCTGAGGAATACGAAGGGCTCAAAGCCAGCATCGCCGTAAACGGCGTCATCAATCCGATCCTCGTCGATTCAGATGGGCCCACTCGAAGGATCATTGACGGCAACCACAGGAAAAAGATATCCGACAGCCTCGGCTATGAATGCCCCGAAACCGTCCACGAAGGCGACGAAGAGGAGTTGAGGGCCTTGGCACGGGCGTTAAACCTTGCCCGCCGCCATCTAACCCAGGCTCAAAAACGCCAACTGATTGCCGATCAGCTTGCCGAGACGCCCGAACGATCCGACCGGTGGGTCGGCAAAATGTTGGGCGTGAGCCATCCCACCGTTGCCAGCGTCCGGGGCGAGATAGCCGCAACTGGTAAAGTTTGCCAGTTGGCCGAAACGGTCGGGATGGATGGCAAGTTCCGCCCTCGACCGTTTTTCGGCGGATGCAATCAGGCGAACACCAAGCGGAATGATGTGAGGACGCCCGATGGCCTCTGCCAGTTCCTTCACGACTTGATCTCGCCGCATTACCCGGCTCGACTCATCTTGGACCCGTGTGCCGGGGATGGTGCGTTGACGAGGCCGTGGAAGGGGGCCAGGATCAATTGGTATGAGATCAAAAGGGGAAGAGATTTCTTCAAGAGGCGGAAACCTTTGCTCGATGTCGAATTGGTACTGGCAAATGTTCCTTTCAGTGGCAATCCCTCCGGAAAGGAATTATTCCCGACGAAGTTCCTGGCGAAGATTTTAAAAATTGTTCCGGAGGGCTGCCCCATCGTTTTCTTTGCGCCATTCCACTTCCTGTTGAATTCACGGGTCACATCCAACGACTACGCTGGTCGTCCAAACAGATACAAGTGGCTACGTGAGGTCTGTCCGCCGATCACATCGATTATTCCCTTGCCGCAAGATGCATATTGTGTCGATGGTGTTGGGCCCTTGGTTCATTCGATGGTCTTGTTATTCAACATGCCGAAGTTGCTGCCGTGCATTTACGTTCCGGGGGAGTATCTGGGGTGGTGAAAAGTATGCCTTGACTAGAAAGGTCGGATCTGGCAGATTGGTATCGTTGTGAGGCATTGGCCCACAACGACAACTTGGAGATCGGTGAGCGAACAAGCTCGCTGAAACAGAAGTAGACGGAAAACGGTAGGCCCCCTACCTGCCCCCAAACTCGGGCTGACTTGGGCCTCTGGTTTCTCCTCCTGCTGACGCAGGGGGTTTAGCCAGAGGCCTTTTTTTGTGCTGTTCCAGAACCGTGGAAAGAGAGGAAGCAATGGCAATCGAAGATGGCCTTGTTTGGCGAAGGATTTGCATAGACACAGGTTTTCAGGTTGGTCCTCCCGTCTTTGAAGCCTGCGACATTTGCGAACGCCGTTTCATCGACACGGAAATGTACTACTGTGACTGCGCCAAGATAATATGTGCGCAGTGCGTGGTAGTGTGCAAGCAGTGCGATGCTGGCAACTGTCCCGAGTGCATTGTGGAATGCCCAGCGTGCGACGTGGCAGGGTGCAAGGATTGTTTCATCCGCTGCGACAAATGCGGCGAGTATCTATGTGCTGAGCATGCAGGAGAGCATCTGGCACGCTGTGACGCTCCCGGAATACCGCCGCTTATCTGACAGTTCATTGCGAGTTCGCCTTGCGCCGCCTATCGGAATCTGCTATAATGATCCCAACAACGAATAACTTCCTTTTACCGCAGCCAACTTTCTCTACTGCACTCGGCATTCACGCCGAGGCCCATGGTCCGCCGCTTGTTGCGGAGCGGACCACCTTCCCACGATGCCCATGGTGTCGTGGTTCCCTGCGCCAGTACGCCCCCTGGCGATATTGTCTTTGGGGCGAAGAGGATAAGAAAATGAAAAAGTTGAATTCTGACCACACCAACAACTCGAACAGTAGCGCCGTTGAGGAGGCCGACCAGCACTGTCCCAACGCCACTCACCTGGCCCCGGAATCGGAAGGGCTGGAGCCGCTGATTGTCGGCGACTGCGTGATTGGCTACGAGAGCGATATCAATGGCCTGGACGCCGAACTGGTGGACTTTAGGCCGACCAGAGCCGAGTTGCGAACGCTCGCCCACCATTACCTGGACCGGTATTTCACCGTCCAGCGAGAATTCTACGCTCGGGGGCAAAGCGGCACCTGGGAAATCCGGGAGGACGCCTTCACTTGGCGGCGGTTCTGCGCAATTGCCGAGGCTCTCACCCCCGGAAAGACGATCCAGGAGTTCCAAGAGTACATTGAGAGCAAGCAAGCCGAGGTGGAAGCAGTGCGTCGAGAGTTCGAAGAGACACCGATGTAGTGGTGGCGGAAGAGCCCGCCCGGCCAAATGGACGGGCGGGCTCTCCTCTCTCGATCAACCCGGCCCCACCAACATCAACGGTGGTGCCGGGCCGGTCGAGGAACTGCCAGCCTGCTCGGAGCAGGTGGCGACCAAGGCCGTCAATGAAACACCTATGCGAAGGGAAGTAGAAATGAATAGCCAAAAACGAGTAGTCAAATACTTAGGGAAAGGAGAACTGAAGGAAGCCAACCGTCGATCTAAAGAATCTGCGGGCCGTTGGATTGACCCTGAATACGTCGAGCGATTGCCCGACGAT
>JAVEUP010000297.1:0-6742 GCA_034005525.1 Thermoguttaceae bacterium | reverse complement strand
ACCCGGCGAAAACGCACGCTCTTGCGGGGAAGAGATTTTGGGGCGTGTCGTAAGTCCTTATGCGAAAAGGCGTTCCTGACAGCGCAACCGGCTCGGCAAATATGTCCGAATATTGACAGGCCTGACAGCCCGGCTAAAATGTGTGCGGCAAGATTCTCTGGCACGTCTGGAGGCGGCGAAGGGCCACCTGCGGGCTTGCCCCGCATGGAGCCGTGGTCAGTGAGCTGAAGCGGGCACGGTTCACCCGAACTATCTCCCCTGCACGCTGCCGCCGGAGGCGGCGGCAGCGTGCAGGGGAGATAGGGAGCCTCGGCGCCGACTTAGCCGACTGACCACCGCTCCATGCGGGGCAAGCCGGCTGGTGGCGGCCACGACTTGTGTACAACAGCGCGGGACGTGACCCCAGGCCGGGCGAACTCAGCCTTTGGGACACTTTCGAGCCTGCCAGAGAATCTTGCCACACACGCTAAAATGGAACGCGAGAAAGGAGAGTGTGTATGTCCAATTCTTCACGCCGCCAATTCTTCAGGTCGGCCGCGGCGCTGGGCGCTGCCGGACTGACTTTCTCCCCAAAAGACGGTTTGGCTGCCGATGGCCGTGACCCGTTGGCCGGTTGGATCAACCACGATCTGCACACCCACACCACCTGGTCGGACGGCGCCCACTCGCTGCCGCTGCACGTCCTTGAGGCCCGTGCTTACGAACTGGACGCCATGGCGGTAACCGACCATTACGGCCCCGGGCAGAAGCTGCACGACTCCGAAGAACAATTCGAAGCGTACCTGAAGGAGATTGAACTGCTTCGCGCCGGGCAGGACGACTGCCGGGTCATCGCCGGAGTGGAGGCCGCGGCACTGGACGCCACGGGTCGGATCAGCATTGGTCCGCGGCACGCGGAACGACTCGAGTGGGTGCTCTGCGACCTGGGCGGCCGGTCCGAGGGAACACTCCGGAACACGCCGGCCGACAAGCAAACGTACATGGAAAACGTCGTGCGCACCTACCTGGGCTTGTGCGACGTCGAATACCTGGACGGGATTGCCCACCCGTTCAACACGGGCAACACGCAACCCGCCGCGGCCCCGGCCGACTATCCCGAACGGCTCCTCCGCGAACTGGCTGCGAAGATGGCCGAGAAAGGGAAGGTATTCGACATTATCAACTGCACGGTCTTCTGGTTTCAGAAGACGAGCGTGCCGCCGCGGGAAGTGACCGCGCAATATGTCGAGATGGTCAAGCTGTTCGCGGCCGAGGGCGTGAAGTTTCAGGTCTCCTCGGACGACCATCGCACCGGCTTGGGTAATACCCGCTGGTCGCAAATTGTCGTCACCCGGGCCGAAGTGCCCCCCGCGCAAATCGTCGACGCCATGGCAATCCCGCTAAAGGCGCGGCTCTCAGCGTGAGACAGCCGGCCCGTCGGCCGTGGCCAGGGCGAGCGCGATGCGGCAGGCGCGGGCGAACTCGCGGAGGTCGAGCCGCTCGGCGGTGGTGTGGACATGCATTTGTCCGCCGCCAAGCGATACGGTGGGAATGCCCCGCAGGGTCATCCAGTTGGCGTCGAGTCCGCCGTCGGAGATCACCCGCTCCGGAGTGCCGCCTGCGGCACGGATCGCGGCCTCGGCGGCCAGCACGGAGGGTTCGTCGTCGGGCAGTTTGAACGATTCGTAATCGAGCCATCCGTCGATGTTCGTGCGGGCGCATTTGCCCTTGTGGTTGCGAACCCGGCGCGCGGCGCGCCGGAATGCCTGCTCGAACGCCCGGATAATCTGCTGGCGGAAGCCGGGATCGTGGCTGCGGGCCTCGGCGCGGAGCGTGACCTCAGGTGTGATCACGTTGGTCGCCTCGCCACCGTGGACAACGCCCACGTTGCTGGTGCCCCGCCGGCCGCCCTTCTCGACCAGTCCGAGCCAGCCGGTCTCGTGCAACTCGGCAATGGCCAGCGACGCGACGGTAATGGCACTGACGCCCTCCTCGGGCGCGCCGCCTGCGTGGCTGGCGATGCCGCGAACGGTGATGCTCATGCGATATCCGCCCGTGGCCCCGACCGTAATCTTCGCGGAACGGCCGCCGTCGAAGTTGAACGCCAGCCGAGGCTGCCCGAGCAGGGAAAGCGTCGCGTTCTTCGCCCCGTGCAGCCCGGTCTCTTCCTGAACCGTCCACAGGAACGTCAGCGGCGGGTGCGGCAGACCTCGGTGCAACACTTCAAGCGCGGTGTGGAGTACCACGGCGCAGCCGGCCCGGTCGTCGGCACCGAGGCCGGTGTGTTTGTCGGCGGGTATCAGGAACCGGCCGCGCCGGACGGGTCGCGCCCCTTCGCAGAGCGGTACTGTATCGGTATGGGCCATCAGCAGGCGCCGCGGGCCGCGAACCGTGCCCGGAAGCTTGCACACCAGGTTCCCGATTTCTCCGCCATGAATGCTCCGCCAGTGTGCGCGGTCGAACTGGATCGCATTGGCAGAAACACCTGCCTGGCGAAGTTCCGCCACAATGAAGTCCATCACCGGCCGCTCCTGGCCGCTGCGGCCAGGAAGCGAAATGAGTCGCGCGACCAACTCCTCGGCAGGACAGGTTTGGGGTTCCTTCATTGGTTAGCCTTTCCGTGTGTGCACCGTACTCCGCGGCGAACCGTGAGCCGGAGCAATCACGGACAACGCCGAAGGCGTTTTGCAGCAGGATCCGGCATCACGAAGCAAAAACGCGGGCCTTCTCACCGTCTAATGGGGGGAAACCCTTACGAAGAACAATGCAGAGGATATCATATAATGTGACGGTTTGCCAGTACTCCACCGGAAGCGGTTCTCCCTTCGCCCTTTCCCAACCCCCGGGAGGTTCCATGCGTTTCTTTGTCGCCGGCATTATGCAAGGTTCGCACACGGCCAAGGCAGTGCATGACCAGGTGTACCGGCAGCAGGTTTGTGAATTGCTCGCCCAGTACTTCCCCGGTGCCGACGTGTATGATCCGCGAGCCAAGCATCAGAACTCGATTGACTACGCCGACCTAACCGGGCGCGAAGTATTCTTCCGCCACAATGCAATGTGCCGCGAAGTCGACGCCCTCGTGGCCGTTCTGCCGTCCGCCTCGATGGGCACCGCAATCGAAATGTGGGAGGCATACCGCTCCGGAGCGGCAGTGATTACTATCAGTCCCATGAAACACAACTGGGTAGTGAAATACTTAAGCCACGCCCTCTACTCCGACCTCGCCGCCTTCGCCGCCGCCCTCGCCGACGGCGCCGTTGCCAAGTGCATCGCCCAGCTCAACAGCAACGGCAGAAGAGTATGAAGGAACAGAAATCTACAATCTCAAATCCCAAATCTCAAACACTAACAACTAACAACTAACAACTAGCCAGCCCCATGCAACCCCTGATCGATCCGCCGAACGAACCGCTGGCCGAATGGCTGGCTGCGCGAGGGTTGCCGCCCTTCCGGCTGCGGCAGGTGCGGCGGTGGGTCTTCCAGCGCCGCGCCGATTCCTTCGGGGCCATGACCGACCTGCCGGCTGCACTACGGCAAGAACTGGCCAAGGCGTTCCAGGTTCTCACAAGCCGGGAGGTCCGGCACGAGCAGGCCGACGACGGTACTGAGAAGCTGCTGCTTGAACTTGCCGACGGCCAACGAGTCGAGTGTGTTCTGCTGCGCGACGACCGGGGGCATCGGACCGCGTGCATCAGCACGCAGGTTGGGTGCGCGATGGGTTGCGTGTTTTGCGCAAGCGGTCTGACCGGCCTTGCCAGGAACCTTTCGGCCGGCGAAATCGTGGAACAACTGCTGCACCTGAACATGCGGCTGCCCGCTGGGGAGCGGCTCACGCACATCGTGGTCATGGGCATGGGCGAACCGCTGGCGAACCTCGACGCCCTGCTGCCGGCGCTGGCCGTCGCAAGCGACTCCGAAGGGCTCGGTATCGGGGTCCGGCGGATTACTATTTCGACCGTCGGACTTCCGGCAGGCATCCGCCGCCTCGCCGGGCTTTCCTCGCCCTACCACCTGGCCGTCTCGCTCCATGCCCCCGACGACGAACTGCGCAACCGCCTGGTGCCGGCCGGCCGCACGGTGGGCCTGCAAGCGATCGTCGAGGCGGCCGACGACTATTTCGCGCAAACGGGCCGCCGTGTCACCTACGAATACGTGCTCGTGGCCGGCGAAAACGACCGGCCCGAACACGCCGGGCGGCTGGCCGAACTGCTCCACGGCCGGCCCGTGCTGGTGAATCTGATTACGCTGAATCCCGTACCGGGGTTGCCATATCAGGGTTCCGCTCCGGGCGTGATCCGGCGATTCCAGAGCATACTGGAAACCGCAGGCGTCAACGTGCAGATCCGGCTGCGCAAAGGCGATTGCATCGGGGCGGCGTGCGGCCAATTGCGCCGGGGGGCTGCTCCAACAGAACCTTGCCCCGGCACCGGGGTTTTATAGAAGAGGAGTTGCCGTTTGGTCGTTACCGAGTCGTCCACCCGCCGCGCCCTGAGCGATCCTGACGTGCGTCTGATGCTTGAGGTGCGCGACGGCAGCGCCATTGCCTTCGAGCAACTGGTGGCCCGATATCAGGATCGCCTGGTGACCGTGCTGGACCACCTGGTGGGCGACCGCGACCAGGCCGAAGACCTCGCTCAGGAGGTGTTCCTGCGAGTGTACCGCTCGCGAAGCCGATATCAGCCGGGTGCGAAGTTCGCGACCTGGCTGTTCACCATTGCCAACAACGCCGCCCTCAACGCCCTGCGCAGCCGCGCCCGGCGCCGCGAGGTCAACCTGGTCGCCCGCGACAGCGGCACGTTCCGGGGCCAGCCGATGGACCGCATGCTCCAGGCCAGCAGCGGCCAAATGCCCGCCCGGCAGTTCGACAAGGCCGAGTTGCGCGATATTATCCGGCTGGCGCTGGAGTCGCTCAACGAGCGGCAGCGCATGGCCGTGTTGCTGAGCAAGTTCGAGGAAATGAGTTACGCCGACATAGCACAAACGATGGAACTGACGCCCCAGGCCATCAAGTCGCTTTTGGCCCGGGCAAGGGTGAACCTGCGCGAGGTGCTCGCGCCGTACCTGGAAGAGGGCCGTCGCCCGGGGACTGAGCACGATGACTGATCGCCACGCAAACACCGGACCGTTCAGCGACGAGCAGTTGGTCGCGTACCTGGACGGCGAAATGGACGCCGCGGCGGCCCGGCAGCTCGAATCGCGCCTGGCCGATGACGACCAACTGCGCAGCCGGCTCCACCAGTTCGACCATACCTGGCAACTCCTGGACCAACTCGAAACCGACGCGGCAGGCCGCGACTTTACCCGCACCACGCTGGAAATGGTAGCCGCCGCCGATCAGGCCGACCGGCAACGCGCGGCTGCGCCCAGCCGTCGCGTGCGGCGTGCGGCTCTGGTGTTCGCGGTCCTGGCAGCCGCCGGCATGGCAGGGTTCCTGGCCGTGGCCGCCGTTCGTCCCAATCCGAACCGCCGCTTGCTGGAAGACCTGCCCTTACTCGAAAACCTTGATACTTACCGGGCAATCGACAGCCTCGAGTTTCTGGCGGCGCTGCATGAGGCGGGCCTCTTCAGCGAACCGGCGGCGACGGCCGACGCGCAGCCCGGCAAACCGATCCCGATCGATTCACCCGACGCGGCGAAGAAGCGCATCGAGGAGATGAGTCCCACCGAGAAGGAGCAACTGCGCCGCCGGCAAGAGCAGTTCGCCGCACTCGATGCCGCCGAGCAGAAGCGGCTGCGCCTGCTGGCCGGCGACCTGGCCGCGGCGCCGGGCGCCGCGGCGCTGCAAACCGTGGCTGCCAACTACTACCAGTGGCTGAAGGAACTGCCGCCCATCGCACGCGCCGAACTGCTCGAACTGGCTCCGCAGCCGCGCGTCGAACAGATCGAAAGCCTCCTGAGGCGGCAGGCGGCCGAACGGATCAAGAGGCTGAACCCCAACGATGCCCAAGCGCTCCGCGACTGGCTTTCCGGATTGTCCGACCGGATGATCGAAGCACTGCCCGAACCCGCGCAGGCGCGCATCCGGCAGGAATCGGACCCGCAGCGCCGGCGCGCCGCCGTGTTCATGTTCCTCCAGGCGTCGCGATCGGCGGAAGGCGCTCGGCGCCCGATTGACGAAGTTCTCGATGAACGCGACCTTGCCGCACTGCGGGCGAAGCTGCAGGAACCCACGCGGACGGAGCTTCAGCGCCATCCCGTGCCGGAACAGTGGCGCATTGTCAAGGAGTGGATTCCCCAACTCATGCGGCACCGGTTTGCCGGGCGCGGCCCGCGAGGGTTGCTGCCGGAAATGGAGGAGCACGGTCTAGCTGAGTTCTTCGAGAACGAGTTGGACGACGCTCGGCTCGACCGCCTGCTGGCACTGCCGGCCGACGAGATGCAGCGCGAGTTGCAGCGTCTGTACCTGCAACGGGGCCAGCCCGGCTCAGCCCCCGGCTTCCGCCGCCCCGGCATGCCCGGCCAGGGGCCCCGCCCCGGCGGCCACCGGTTGCGCGACGACGAAAGCCGTCCCGAAGGCGAGCGGCGCCGCGAGAGCCAGCGCGGACGCGCGCAGTAGCGGTTCACGGCGACTGCGCACTCGTATCCAACGGAAGAAACAGCCCTCGCCACCGGCCGGTGAACGCGTAGCCCGGATTGTTCACGTAGGGTGGGACAAGGTCGCGTCAGTCCTTGGTGGGCCTGCGCAAGCCATGCCCAACGTGGTTTGCACGCCGTGCGCTCGAAGCAGGCCCGGCCAAGCGACCGAAGGCCCACCAGGGTCTTG
>JAVEUP010000296.1:0-6748 GCA_034005525.1 Thermoguttaceae bacterium | reverse complement strand
CTGGGCGCACGGCTGGCAGATCTTCTCCGACGGGCAAAACCTGGTGCTCACCGCCGTACCCGAGCCGGGGGCGATTGTCCTGTTGGTCTTTGGGCTGCTTGCTCTGATCCTGCGGCGGAAGCGGCGGTAATGCAGCCGCTGCGGTGGTGTTAGAACGGTTCCGACGGGTTCGCCCTTGTTGTCCGTCTTCGTTGCACAGTCCGTCGCGCCGTGGCGACGACCTGGAAATCTCGGTCGTGGGG
This sequence comes from Thermoguttaceae bacterium, assembly GCA_034005525.1. Classification (GTDB taxonomy): domain Bacteria; phylum Planctomycetota; class Planctomycetia; order Pirellulales; family Thermoguttaceae; genus PWXP01. The sequence goes on along the minus strand of JAVEUP010000296.1, from coordinate 6,506 downwards.
CGGCATGCCGCACTTGGCCGGTTTTTTGCCTTGCGATCCGGCGGCCGATCTGCTAGACTCAGTAGATGTACATGTGTGCATTTACGGATCGAGCCGGACGAGACTTGCCATCTCACCCGGCTCCGCAAGATACCCCCCGGCGGTCGGAAACGCCGGCTGAGCTGCAAACTGCAATCGAGGTGCGGTGTCACGTGCCTGCGAGTGCCGACGGCGATTCCGTTTGATAGGTGCAAACGGTGCCCTGCTGGAGTCCTGACTTCAGCAGGTGCGAAAAAAGACCGCCTGAAGGCGGGACTCCAACCCAGCGGCCTGCAAGCTGGAAACGGGCGCACCGAGGGGTTTGTTCCTGTAACGCATCCGGGGGATGAGACGTGGGGTGGTGAGTGTGGAAAATCGGAAAACTGCCAGCCAAAAATCGAGCCCGGTTTGAGCAGGTCGAGGCTCGGGCACGCTGCACCGGCCACCAATCTGCTCGGGCCGAAGGTCCGATGTAACAGCCCAGCGCGGGGGGGACGGCCTCGATGTTGTACCAAGCCTTGGGCGTCACCGGCCCGGAGCGGTGGTCAGTCGGCCCGTGCTGCAAATGGGTGCGTTGCCGCGAGAGTGCTGCAGTCGCCATGCGGCCCCTTGCTGAGGGGCTGAAAAAGATGTCGCGCAGTCGTAGACAGCTTCTGCATAGGAAGATACACTAGAGCTTATCCCTGCCTCTTTGGCTGCCGGCTGCGGAACACGCGTGTCGGACGTGCGACGGCGAGGGAAAGGCGTTCGGCGTGAATACCTACAGGATTCTCGGGCCATGCGAATTCTAAAGGGGAGTCGGCGTACGGACTCGTTCGGCCGCCGGGGTGCTTTCACCCTGGTCGAACTCCTGGTGGTCATCACCATCATCGGCATCCTGATTGCCCTGCTGCTGCCTGCCGTGCAGAGCGCCCGCGAGGCGGCTCGCCGCTTGCAGTGCAGCAATAACCTGAAGCAAATCGGCCTCGCGCTGCACTTGTACCACGAAAGCAATTCGACTTTCCCGCCCGGCGCGTACTGGTATGGGACCGTTTACGACGACTACCGGGGCTCGATCCTGGGCCTGCTGCTGCCGTACATTGAGCAGCAGAGCCTGTTCGACCAGTTCGACTATACCCGCCGGATCGACGACCAGACCTTTCCCGACGGGCGTCTGCTCGCCTCGACCATCGTCCCGGTTTACGTGTGCCCCAGCGACAACAACCGGGGCTTGCACAACAACCGGGCCATTCACAACTATGCGGCCAGCGCCGGACCGACCGCGCACGGCAACAACTCGGAGAACTGCTCGTGCCCCAGCGCCATGAGTTGGAACACCTATGCGCTGGCTCCGTACGGAAACGCGAACAACTTTGCGGGTATGTTTTTCCGCCGCAACGAGCCGAAGAGCGCCGCCGATTGCCGCGACGGCCTCTCGAACACCATCTTTTTCGGCGAAGTGCGGCGCGACTGCTCGATACATATCAAGCAAGGCTGGGCGCGCAGCAACAACGGCAACGGGCTGGTTGCCACGCAAGTCCCCATGAACGTCGATAGCTGCCGCGACGACGCCACCCTCGACCCCTGCTTGCAGCCGTGCAACTGGAATCTTGAACTGGCGTTCAAGTCGTCGCACCCGGGCGGCGTGATGTTCCTGTTCGGCGACGGCGCGGTGCGGTTCCTCAGCCAGTCGATCGACCATTGGACCTATCAGTACCTGGGCGCCCGGTCGGACGGCCAGCCGGTATCGATCCCTTAGAGCGAAAGAAGAGAGGACTGCGTGCTATGCATCTACTTCGCCTGCAATTCCGGCTGGTTCTCCTGGCAGCTTGCGCAGCGCTGGCCGGCTGCGGCGGGGGGAGCACCATGGCCCCGGTGCGCGGCGTGGTGACGCTGGACGGCGAACCGGTCGAAGGCGCGGCCGTGATGTTCTCGCCCCGCGACGGCGGGCGCCCCGCGATCGGCCAGACCGACGAGCGCGGCGAGTTCCGGCTCCAAACGGTCGCGCCCGGCGACGGCGCCCTGCTGGGCGAGCACGCGGTCACGGTCACCTTGCAGGAGACCCTGGGCATCACGGCCGATCCCGACGGGCTCAGTGGAGAAGTCGCCCCCGGCGGCATCCGGACCCGGTGGATCGTGCCTGAGCGTTATTCCAATCCAAAGACATCGAACCTGGCAGCGACCGTCGAACGCGGCATGCCGCCGGTAAGCTTGGAGTTGACAACGAAGTGACACCAACCGGCGTGTGAGGTGAGTGGGCGCAAACTTTGTCCTGCGTCCATCGGGGGTGCTCCTTATCAAATGGGGGAAATGAGCGATGAACTGTGCAAAATGGCTGTTGATCGGTGGGACGATGGCGACGCTGGCGGTTTCGGGTAGCCCGGCACTGGCAGCCGTCATTGCCGATTACCGAGTTGATTATCTTCAAGGAACAGAGAACGGCCAGACGCGCGTGGAGCGCTCGGCCGATGGCTGGGATTACATGTGGAATGCGACCGGGGCCATCGGCACCGCGGCCAGCAACTATGCCAGCCTGAAGGCCAGCGGGACTACATACAACTTCGACGGCGGCAGCCCGTTGCCCAGGGCCTATCCGGCCGGATGGGTGTTGCTCAATTCGACCGGCGGCCATCCGGGTACCGGCATCAACCAGGGAAGCCCGGCGCAGGGCGCCGACCGCTTCGCGATCGCTGCCTATGAGGTCCAAGCCGGTGAAGCGGGCCTGGTGCAGATCACCAATGGTACCTTGGGCGTAGGGAGCTTTTCCAGCGGCGGGGTGGAACTGCGGGTCTATGTCAACGACACACCGGTCACGCGTTTCGTCCAGCCGGGGGGCAGCAGCGGAACCGGCGCCGGGGCCTTCAACGTGGCGCTCGGTCAACTGAGCGCCGGCGACAAGGTCTACGTGGCGATCGGTCCGAACGCACATGAAGGGTCCGACAGCTTCTCGCTCGGCTACCGGCTTGAAACGGTGACCGATACGGCCTCGGTCTTCTGGGGCCCCGGCGGCAGCGGTACATGGGACACTTCCACTGCGCAGTGGACCAGGGGCGTGTACAACTCCGGCGCGGACGTCGCGTGGAGTAATGCGGAAAACAAGGCCGCCTACTTCACCGGCAGCGGCGGCACCGTGACCCTCGGCTCGGCGATAACCGCGCGGGCGCTGTCGTTCGACGCCGCGTATACACTCGCCGGCACAGGGGCGCTCACGCTTACCGGCGCCGGTACGGGCGGTCCCGGCGCCGCGACCGTCCAGGTGATCAACAATGCGGATACCGTAACCATTTCGGCCCCGATCGCCAGCGCCGCCGGCCTGTCCAAGATCGGCCCCGGCACGCTAACACTGACGGGGACGACTTCCATCACGGGCGGCGAACTTTCCGCCGCCGGGGGCACGCTCCGGCTTGCCGGCTCCTCCAGTACGACGGTTGCCGGCAACGTCAACGTGGGCCGTAATTGGGACGTCAGCGGCGGCAACCAGGGTGCCCTCGTAATCCAGGACACGGCCACCTTGACGGCCGGGCACCTACGCGTTGGTGACGGCACCAGCGTCAGCGGCACCGTGACTCAAAGCGGCGGCGCCGTGACCGTCACCGGCACGTTTCGCCTCGGCCACTACCCGAGCCAGACCAGCACGTATACCTTGAGCAATGGCACACTGTCGCTGACGGGTACCCCCACCGGTACGGTCAACCCTTCGGGCGCTGCTGAGCAGCCGGGCATCCTCTATATCGGCATCGACGGCACCGGCAACTTCCAACAGTCCGGCGGCACCGCCAGCGCCCACGGGATCGTGCTCGACGGGCGGGGCCACACGGCCGGCTCCGACACCTTCACGCTCACCGGCGGCACCTTCACCGTCGGCCCCTCCGGCATCACCAGCGGCAGCCTCAACGTCAACGAAGCCTACCAGATCAACCTCGGCGGCGGCACGCTCGGCGCCAGCGGCAACTGGGCATCCAGCCGGCGCATGACCCTGACCGGTACGGGCGGCAACACGATCTTCGACACGGGCGGCCACACCCTCACCCTTTCAGGCGCCCTTTCCGGGAGCGGAGGTGTCAATAAGATAGGCGCGGGCACGCTGAACCTGGAAGGCGGCGGAAGCTATAGCACCCTGAATGTGGCGGCCGGCGACGCGACGCTCGGTGCGCCTTCTGCAACGACCACGCTGACCGGCGGGCTGCAGGTGGGCAACGCTCACACCGCCGGCGGCGGAAGCGCCACGCTGGACATCGTCGACGGCAGCCTGACTGCCGCCTGGATCCAGCTTGGCAACACCCCCGGAACGTCGATTACCGCAACGATCAACCAGAGTGGCGGCTCCGTACGAACGACCGGCGTCGTCGCCGAGGACGCCGGTTTCCGCCTGGGCCATTATCCGGCGTCGACCACCTTCTACAATCTCAGCGGCGGCGAACTGGTGGTCGACAACGACCGCTATTTCGTATGCGCCGTGGACGGCACGGGAACGTTTCATCAGACCGGCGGCGTGGCCACGGCAACGCGCGTCGTGGTCAACGCCCGAGCCAACGGCTTGGGCAGCGGGACGTTCACGCTTGAGGGCGGCACCTTCAACGTGGGCTCCGGCGGCATCGTCAACGACGCCGGCCCGGCGGCAGTCAACCTCGGCGGCATGGGCGGCACGCTCCGTGCCACGGCCGGTTGGAGTTCGACGCTCCCGATGACCCTTTCCGGAACCGGCGCCAATGCGATCCGCATCGACACCAACGGCAACGCCATTGGCCTTTCCGGCGTGCTCAGCGGCGAGGGCGGGCTGCACAAGGCCGGCGAGGGAACCCTGACGCTCACGAACGCCAACACCTACACCGGCGGCACAACCGTTGACGCCGGGACGCTGATGCTCGGGACCGGGGGCGCGGTCGGCACGATCCGCGGCACCTTGACCGTCAACTCCGGCGCCACGGTGAACCACGCTGTCGGACATACGTTCGGCTACACCGCCGGCCAGTCCGTCAACGTGTTGAACATCGTCGGCGGCACCGTCGGCGGCGCCGACTTCAGCAACCACTTCTGGAACAGCTTCCAGTTGAACATGACCGGCGGCACGCTTTATCTGGGCGGCACGTTCAACGAGTTCCTCAGTCCGACCATCACCGTCAACGCCTCTGCCGAGACGGCACGAATCCTGCCGGTGACCGACACCGCCGTCCTGCGGCTGCGCAACGGCACTTCCGCCGTGTTCGACGTGGCCGACGGGCCCCAGGCCGTGGACCTCCTCGTCGACGTTCCGATTGTCCCTCAGACCACCAGCGGCATCACCAAGACCGGCGCCGGCACCATGGTCCTGACCAAGGTCAACACGTACAACGGCACCACCGCCATCAACGGCGGCACGCTCACGGTGAGCGGAAACGGCGCCATCACGCAAACGGGAACGTTGCGGAATGGCGGAGGCGGCGCGACCCTGAACGTCCAGGACAACGCCAGCATCAACGTGGTCAGCACCATGGTCTTCGGCGACGCCGGCGGCGGTACGTCCATCACGATCAACCAGTCCGGCGGCTCGGTCAGCAACCAGGGCACGACCAACAATCCGGCCGGCAACAGCGTCTCCAACCGCTGGGGGCACTGGCCTGGCGGCACCACCACCTACAACCTGACCGGCGGCACGCTCAACCTCCTCGGCGCGCCCCTGTACCTCTCTTGGGATGGCGCGGCCACCTTGAACATCCAAGGGGGCACGGCGAACATCCTGGGGATTAACATGGGTTACGGCACGCGCAGCAGCGTCTCGAGCATCAACCTCAGCAGCGGGCGATTGAACATCGGCGCAGCCGGCATCGTCACGGGCGGCACCGCCAATAAGAGCATCAATCTGGGCGGCGCTACCCTCGGAGCCCTGGCCAACTGGTCCTCCTCGCTGCCCATGACCTTGACCGGTATCGGCGGCGACGCTGCCATCGACACCAACGGCCACACGATCAACCTCTCCGGAATCCTGAGCGGCTCGGGCGGCCTGACCAAGGCCGGCGAAGGGACGCTCGTTCTCGGCGGCAACAACTCCTACCGTGGCGACACGAACATTAGCGCCGGCGCGCTGCTGGTGAACGGTTCGCTCCATGCCGACAGCGCCGTAACGGTCCAATCCGGCGGCACGCTGGGCGGCACGGGCACGATCGGCGGACCTGCGTCGATCCTCTCCGGCGGCACCCTGGCCACCGGCACCAGCGTCGGCACGCTCACGTTCGGAAGCGACCTGACGCTGGCCGGCGGCGCCGTTTGGGATTGGGAGTTCATCGACAGCACGGCGGGCAACTACGATCAGGCCGTCGGCATCAATGACGCCAAACTGATCCTGCCAACCGACGGCACCACGCCCATTACGCTGAACATCTTCGGCGACGCAGGCGGCCACTGGGTGAACTGGTACGACGAGTTCACCATCTTCGACGGCGCCGTGGAGCACTTCGACGCCGGACTGTTCGACCTGGTGAACCATTCCGACTGGACCCGCGTCTGGCGCATTTTCTCCGGCGGGCAGGACC
>JAVEUP010000295.1:0-6748 GCA_034005525.1 Thermoguttaceae bacterium | reverse complement strand
ACCATCGGCTCGCACTCTTACCCGTTTGCCCAACCGGCCTACGCACCGCTACGCCTCGACAGGCCGCCATCAACATCACGGGGTTATTGAGAACTTACCTGGTCTGTGTAAACACGCTCGATCATATCTTGTATTATGGGAAACAATTCCCAGATTGCAAGCCCCTTCCGGCTCGCGAGGCGACATTCGAGATATGGTTGTCCGGCATAATCCGAAGCCGATCCGGCTCCTGCCACGGCCCGCGGTTGGCCCCATCGAGCCGCCAAACTACGGATGCGGGAAATACGGTGTCTTCTTCCGCCACAACCACAGTGCCTGCCAGTAGATGGCCTGCACCACGCGCGCCGTCATCCAGGGATAACGGGTTAAGGTCCGCAACATGGACCGGCGGGTCCACTCGCGGCGGTGGAGCGCCAGGCTGACGTCGAACAACCGCTCGCCACCCCGCGTGTTGACAATGGCCACGCTCAATCTCGATCCGGGCTCGCCGAGGCGCCACTCGTATTGCATGTCCATATCCATGAAAGGCGATACGTGAAAACCCTTCGGATGACAAAATCGGAGTTGCCCCGGCTCGCCCGTGCGGTTGCCCTCGTGGAGCACGTACCAGTGCTTCTGAAGCCATGGGGTATTGCTGACCTCGCCCACCATGCAATCGACCGCCTGCCCGGCCGGGTCGAAGCAGTAGTAAAGGCACAGCGGGCAGAAGTAGTATCCCCAATTGCGCAGGAGTGTCAGCAGCCGTATCGGACCCGCCGGCCGCCGGCCGGTTCGCTCTTCCACCAGGTCTCGAACGGCATCGGCCAACGGCACGGCCGGATCGCCCAGGTGGTCGGCCCGGCGAAACGAGGCTGGCGCGAAACGTGCCCGATACAAACCATGCCCGCCGGAAAGCAATTCCGGCAGCTCTTCCAGGTCGAGGTAGGCCAAGTACAGCCCGTAGCGGAACGCGTGTTCCGCAGGCGTTAGTCGCCGGTGTTGAACGTGTCCGTAATAAAGGCAGCTATGCATCATTCACCGTCCGCTCAATCGTATGGCCGGCCAGTGGCAGTGTGCCCGGTTCGAGCGCCCCATCGGCAGCACATATTAGCAGTTCCCGATCCAATCTGTCCAGCGGGCAAACGTTCCGCGAACCGGTCGCGGCGTTCGCCGGACCGAAGGCGCATGTTTTCTTGTGCAAGGCGAACCTCTTGCGTTACACCTAATTGAACGGTATAATGTGTATAACCAGTTGGAGGTCATGGCAATGGGAAGAACTAATGTGGTCCTTGACGAGGAACTTGTCGAGGAGTGTCGGAAGCTGACCGGAATTCAGACTCGGCGCGCCCTGATCGACTATGCGCTGAAGGAGGTACTCCGGCGCGGCCGTCAGAAGCGCCTTCTGGAACTGCAGGGCGCCGTCGACTGGGAGGGAGATTTGGCCGCGTGGCGGGAGGCGCGTCGTTGATGGTGCTTGTCGACACCACGGTCTGGATCGACTTCTTCGGCAATCGCGCGCAGCCGCACGTCGCCGTGCTTCGACGACTCATAGAGAATGGCGAGGACCTTTGCCTATGTGGCTTGGTCCTTGCGGAGATCCTGCAAGGCATACGATCCGATTCCGCCTATCGGAGAACCAAGGACTACCTGAGTGACCTTATCTACCTGCCGATGCGCCGGACCACCTTTGTCCGTGCCGCCGAGATGTACCGATCGCTTCGAAAGAAAGGCATCACAATCCGCAAGCCGGTCGATTGCATGATTGCCTCGGTCGCCATCGAACACGATCTGGCACTTCTTCACAACGACCGCGACTTCGATCAGATCGCCAGACATTCCAAGCTCAAGGTGGCAACAATGCCCCCTGCCTAATAATGCCTGGCTGTTTCAACGCATGCGCACTCCGAAGCATTGGCCCACCGCCAGCGCGCTGTTCACGCCGTCCTCGTGGAAGCCGTGTCCCCAATAGGCGCCGCAGAAATACGTGCGGTTCCGCCCGTTGATTTCCCCAAACCGCTTCTGCGCGGCCAGGGCCTCGCGGCTGTACACGGGATGGTGGTATTCGATTTGCCTCAGGATCATGCCCGCGTCGATTGACTGCGTGGCGTTCAGGGTGACGCAAATGGGGGCGGGCGACGAGTGCCCCTGTAACCGGTTGAGGTTGTAGGTGAGCACGACCGGCCGCCCCGGCTCTGGCGGAATGCAGTAATTCCACGAGGCCCAGGCCCGGCGGCAGCGGGGAAGCAGCGCCGGATCGATGTGCAGGACCGTCTCGTTACGCTGGTAGCCGATCGCGCCGAGAATCTCCTGCTCCGCAGGGTTCGCGTCGGCCAGCATGCCGAGCGACTGGTCGGAGTGCGCGGCCAGCACCGCCGCGTCGAAGTCCTCCGGGCCACCGTTTTGCCACGTCACCGCAACGCGATCGGGAAAACGCCGTACCGACACGACCGGGCAGTTCAGCCGGATGCGGTCGGCGAAGGGAGGCGTCAGGGCCTCGACGTAACGCACGGCGCCCCCTTCGACGGTCTTCCACCGCGGGTGTCCTCGCACCGTCAGCAGCCCGTGGTTGTTGAAGAAGTTGACGATGAACCGCGCCGGGAATTGCAGGAACCGGTCCGGCGGCGCCGACCAGATGGCCGCACCCATCGGCACGAGGTAATGCTCGATAAACTGCCGACTGTACCGGTTGCGGTCGAGGTACTGGCCCAACGTAAGCTCCTCCTCATCGCCCCGCAGCAGTTCGAGCGACCGGCGGTTGAAGCGAAGCACATTCAGCAACATGCGGTAGAACGACGGGCGCAGCAGGTTCCGGCGTTGGGCGAACAGGCCGTTGAGCGAACTGCCTTGGTACTCCAGGCCGGTGCGGTCACAACGGACGCTGAAGCTCATATCGCTCCACCGGGCCGGTACGTTGAGCGTCCGCAGCATTTCGACGAAGTTCGGATACGTGCGGTCGTTGAACACCATAAAGCCCGTGTCGGCGGCATACCGGCGTCCGAACACCTCGAACTCGACGGTATTCGTATGCCCGCCGGCGTAGCCGTTGGCCTCGAACACGTGGACCTCATGTTCTGCTGCCAGCAGCCGCGCGGAGAGCAACCCACTGATGCCGGAGCCTATCACTGCAATCTTCATATCCGGCTATTCCTCCGCTACCGCTTCCGCTTTCCGAACCAATGCCTTGAGCATGCCTGCAAACACGATCTTATGCAAGGGGAACAAGAAATACCAGTAGGCCAGCCCGAGTAGGCCCAGGGGGTCGAATCAGCGGGTTTCTGCAAATTGGCGGTCCTCGTTTGCCAAGGCTCGTTTGAGGGCCTCGCCCAGCCCGCGCGGACGGATCGGTAAAGTCTCCTGGGCGGACGGATCCTCGACGACCGTGGGATTGCGCAGCCCTTCGATCAGTTTCCGACCTACCCGCGCGTACACGGGTGTCACCAATCCCAGCCATAAGCTCGATAACCTCGGGGTGAGCACGGGCACGGGGATTATTACACGGCGCAGGCCGCGCCGGCGGGCGTACTCGCGCATCAGCTCGCCATACGAAACCTGCTCGGGGCCGCCGATCTCGAAAATACGGCTCTCCTGCCCCGCCAGGTCGAGTGCTGCGAGCAGGTATTCGAAAACGTCCTCCACCGCGATCGGTTGGGCTGGCGTCGCAACCCACTTGGGGCAAATCATCACCGGCAGCCGCTCGACCAGTGCATGGATCATCTCGAACGACAGGCTGCCGGAGCCAATGATGATCGACGCCCGGAACTCGATCACCTGGACGCCCGAGTCGCGCAGTATCTCACCGGTCTCCTGCCGGCTTCGCAGGTGTTTCGAGAGCCCGTGTGCGGGGTTTCCAAGGCCGCCCAAGTAGACGATCCTTCTCACACCGGCCTTCTTCGCGGCCCCGGCGAAGTTGGCCGCCGCCTGTCGGTCATCGCGCTGAAAGTCGCCGGTTGAGCCCATCGAGTGGATGAGGTAGTACGCCGAATCGACACCCTCGAACGCCACATCCAGCGTTTCCGAACGAAGCACGTCGCCGGGCACCACCTCGGTTCGCGCGGCCACTCGCGGGCGAAGGTCTTCCGGACGGCGCGCCAGGCATCGGACGCGAACGCCCCGCCGCTCCAGAAGCGGCAGCAGTCGGCCGCCAATGTAGCCCGTGGCGCCCGTCAGCAGCGTAACAGGACTGTCACTGGCCATGGTTATTCGCCTCCGTGAACATCCGCCACAACGCGCCGCTTAAACGGTCGGCATGAATTGACGGCCCCGTCATGCGAACAGTCCCTGCTGAGTTTCAACGAACGCGTTCCCAGGCCGTAAGTTCGGCGAGCGAGTGTTGGTATTTTCGGCGTGTTTCGCGAATGACGAATTCCATGTCGCGCGGTTCGTCGAGCATGACGAAATGGGCACTTAGAAGGTCTTGTAGGGCGTCCAACGTCAGATACGGCTCGCCGGCTTTGCGGATTCCGCCCAGCCAGTTCTCTTTCTTCGTGAACTCCTCCAGCCATGTATAGGGCGAGGTGATCACAAGCACCCCTCCCACATTGAGCCGTTCGTGAACGGCTGCCAGGAACTTTTTGGGGTCGTACAGGCGATCGATCAGGTTGGCAGCCAGGATCAGGTCGTAACCGGTGAATTGCGGCTTGAGGTTGGTCGCATCGCCCTGGAAGAACTCGACGCGGTCGGCCACCCGGTCGAGTCCGAGTTCGGATAGACGAGCCTCGTGATACGAAACGATCTCGCCTTCTTCGACGAGTTCAAAATGCGCAACGCCCTTCTCCTTCAACTGCAGCGCGACCCGGATGAATCGGGCCGAGAAATCGATACCCGTGACCCGCTCGAATGCCTTTGCCAGCTCGAACGAGCCCCGCCCCACGGCGCAGCCCAGGTCGAGGGCTCGGCTGTGCGAACGTCCTTGTGTGTAACGGCAGCAGGCCTCCGCACACCGCGAGGGAAAATTGGCCACGCCGAAATACGTCTTGCCGTAATGGAACTCGCAATACTGCGACACGGCGACATCCGTTTCGTACATCGCTTCGGGCATCGTTAGGGGCTGCTCCGATTGCACGTACCGGAGTCCGGCGTGCTGAAAGAAATGCCGCCGGAACGCATAGCGGGAATCCCGGGTTGCCTCGTTGCCGGTCGAGATCCACGATCCGCCCTTGATCAAATTGTGTTGCGTGTCAAATGTCGGCGTTGAAAAATCGTCGTAGCAGGGATGAATCTCAAAACCGTCGAACCCCGTGATCGGCGTTTCCGTCCACTGCCACACGTTACCGATGACGTCGAAAAACTCTCCGAACCGGAACCGGGTAATTGGGCAGGACGAGGCCCAATGCTCCAGGTTGATGTTCCCCGGGGCTGTTTTCCAGTAGGGTTGGTCCGGGATGTCGGCCAGATCGCGCAGCCGATACCACTCGGCCTCGGTCGGCAGCCGGATGGTCTTTCCGGTTCGGCGCGCCAGCCAGTTGCAGAATGCCTTGGCCTCCAGGTAATTCACCTCGACCGGCCAATCCCAAGGCATGTCGATGACCTGAGCCATCGTACGAAACCGGTAACCACCAGGCGACTCAACCCAGAAAAGGGGGTGCCAGTTGATCGGCATGGTCAGGGGAAGCCTTTTGATCGTTTCGTCGACCTTACATCGCACCATGGCGCGGTAATCTCTTACCTCGGCAATCGACGGCCAGTCGTAATGCGCCTCGTCCAGGTCGTCCCACGACATCTCGTCGACGCCCACTGCGAACATCGACTCGAACTGGGGGTTGATCCGTTCGTTGGCGATTCCGGCCACAATCAGCTTGTTGATGTAGAAGGCGGCCGTGTGCCCGAGGTAGAAGATCAGCGGGTGGCGCAGCGGTTCAGACCGCATGTAGAAGGCAGCTTCATCGGCGAGAGTGTCATAAAGCTGTTCGTCAAGGCTGTACGTAGCGTGGAAATAGTGGCGGATTTCCTCGCGCTTCTGTTCAGCGTGACCCTGGTTGAGAATGGGAGTTCTAGTGTCTCTCAGGTTCATGGGAAGATCCATCGCAATCATTGTCGATAGCCGAGAAAACGTCCTACTGCAACCGTGATCGACTCCAATCATATGCCGCAGCATGATTAGGCAGCCACACGGTTAATGACGACCGTGCCGTCTAGTTTGATTTTTGGAACCTTGCCTCACGTTGGCGCATGGGCATTGCGTCGATCACCTCGAACAGTCCGTCCAGCTCAATGAAGCTTTTCCTAAGCTTCTCCGTTCCGTCCTTGCCGACAAGAATAAACCTGGTCGTGTCCGAATCGATCCCAAAATGGTCCCGCAGTTCTGTGGCTGAGGCTTTCGAAAGCGGGTTGTCGCCCAAACGGCTGTCCGATTCTTCATAGACTTCCACGAGAAGCAGGTCGCGATCGGCAACGGCCTCGCTACGACGGCTCCAGTCCCGCCGAAAGGCTTGGTGCGATGCGTCACGTTCCGATTTCGCGAAGAGCAACACAACCCGGTTCTTCCAAGAATAGTCGGTCAAATCAAGATCTACCGCATGATGAGACGACTCCGCAGATTCTTTTTCGGCCGGCTGCGCCTCCTTGTTCAGTTCCCGCTCTATCACCGCTACAACCTCGGGTGCGTCGGGCTTAGTCTTGGAGCCGAAGCGGGCGACCACAAAACCGTTGCGGTCCAGGATGAACTTCTCGAAGTTCCATCCGATCCTTCCAGCACCCTTCGGCGGCGCGTCGATCGAGGTGAGCAGTCTGTATAATTCGCAAGCATCCGGGCCGTTCACGTCTACCTTAG
>JAVEUP010000101.1:0-29165 GCA_034005525.1 Thermoguttaceae bacterium | reverse complement strand
TCTGGGGCGTTGCGGATCGCTACGCAACTACCACCCCAGCCCCCACCCCCCGCCCACAAATCCCACAACGCAACCGGCTCCGGGTGACAAGTCGCTGAGGTACGAAGGGCGTGACGGCAGTTGCACTCTACGTAATCGTTCACAGGGGCCTGTCGCAATATTCGCGGCACAGACAGGGACTTACCCACTCGGCCAACCGGTGCAGGAACAGAACCAGCATAACGCACCCCATCAAGTATTTGATCTTGCGCTCGCCAAGCCGGCGCTGATCGGTTGCGCGAAGGTGCTGGAGGGATATAACCGGTTCCTGATCGTGCGTGCGAAGGAGACAGTCCCCAGTGGTCAGTATCCGAGTTCCTTGGCCGTTTCGCCGATGGCCTCGTCGATAATGTCGAGCCCCTTCAGCAGCACGGCGTCTTCCATGACAATGGGCGGGCTCATGCGGAGGATGTGGCCCGCGGGAATCCAGGCGAGGCCCTTGCGGAACGCCTTCTGATAGACCAGCTTGCCGGCCTTGTCGAGCGGCTCCTTGGTCTGCTTGTCTTTGACCAGCTCGATGCCCATCAGGCAGCCCCTCGCCCGCACGTCGCCCACGATGGCGTGCTCGCGCTTCATTTGCTCCATGCGCCGCAGCGCCAACTCGCCCAGATGCTCCGCGCGGGCGAGCAGGTTTTCCTCCTCGATGGCCTCGATACTGGCCAAGGCCGCGGCACAGGCGACCGGGTTGCCGCCGTAGCTGCTCGACGCCGAGATGGACTCGAACGATTCTTTGTAGGGCTCGCGTACCGCAACGCAGGTCACGGGAAAACCGTTGCCGAACCCCTTGCCGAGCGTCACGACGTCGGGTACGACGTCCCAGTGCTCCGTGCACAGCCACTTGCCCGTCCGGCCCATCGAGGTGAGCACCTCGTCGGTCATCAGCAGCAGCTTGCGCTGGTCGCAGAACGCGCGGAGCTTGGGGAAGAAATCGTCCGGCGGCATGACCGAGCCGCCCCAGCCCTGGATGGGCTCGAGCACGAACCCGGCAACGTCATGCACGGTGCCCTTGTCGAGGTACTCGTCGAAGAACTCGAGGTATCGGTCGGTATCGCAGCTTCCGTCGGGCCTGGCGAACATGGGGCGATAGGTGTTCGGCCGGGGTACCATGTGCATGCCCGGCGCACGCACGGGCCCGTACACGAACGCGCGGATATGCCCGAGGGACACAGCGCCGTAACTCTTGCCGTGGAAGTCGTAGAAGCAGGAGAGCATTTCGTGCTTGCCGGTGGCCGCCCGCATGACGCGCTGGCCCGCCTCGACCGCCGTGGTGCCCGAGTCGTACAACTGAAAACCGCACAGATCGCCGGGAAGAATCTCGACCAGCTTCTCCATCAGGCGGGTCTTGATCTCGGTGGTGAAGTCGTGGCAGTTCATCAGCTTCCCGGAGTAGTGCTGAACCGCTTCGGTAACTTTCGGGTGGCAGTGGCCGAGCGTGGTGACGTAAATGCCGCTGGAGAAGTCGATGTAGCGGTTGCCGTCGGCGTCGACCAGCACGCAGCCGTGGCCGCTTTCGAACGCAACGGGAAACAGCTTGACCTGCTCCGAGAGCCCCTTGAAGTATCGCGTGCAGCGTTCGTGCAGCGCCTGGCTTTTCGGCCCCGGCACCGAGGTGCGCAGGTCGGGAATGTGTTCGAGGTCGACGTGGGCCCAGTAGTTCGAATCGGTTGTTCTGCCGGTGGCTTGCATGGTCCTTTTGCCTGTTAGTGTTCTTGGTGTCCACGAAGGGGACCGTCCCATTTTCGCGGCGTAACGGTTGATCGTTTGGGCACATCACCCAGTGTGCCGCGAAAATTGGGACAGTCCCCTGTGAGCGGTTGCGTGTTCTTGCGTTGCGCATAGCCGCGCGGCGTTGCCGTGGAAAATGGCTTCGACCTCCTCGCGGCCGAATCCGAGTTGCCGGCACGCCTGGCGGATGGCCCGGAGGGCCTCGTACATGAAAAGCGTGTAGTTGGCCTCGACTTCCGGCGGCTCGCGGTCTTGGTTGAAATGGAACGGGTAACTGGTCCGGTTGACGTACGTGCGGCCGTGCCACTGGCGCCGGCCGCGCATGTAGAAGATCGGGTTGTCGGTGCCGTACAGCACGCGCCCCGGGCCGAGCGTTTCCATCGCAAACCGGTGTACCTCGGGGTTGAGCACGGCCGAGTTGTCGAAGTAAAGGCCCGGATCGTCGGCAAGCTGCGGCAACGACTCCTCAGCGTGCGGCAGCGTGTAGCAGCGGCCGAAATGGGCGATCACCAGCACCACGTCGGGATAGCGCCGCCGAATCTCGCGCACCTCGGCGATGTTCGTCGGATGGCCCAGCCGGTCGGCCTTCGGCACGTGCAGCGTTACCCATGCCTTCCGGTCGTTGAGTAGTTCAAGTTGCGCGTGCGGCAGATAATCGAAGATGCTCGCCTCGAGAAACCTGTCGCGGGAGTCCGGGTCCTGGCCCGGGATCAATGCGTAGTAGGGCTTCACGCCGA
Organism: Thermoguttaceae bacterium; assembly: GCA_034005525.1. Classification (GTDB taxonomy): domain Bacteria; phylum Planctomycetota; class Planctomycetia; order Pirellulales; family Thermoguttaceae; genus PWXP01. The sequence continues at coordinate 26,664 of JAVEUP010000101.1, read as the reverse complement.
GCGTGCGCGGACGGTCCAACTCAGCCGCCACGCGCTCGACCGGCCAGTCGGGACACACCACGGCCAGACGATACCATCCATACCGCGGGCACGCCTCGGCCAGGGCTGCGTTGCCCGCCGCAATATCGTAGTCGAGCGACGGATGCCCGAACGCCAGGCAGGAAAACTCTCGCCCGGGAAACACGGTCGCGTTACACTGCGCGGCAGCGTCGGCCCCGATGGGCCGGCTGAGTTCGTTTACCCAATACTGGCGCTGCTTCTCCTCGCTTGGCGGATCGACCAGATACTCCGGCTCGTTGACGTGGGTGTGCGCGTCGAAGATGCGGCGAGGCACCCAGTCTTCGAGGTGCTCCTGCCAGAAAACGCGGTCGACGTCGGTATATTGCCAGACGTGATGCAGCGGGATGGGTGGCAAGGTTGGTATCCTTGGTTGAAGGGGATGGTCACAGTCTCCCGAACGGCTCATTGTAGCGAGAAACCAATTCGCCGTAGAGGTCGTCCGCACACGGCTCGAGGGCGTGCAGTTCGGGCATTCGTTGCTCCGCGAGTTCCAATGCAAGTTCGCCCAACGGCAAGCACTCCACCATCGCCCGGCCGATCACCGACGCGCCGATGGCGCTCACGGGGGCTTCCGGGCCGCACAGGACGGGGCAGCGGGTGAGGTCGGCGAGGATGCGCGGCGTGACCCGGCTGGCCGCGGCCGTGCCGCACATCAGCAGCCGCCCGACCGGCACGCCGGCATGGACCAGCATGTGGAGGTGCCGATTCAACTCGCACGCCAGCCCCTCGACCACGGCGCGCAACACCTCGGGCGCCCCGTGGTCCAGTCGCAGCCCAGCGAGCCGGCCCCCGTCGGCCAGACCGGCCGCGCCCGCGGGGCGCGGCGAAAGCAGCGGCCAGAAGCAGAGTCCTCCGGCGCCGGGCGGGACGCTTTCGAGCATCGCGTCGAGCGCCTCTCCCGAGAGGTCCTCCTGCCGCAGAAGCGCCATCGCCCACTGCAGTGCCGAGCCGCCGTTGCCCATCGACAGCATCTGCCCGTACAGGCCGCTGGGGACTGTCCCAATTTTCGCGGCACACGCCCGGTCCATCTTGGACGCCGGCCCTTCCCGCCGCGAAAATGGGACTGTCCCCTTTATTTCCCCAACGGGTATTTCCCCAACGGGATGCGGACAAACGAACGTTTCGCGCGTGGCCGGCGGCGACAGCCCCGCCACGTTGGCCAGCAGCACCCAGGCCGTGCCGGTGCCCAGGCACACGTCGCCCCCCCGAACCGAGCCGACTCCGATCGTCGCCGCGTACTGGTCGTGAACAGCCGGCGAGACGGGAATGCCGGCGGGAAGGGCCGTTTGCGCGGCCACTTCCGCCAGCAGCAGACCGGCGGCCGTGGTCGCAGGCAGCAGATCGGGGAGTTGTTGTGCGCTCAGCCCAAGGCGGGCGAGCAGGTCCGAATCGGCCCGGCCCAACCGCGGGTTCAACAGCATGGCAATCGATAGCGACGTGGCGTCGTGCGCCCGCCGTCCGCAAAGCCGGCCGACGATCACGTCGCCGACGAAACCCAGTTGCTCCGCCTGCGACATCCACCCAGGCCGCTCCTCGCGCAGGCGGAGTACCTGGCCGGGCGTCAGAGCCGAGGCGCCGCGGCCCGCGTGCTCGGTGAAAAATGCCTCGCCCAGTTCGCGGTCGAGTTGCTCGTCGTAGGCTCGGCCGCGGCCGTCCATCCAACTGATCACCGGTCCGGCCGGCCGGTCTTCACCGTCGAGCCACTGCATGGTCCCGCCCTGGCTCGAAACACCGACCGCCTCAACAGGTCCTCGCCCGGGCACGGCTTCGGCCGCCTGGCGCAGCGCCGCAAGCGTGGCCGACCAGGTTTCCTCGATATCCTGTTCGACCCCGCCTCCGGGCAGCACTTGGCGCGCAATGGGGCACGAGCCGTCGGCCACGATCCGCCCCGATCGGTCGGCCACGACGGCCTTCACATTGGTTGTGCCAAGGTCCAGACCAAGATACATGGCTACTCCAGCCCGTAGCGCCGCGCGGCTTCGCCGGGTTCCGCGCCCTGCTTGACCACCTCGCACAGCGCGGCCTGAAAAGCCTTCGGGTCGGGCACCTGGATGGCATTGCGGCCGAACACCACGCCGCCGGCGCCGCCGGCCACTTCGCGCGCGGCCAGTTCCAGGGCGGCCCGTTGCGTGGGCAACTTTTCCGCGCCGAGGCCCAGCACGGGCACCGGGCAGCTTGCCGTGACCGCGCCGAAATCGTGCGTGTGGAACGTCTTGATCGCGTCGGTGCCCAGTTCGGCGACAATGCGGCTGCCCAGCAACACGCTTTCGTGCAACTGCTCCGGCGACATGATCTCATGCGCCGTGGGAAAGTACTCGCCCACTACGGGAATGCCCAGCGCGTGGCAGGCGGTGGTCAGCCGTGCGAACACTTCGACGTTGGCCGCGTCGCGCGACTCGTCGCCGGTCTCCAGGGTGAGCGACACCAGTGCAATGTCCATACCCTCCCGGAGCCCGTCCTCCGGGCTGTACGCCGTGACGCTGCGCGCCTCGCGGTAGCCCAGTTTGAAGCAATAGACGGTATTCCAATTCAGCCGGACCATCGCCAGCGGCCGCTTCGTTCCGGCGAACACCCCGGCGCAATGCCGAATCATCCCGGGCGCCAGCAGCACGGCATCGACTATCGGGTTGATTTTCGCGGCCGTTTCCGGCAGCACCTCCATGCCCGGTATCGGCCCGTCGAACAGCCCATGGTCAATGGCGATCACCACCGCCCGCCCGTCGCCGAAGAGGCGCTGAAAACGAATCTCCCGCCCGCCAAGTTGCATTGCATTCTCCAATTGAGGGTCCATGGCCAATCTCGAGTGTCAAATCTCAGATCCGCAACCGCCATTCTCGCCGAACACCTGGAAACTGGCAACCAGTGCCTTGTCAATCTGCATCGTTGGCGTCCCGTAGACGTAGCACAGAACGTCCAGGCCGCGAAGGCGGGCTCAACTACCTTATGCATGTCCCACGTTTGAAGCCTGATGAAGCACCAGCAACGCGGAGTGCTGATTGGCCGTCTACGAAAACTTCGGGATCGGCAGCCGCTCGCCGCCTTTCATGGCCGAATGGTGCGCCACAATGCCCGAAACGCTCATGGCCATGGCCTGGTCGATGTCGCAAATGGGTGTGCGATCTTCGAGGATGGCCATGATGAAGTCGTGCATTAACTGGCCGTGCGACCCGCCGTGGCCGCCGGCCGGGACGCCGGGCGGCAGCGGGGGGCGTTCGAGCGAAACCTCGACCTTCTGCGTGCCCTTGTACGTCCCGCCCGCGTAGGCGTAGTCGTACGAACCCAACTCGCCGAACACCCGGCCCTGTTCGCCGTGATAGCCTTGCACGCCCCACATGACGGCCATTCGGCTGGGGGCGCCTTCTTCCGTTTCAAACAGGGCGACTTCATCGCTGAACGGGTTTCCGTAGCGGTTGGCATCCTTGCCGACGTACTGCAATGGATTGGTGAACCCGACGCACGAGACCGCCGTGAACCCCTTTCCCGTCACGCCGGTGTAGTAGGCATTCGAATGCGTGGGGTAGTACTGCGGCGGCATGCCCAGCCGCCAATCCTTGTACGAACCGTAGGTCTGCACGTTGTAGTGGAAATACTCGCCTTCCGAGTACACCAGGCGGCCGAACGCGCCGGCCTTGTAGAGTTCGCGCATTGCATGGTTCGCGGCGTGGAAGTAGCTCGTCTCGGCAAGCTGGTACTTCAGCCCGGTCTTCTTGACGGTTTCGTGCAGCTCGTGCCCCTCTTCGATGCTCTCGAAGGTTGCAGGGACGGCGCACATGACGTGCTTGCCATGCTTGAGCGACTCGATGCAATGCCGGGCGTGACCCGGTGCGTCGGTAGCTGCGAAAATCGCCTCGATGCGATCGTCCTTGACCATTTCTTCGAGCGCAGGATACGTCTTCTCGCAACGCACTGCCTGGGACAGCGCCTGGCAGCGTTCGGGAATCAGGTCGCTGACCGCCACGATTTCGACGTTCGGGTGGTTCTGAAACCCGAACGAGGCGCCGAACCGGCAGAGGCCGTATCCGGCAATTCCGACGCGGATCTTGCGATCCGAGACCGGTGTCCACTGCTTCGCCGCTTTGGGATCGGCGGGCGTTTCCTCGAAGCCCTGGATGGCCGGATTCTGGCCATGCAGCGCGCCCTGCAATCCCAGGGCAGCGGCCCCAAACCCTACGGAATGCAGAAACGCACGTCGTGAAGCGGCATAGTCCATCGTCATAGTCAGTCCTCCTCGATGTGTCATGAGACCGGTTTGCAACCTGAACAGCGTCCATTTTGGCCGAAGAACGTCGATCGGTCCAGGACTGTTTGCGCACACTAAGTGAACAAATGCGCAGCCTCCCCTGATGTGCCGGTTCGTACGGCTTCTCGTTCCTTTGCGGCTTCGCGGCTTGGCGCCTTTGCGTGTAATCTTGAGCCGGGTATAGTCGCGCCATGCCGCGAAGACGCTACGTAAGAAACCTGAATGATCTCAACACCCTCCCACCACCTCAAATTACTGGCCTTCAAGGAGTCCAGATCACGAAACGGCGTCGTAAAGGCTGCAACGCCCCAATGCGCCGACGTTCAACTTGCCTGCGCATTGGCGAGTGTACGGGAGGCCGCCGAGACGCTAGAATCAAGATTCCTCCGTCTCCAGGCGCGATTCGCCTGTGCTGGAGTCCCGCCTTTAGGCGGCTGGCCTTGCCGGGCAGAGCCGGCACTCCAACGGGACGCCGTCTGGCCCTGGAAACGGAAGAGCCTGGATAATCCCGACGAGCCGCTTCCCCACACGACCGTAGGCCCGGCATGGATTCAGCTTCTTTCACTCTTGCGACCTGGGACTATATCGCCTTCGGGGCGTTCTTCGTTGGGCTTTCGGTGGTGGGCTACTGGGCCGGCCGCAAGGAGCGAACTGGGACGGAACAGTACTTCCTGGCCGGCAAGAGGCTGCCCTGGTACGTGGTGGGCGGGTCGTTCATCGCGTCGAATATCAGCACGGAGCACTTCATCGGCATGATCGGCGCTGCCATGGTGTTCGGGCTGTGCGTGGCGATGTCCGAGTGGATGAACGTTTCGAGCTTCACGCTCTTGATCTGGTTTTTCATCCCGTTCCTGTTGGCCTCGCGAGTGTTTACCATTCCCGAGTTCCTGGAGCGGCGATTCACGCCTGCGCTGCGGCAGGTGTTCGCGCTGGTGACGATCATCAGCAACGTGGTGGCGTTCCTGGCGGCGGTCCTTTATGGCGGGGCGTTGGCCATCCAGCGGCTGTTCCAGGCGGAACTGGCGCGGCTGGTCGACTTCCTGTTCGGATCGCCCGCCGCCGCCGATGCGGCCGTCCACGCCCAATGGGAGTTCTGGATCGCGCTGATCGCCCTGGCACTGGTTGCCGGCTTCTGGGCCATCTACGGGGGCCTGTCGTCGGTGGCCTGGACCGATCTATTCACCGTCACCGTCATGGTCCTCGGCGGAATAACGGTCACCATCCTCGGCCTGTATCTCCTGGCCGGCGACGGGGGCTCGCTTTCTGACGGGGTGCGCATCATGTTGGAACGCAACCAGGCGCAGCAAGGAGCCTGGGCCGCGGCGGTGGCCCAGAACACCGCGAACCTCACCGGAACGGACGGCTACAACCGCCTCTCGGTCATCCAGCCGGCCAGTCACCCGACGCACCCCTGGCCCAGCCTGATCTTCGGCGTCTTTTCCGTCAGCATCTGGTACAACGTGCTCAACCAGTTCATGATCCAGCGGGTGCTGGGCGCACGCAACGCTTACCACGCCCGCATGGGAATCGTGTTTGCCGGCTTCCTGAAGGTGTTTCTCCCGGCCATTGTCGTCGTTCCCGGGTTGATCCTCTTTGCCCTGCATCCGGAAATCCTCATGCAACCGTGGGAGCAGGTGCAGCCGGCCGCCGACCAGGGCTACGTTCACCTGGTGCAATCGCTCGTTCCGATAGGGCTCCGCGGGTTGTTCCTGGCGGCACTGTTCGGCGCGATTCAGTCGACCGTGAACTCGGTGTTGAACTCGACGGCCACGATCTTCACCCTGGACATCTACCGGAGGTTGCTGGTTCCGCGGGCGTCGGACCGGCATCTGGTTGTGGTGGGGGTTGTTTCTTCGGCGGTTGTGCTGGGGATTGCGATTGTTTTGGGCGGGTTCATCGGCCGGTTGGGCGGCGGATTGTTCGTGTACATCCAGACGCTCTACGCCTTTTTCGCCCCGCCGTTCGCCGCCGTGTTCCTCTTGGGCATCCTGTGGAAGCGGATCAACGGCACGGGCGCCACCGCAGCCGTTCTGGCCGGGTTCCTACTGGGGATTGGGCTTAAAGTGTACGTGCAGCAGGCGGCATCCCCGCCGGCCTGGATTTTGCCCTACAGCAACCAGTCCGCCATAAACTGGGCCTTCTGCATGATCGTATGCACCGTTGCGAGCTTGCTGACCGCGCCGTCCCGCCCGGAGCAGGTGACCGACCAGTTGACCATCAACTGGCGGAAGCTGAACATTTTCGACAACCTGGGGTCTCACTGGTACACAAGCGTCGTCACCTGGTGGGCCCTGTTCGTGTTGGCCGTGGTTTCGCTGCTGGTCCTCTTTTCCGGTTTGGTGTTTTCCGGCTACCAACCGTAGGGAACTTTCCGAATCCAGTTCAACCCATGCCCTTCGTGTCCGAGGGACGTCCCAACCGCTGGACCCTGGTTTCATGCTTCAATAGACGGTATGATGCATGCCGGCCCCGTGAAAGACTGCCCGATTTCCCGCTCAAATTCCGACACCCCAGAGCTATTTCGTGAAGAGATACTGCATCCTGATTGCCTGCGTGCTGATGCTGCTGTTCCTGGGAACGAACCAGGCATGGAGCGTCTTCGTGGAGCCCCTGCGGGCGGAGTTTGGCTATTCAGCCTTTCAGATGCAGCTTGTATTCAACACCGTGATCGTCTCGTTTTGCGTCACGGTCATTGCTGCGGGACGCCTGCACGATCGTCTCGGTCCGCGCCCCCTTGCCATGGCAAGCGCCGTGCTGATTGGCCTGGCCTGGACCCTGGCCTGGATATTCACCGGGGTCTACGTGGTGCTCTGGTTTGCAATAGGCGTGCTTGCGGGAACAGGCGCCGCGGTGGGATACGTCTGCCCAATCGCCACCGCAATCAAATGGTTCCCGAATCACCAAGGACTCGTGAGCGGGTTGACTGCCGCCGGGTTCGCGGGCGGGCCGATCTTGCTCTCGTTCATCGCCGAGACGTTCATGCACCGGGGAGCCGGGCCGGGCGATGTGTTCGGTCTGGTCGCCCTCATTTATACATCCGCCGTTCTTCTCGCCGGCATGATGCTCGTGCTTCCACCCGGCCAGTCCGAGCATGAGGACGTCATTCAATTTCGACGTCGGACGCTGCTCCGCGACAGGCGGTTCCGGGCGCTGTTCGTCGGCATGTTCACCGGTACGCTGCCTTTCTTGCTTGTGATGGGCAACGCCAAGCCCCTGGCGCTCGATTTTGGTTTCCCGGAGGCCCTCGCGGCCATGGCCGTCCCCGTACTGGCCGTCGGCAATGCCTTCGGGCGAGGTTTCTGGGGGCTTGTGATCGACCGGGTCGGGCCGAGGGGTTCCATGCTCGGCGCTCAGGGCATCATGATTCTGGCGATGGTTGTCCTGATAACCTGGGGTGACCGCACGGCCGCGGCGTTCTTCGGAAGCACCCTGGCGATAGGATTCTGCTACGGGAGCAATTTCGCGATCTATCCCGCAACGGTCAGCCGCCTGTACGGCGTCCACCTGTTCGGATCGGTATATCCGTTCATTGTGGCGTCGCAGGGGATATCGTCATTGGCCTCGACCGTCAACGGCCTGCTCAAAGATGCAACCGGCAGCAATCTGCCCGGGCTCGGTTTCGCGCTGACCGTTGCCGTGGCGGGAAGCGTCACGTGCGTTGTCCTGACGCGGCCCGTTGCAGAGGAAAAGACGTTTCCCGCAGCGATGTGGGGCAGAATAGGTGTCCTGCCGCAGCCGACGGGACAGGAGCCTTGCAGCGTTGACAAGCCCGTGCCTGGGGCCGACCTGACTGTCGAGGTGGAGGGCGTCGGACGTGCAGCCGAGTTGGCATGAGTCGAGTCATTCCGTTGAGGCACCGGTCCAGGCAGAATGCATAGGTCCGTGGCGGGGTTGCGTCGTGACCGGGGCCGGCGCTGCGGAGAGCTGCGCGTATGCTCAACTTCGGTGCGCAAACGGTGCTGGACGCGTCTGCCCGGATTTGCGATAATGCGGTGCATTAACCCCGATTATTCGTGTAGGGTGGGACAAGGTCGCGCAAGTCCTTGGTGGGCCTGTGCAAGCCAGGCCCGGGGTGATTTGCACGCCGTGCGCTGGAAGTAGGTCTGGCCAAGCGACCGAAGGCCCACCAGGGTCTCGGCCTGCTTGTCACCACCCTACATCGTTGTGAATGATCCGGGTTAACGGACTTGCAGTTGACGATGACGGCGACACCCCCGATTGCTTCGAAGCCGTCGGCACGAGCACATATCCGCACGCAAGGAGCCTTCGCATGCTTGACCACTCAAGTCTGGCTCAGCCGCGATGCTATTTGGAGGGCGCCGGGCTGACGGCTTTGGCCGCCGGCGCACTGCTGGGAGAAGCCGGCCGCGCGTATCCGCAGGAGACGGGCAAGAAGATTCGCCTGGGGGTCGTGGGCGGCGGGTTCGGCGCGTCGTTCTGGTGGCATGAGCATCCCGGCTGCACGGTTACCGGCGTGACCGACCTCTACCCGCAGCGGCGCGAACGGCTGCAGAAGCGTTATAGCTGCGATGCCGTTTATGACTCGCTGGAAACGATGATCCGCGAGGCGAAGGACATCGACGCCGTGGCCGTCTTCTCGGGCGTACCGGACCATGCCCGGCACGCGCAGATGTGCATGGAGCGAGGCTGGCACGTTATTTCGGCCTGCCCGGCCTGTATTACGCTTGAAGAGGCCGCCATGCTCAAGGAAGTGAAGGAGAAGACCGGGCTCCGGTACATGCTGGCCGAGTCGAGTTGGTACCGGCAGGAATGCATCTTCGCCCGCAATCTCTACCGTGAAGGCGGCTTCGGCGAGTTGTTCTACACGGAAACCGAATACTACCACGACGGCGGCGACCCCGACAAGCGAATCAACAACATCGGTTCGCTCGTTTATAATCCCGACGGCACCCGCTCCTGGCGATGGGGCTTTCCGCCCATGTTGTACGTGACTCACAACACGGGCTTCCTCGTTGGCGTCACGGGCGAGCGGGTGGTCAAGGTGTCGTGCCTCGGTTGGGCCAGCGAGCAGCCGAAACTGAAGAACCATCCGTTGCGGACCGAAAACGTCTACGGAAACCCCTTCTGGAACCAAATGGCGCTGATGCTGACCGACCGCGAGCACATGTCGCGGTGCAACTTGCTGTGGCGATGTGTTGCCGGCGGCGAGCGGGCGCAGTGGTTCGGCGACGGCGCCACGTTCTACATGGTGAACGGGTCGGTGGTCCCGAACACACTTAGGCCTCGCGCCGAAGGCGCCAAACCGGTCGAAGTCCCCCGATATTGGCAGACCAGCGACATGCTGCCCGAGGCGATGCGTCACGATTCGGGCCACGGCGGCTCGGCGGTATTCTTGTGTGCCGAGTTCATCAACGCCCTGCTGGAAGACCGCGAGCCGGAGATCGACTTGTACGAGTCGCTTGCCATGACCGTGCCCGGCATCGTCGCCCACCAGTCGTCCTTGAAAGACGGCGAGCAACTGACCGTACCGCAGTTTGACCGCGGATGATGGAGCCCAAATCGGAAATCTCAAATCTCAGATTGGATATCCAAAATCCGTCCTGACACCTGACATCGAATAGATGACCGCGTGGGTGAACCCGACTGCCGAGACAGTCGGAACCACCCACCGTACACCCTATACCTGACGCCTAATAAGGGATCCCTGCCATGTCGAGCCAACTTGAAAACGATCCGTCGCGCCTCTCACGGCGTTCGTTCATCGAACTTTCGGGAAAGGCGGCGGCGCTGCTTGCGGCCGGCGACGTGCTCACGCGCGCGGGCCGCGCGTATCCGCAGGAGACGGGCAAGAAGGTTCGTTTGGGCGTGGTCGGCGGCGGCTTCGGCGCCACGTTCCATTGGCACCAGCATCCGAATTGCGTGGTGACCGGGGTGACCGATCTTTACCCGGCGCGCCGCGACCGGCTGAAGGACTACTACAAATGCGACGCCGTGTACGAGTCGCTTGAAGCGATGATCCGGGACGCGAAGGACATCGACGCCGTGGCCGTCTTCTCCGGCGCGACCGACCATGCGAAGCACGTGAGGATGTGCTTCGACCGCGGCTGGCACGTCGTCTCGGCCGTGCCGGCATGCACTTCGCTGGATGAGGCGGCCATGCTGAAAGAGCAGAAGGAGCGGACGGGCCTGCGGTACATGCTGGCCGAGTCGAGCTGGTACCGGCAAGAGTGCATTTTCGCCCGTAACCTGTACAAGGAGGGCGGCTTCGGCGAACTGTTCTACACCGAAGGCGAGTACTACCACGACCGGGGCAGCCTGGAACAGATGGAGCAGATGCTTGCGCAGAAGAGCGGCCTGCCCCACAACCCCGATGGCTCCCGCTCCTGGCGATTCGGCTATCCACCGATGCTCTATCCGACGCACTCGGTTGGGTTCCTGGTAGGCGTCACCGGCGAGCGGGTGGTGAAGGTTTCGTGCCTTGGCTGGCGCGGCACCCGGCCCGAGCTGCGCGAAAGCCCGTTCATGACCGAAAACGTCTATGGAAACCCGTTCTGGAGCCAGTCGTCGCTGATGCTCACCGACCGGGGACACATGGCCCGGATGAACGAATTCCGCCGCTGCACGGTTCATGGCGAGCGGGCGCAGTGGTTCGGCGACGACGCCACGTTCTATATGGCAGTCAGCGGCTTGCACGGCAACACGGTCAGCATTCGCGGCAAAGGCGTCGAGGCGGTGGCGGTCCCCCAGTATTGGCAGAGCGACATGCTGCCCGAAGCGATGCGAGTTCCCTCCGGCCACGGTGGCTCGGCCGTGTTCATTTCGGCCGAGTTTGTCAACGCACTACTCGAAGACCGCGAGCCGGAGATCGACCTCTACGAAGCGCTAGCGATGAACGTGCCGGGCATTGTTGCGAACGAGTCGTCTCTGAAGGACGGCGAGCAACTGAGCGTGCCGCAGTTTGACCGCAGAGGATGAATCCCAAATCTCGGATCGCAAGTCTCGGATCTGATATCCCAAAACCGCGCTGACACGTGACATCTGAACCGCGTGGGTAAACCCGGATGCCGAGACATCCGGAACCACCCACCCTACGACTGAGATGCTCAATCTTACGAACCGCCGATCTTCGACAAAAGGATCACTTGAACTCGTACTGCGGTATCTTCATCAGTTCGCCGTCTTTCAATGCCGAGCGATGGGCGATCACCCCCGGAACGGTCATGTTCAGTGCCGAAGCTATGTCGATCGATCTAATGCACGAGAAGTTACGTGGCTGTTCTGTCGTTGGAGTTCCAACCTTAAGGCCATCTTACCGTCATCTTACATCCACGGGAGATTCAGGTATACTCGTAAATGCGCAACCGAGTTGAACTTAAGCGCATCAAACCGGAGGCTTCCCGTGGAGAGACAACGGAATATCGCACTAATTGTCTATCCATTTGCTGGCTATGACCGCGCGTTGCTGCGGGGTATCGCGTCCTACGCGCGGCACCACGGGCCCTGGGTATTCCATCTCTCGGGCGAATCGCCCGGACTCCCTTTCCCGCAGATTGAGGCTGTGAGCGTGCCGGGCATCCGGTTCGGGCAATCGCGCGGCCGGCGGTCGGACACGGCAATTCCAGCCCTGGCCGAATGGGGCGTCGATGGTGTGATCGGGCGGATTCAGTCGCGACGGCTGGCCGATCAACTTCTCAAGGCCGGGCTGCCGGTGATTGCCATGGACAAGTCGGCGGAAGTGTGCGAGTCCGGCCACCCGCTGGCTGAGGTGCCCGACCCTCGGCCCGACTCGTACCGGTTGGGACGTCTGGGTGCGGAGCATTTCATTGAGCGGGGGTTTCAGCGATTCGCCTATTGCGGCTATACGGGCCGCCGCTGGTCCGACGAGCGGCACCGCGGGTTCGGAGAGCGGCTTGCCGAGGCCTGTTTCGATTGCCGCGTGTATGAGCCGCCACGCGCCGCGACGCGTCAGCCGTGGAACCGGGAACGCCCAATTCTTGAGAAGTGGCTCGCATCGTTGCCCCGGCCGGTGGGCATCCTTGCGGCCAACGATATCCGGGGCCGGCAACTGCTTGAAACGTGCCAGCGCGTGGGGGCCGGCGTTCCGGACGAGGTTGCCGTTCTCGGCATCGACAACGACGTGATGCTGTGCGAACTGAGCGATCCACCCCTTTCCAGCATCGCCTTGAGCGCCGAACCCGCCGGACGTAGTGCCGCCGCCCTGTTGGACGAGATCATGACCACCGGGCGCCGCGAGTACCGGGAAATCGTGGTCGAGCCGGTAGGTATCGTGACTCGCCGCTCGACCGACGTCATTGCCGTCGACGACACGGTGGTCGCCACGGCAATGAAGTTCATTCGCAAGAACGCCCGGTTTCCGATCGGGGTCGAGGACATTGTTACGCACAGCGGGGTTTCCAGACGATCGCTTCAGGTGCGGTTCCAGAAGGCGCTGGGACATCCGATTCGCGAGGAGATTCAGCGGGCCCGGCTTACGCTGGCCCGACAAATGCTGCTCGAAACGGACTTGCCGGTGTGGAAAGTGGCGCAGACGGCCGGGTTCAACAGCCTCAGCTATCTCGAACGCGTGTTTCGGCGAGCCACCGGCATGTCACTGGCAAAGTACCGCCGCCGCCACCGCCAGGATTCGACGAACGAATCAACGATGGCTCGGCCTATCTCCCGGACGTTAAGTGCACTGCGCAAAAGTTCATGTTTCGTGCGCAAGCGGTGCTAGACATCGAGGCGAGGCCGGATGACAATGGTTTTCGTAAGGAGCCTATCCCATGAAAACCGCCCCTGAACGCCCGCGCGTCGGCCTGTTGGCGCTCACACTCGAGCTGTACGAGCAGTTGGCGCCCGATTTGCGCCCTGGGCGAGAACGCTGGGTGCGCGAGCACGTGTTGCCGGCCGTGGCGTCGGTGGCGGATATGCGTTTCACGCGGGCGGTCTCGCGGCGCGACGAAATTGATCGGGTGGTTGCCGATTTCGAAACCGAGCAGCTCGACGCGCTGCTGGTGATGCACTTGACCTATTCGCCTAGCGGACATGCCCTGCCCGCCCTGAAGCGGACCAGACTGCCCATCCTGGTTTGGAACACCCAGGAACTGGCAGGCGTGGGGGCCGACGTGACGAAAGGCGGCTTGCTCGAGAATCACGGGGTGCATGGAACTCAAGACCTTTGCAGCGTGCTGGTCCGCGCGGGCGTCCCGTTCGAGTATGTGACGTCGCACCTGTCCGACCCGGACGGGGTGAAGCCTCTCGCCAACTTCTTCACGGCCGCGGCGGCCGTCAGCGGATTGCGCCGGGCAAGGCTCGGACTGCTGGGATACCCGTTTCCTGGCATGGGCGACTTGGCGGTCGATGTGACCCATCTGGCTGCCACGCTGGGATGCCGCTGCCAGCCACTCGCGTTGCCGGAATACCACCGGCTCGCCGCTTCGGCCGACGCCGGCCGCGTGGAGGCGTTGAAGTCGGAATACCGGGCCGCGTACGACGTGGCCGACGATGTGACCGACGCCGACCTCGACGCGACGGCGCGGGCTGAAATCGCGCTGCGGTCTATGGCCGCAAACTACCAGGTCGACGCGCTGAGCTACCAGTTCCTGGCCTTCGGCGAGGACGACCGGAGCGTCACCGTGCCATTCGTCGCCATTAGCCGGATGATGAGCGAAGGAATCGGGTTCGCCGGGGAAGGTGACATCATCGGAGCGGCCGGCTCGTGGCTGCTCGGCCGGTTGCAGGCCCCGGCAAGTTTCACGGAGATATTCACGATTGACTTCACCGGCAACGGATTGGCCTTAAGCCATATGGGCGAGGCGAACGTCGCCATGGCGCGCCGGGACCGCCGCGTGCCGCTGGTCGCACGGCCGCAGCCGATCGTGCCGACGCGGGCAAGGCAACTCGCACTGGTGACAAGTTTCGAGCCGGGGCCCGCCACGCTGTGCGCGCTGACGATGGGGCCGGGCGGGCGGTGGCGCCTGATCGCAAGTTACCTTCGCATCGAAGACTTCGGCCCGCTGTCGGGAATGTGCGTGCCGCACTGCAAGGTCGTCAACCATCGCGACGTGCGCGAGTGGCTGACGGCGTACGCGAAACTCGGCGGCCCGCATCACCACGCCATCTGCTTCGGCGATGCGCGCGAGAAGATCCAATTGACCGCCCGGCTGCTCGATGCGGACTACTTTGAAGTGTAGGGCCACTTTGTAGGGTGGGTCAAGCAAGCAAAGCCGTTGGTGGGCCTTCGGTCGCTATGCCGACTTGCTCCAAGCACCCGCCCCTGGAATTGGAACCGGCGTGGTTTGCGAAGCCCCACCAAGGTTTGTCGCGACCTCGACCCACTCTACCATCTCGTGACCACAAGCGCGGAACAGGCCAATGCCCGACCTGACAAGTCAGTTCCTTGACAGTTGGGATTACGTCACCTTCGCAGCCTGTCTTGTCGCCCTGTCGGTGGTCGGTTACCTGGCCAGCCGCGCGCAGCCAAGTGGTGACCGTGTGCCGGCCACCCGCGAACAGTATTTCTGTGAGGAGCACCGGAAACCTCCAGCGATTGCGAGCGTGCAGCCCGGCTACCAGCCAGTCGCTCCACTCGGACCATTGCTTGGGGCACTGCCAACGACATTCAGATTTCGCCATCCTTGGCTCTCGTATTTTGCGGCCTGCTTTGCAACAGCAGCTTGATGGAAGAGCCTTTTTCAGCGAATACCAATTACGACCGTTTTCTCAGAAAGTGCAGTTGCGGATTCAACGAACGAAAAACTCGTCAAGTTCTTGTGACGCGAGGCCTCACGGCTGAATCGCACTCACTTGCAGCGAGGTCTCGTACTTGGCCAGATTGTTGCCAATAAGGTCGTGGAGGACGATTCGCAACGTGAACTCTCCGGCACGTTCCAAGGGGAACTGGCCACGGAAGGTAAGGACGTCTGCCTCCTTCACGACCTCCGGCTTGTCTTCCTTGACGGCGGCCTCGATGGCCTTCGGCAGTACGGGCCGGCCATCCGAGTCCAGCATCTGGATGCTCATTGCCGTCTCGATGCGGCCGCCCGATTTGTCGAACCCGATGCACCTTAGTCGAACGTGCAAGACCTGCCCCACCGTGCCACCGGCGCGAGCGGGTACCGCACCTTCCGCGTCGCGAGAAAAATGCGGCGCTACGATGGCAAACTCCGGCGGCTTGACCTCGATCTCCCGCTGAAAAGCCGTTTCAGCGCCGCCAAGCTGGTCCTGAACCGTAACACGAAACGTGTAAATACCGGGAGGCGGCGAGGCAGGCAGGGGAAGGGTCACGAAAAACGGGACCAGGTCTTCGTAACCGCCCAAAGCCGTTTGATTTTCCCCCTTGTCCTTCACCACTACCTTGCCTTCCGGCGAAACAAGCTCAATGGCCCAGCCGATATGGGCCGTGCCCTCATCGTCATATTTCGTTCCAACGATGCCCGCACGGAACTCAATAACATCGTAAGGATAATACGCAAGCGACTGCCGCACGGGACCGAGCGGCCCGAAACAGGCCTCGATGTCGCGCAGCAGGAACGACTGGTCGCGAACTGTGGCAGTCAGCAGCCGGAACGATCCGAAGAATATGTCGATCGTCTTCGCCTGCTGCCCAAGCACGCTCTCACTTCCGCCAGACACGCACTGAAATATCCGGTCATTCGCCACGAAGAGCTGCACCAGCAAGAGATGCCCCTTCCCGGAGTCAATTCGCAGGCTGCGTCCGGGATGGCCGTCGCGTTGGATCGACTCCTCGGCAAGGAGCTTCTTGTTCCGGATCAACTGATCGCGAACGCCGTCAAGCTGCTGCTGCACTTGCGGCCATTGTTTCTTCTGCGCCTCGCCCAGGTCCATGCACGTAAACACAAGGGGAACGCCCAATTCCTTATTCAAGTAGGCGTATTCCGAGTGTTTGCCTCCGCCGCGAACGTCCTTGGTGGTCAGTGTCGGCTCGCCGGGAAAAGCGATACGAAAGCCCTCCTCCGGGCTGACGATTTCTTTCCAATCCGACTGCGGGGCCGATGTCTCGTGCAGCTTGACGGCAAAGGACTCGAGGAAGCGTTTCACGTCGGCCTGATGGAGATCGATCTGTTGAGCGGGGCCGCTCGCAACGCAGAGATGAGCCCAGGGCCCAACACAATACAGGTGTGCCAGTGCCCGCCGGTTGTCAGGCATGTCAACCACGAGCCTCGTGCCCGGATACTGCCCAAGCGACAGATCGGTCTTTTCGACGACGCGTCCTTTTTCCATGCCGACCTTGAGGAACAAATCGAGGATCCGGTCCACCGAAATGCGTTCTCGGAGCGTTTCATCCGACACTTTCATGCAGAAGACGACGTAACTCATTGTGGTCCGCTTATCGAGGCAAAGGAACCGCCAAACTTCGAGCCCCTTCTTTTGGGTGACGATAAACCGGATGGGAGGATACGGGAACTCGGCGCGAAAGCAGCATTCCTCGGAAACGAACAGATCCCACGTCGGAGCGACCTCGCGCGCTTGGGCCGCGCGCAGTTCCTCGGCGTGCTTCATATCGGCGTCGGCATCGGCCTTCCTGCCCATTGCCGTCAGCACGCGGGCCCGGTTCCGGTACGCGGCTACGTCGTTTGGCTGTAACTTAATGGCCGTGTTCAGGTCGGCCAGGGCCGGGCCGAGGCGTCCGAAAGCGCGGTGCAACACTCCCCGGACGCTGTGTGCTTCGGCCTTTTGGTACGGAGTCAAATTGACGGTTTTCAGCATCTGGTCAGTCACCTCGAATGCCCGGGCACGGCGGACATGCGCCTCCTCCTTGCGTCGGCCGACCTCGATTTCCGTCTGCGCCAGATTCGCGGCGGCGAGTGCCAATTTAATGACGGCGGACGGGTCGGCCGGAGTGAGTTGTACGATTTTCAGTGCCGATTCAAAAGCCGCTTCAGCTTGTTGAAGACGAAGTTCCGGACCCACCCGGCCGCCAAAGGCCGCAAGATAACTGGTGTGGCAGATGAACTTCAGACGCCAGGCGTCGGAGAAATCGGGGACGATCTTCATGGCGTCGTGGCACCGCCGAACGGCCTCACTATAGTTCACCTGGTAAACCAGTTCCTGACCCTCGCGAACCAGCTTGGAGGCCTCGCGAAGCTTTTCGAAATTCATATCCCGACCCGTGAATCGCTCCAGTGCCAACTTCTCCTTCTCGACCGGCACGGCCGCATCCGCCAGCCGGTCCAAACCGTGGTGCGCAAGCAACTCCCAAATACAGTCGACTCGGACCGCATGTGACAGGCTCACGTAAACCGATTGCTGTTCGCGGGCGCGCAACGAGTTGTGGATGGCGGCCACGCGCCCGTTTGCCAGAAAGACCGGCGAACCGCTGAAGCCCCACCAGCCGGAAGCCGTGTGCTGCACAAACTGCCGCCGGGCATGTTCCTGGCTGGGGGCAAGCCCGAAGTCGGTCAACCGGCTGACGACGCCCTGATGGTAGGTTGGCTGAGGCAACTGCCCGGGTTCGGGAAACGCGCTGTCGTAGGCGGGATATCCCAACATTCCAATCGGCTGAGCAAACAGCGACTCCAATTCGTCGGGTGTCGCCAGCGGCAGCGCATTGGGAAGTTCGGGACCGTCGGCAACGTGCAGAATGGCCACGTCGGCGCAGTGCGGGTGAACGTTGCCGTCGCGGGGGTCGACAGACCGGACGAGCTTCTCGCCGTCAGTCCCCCATCGCCGCACGACCCCCGGATGATACCACACCCGGTCGATTCGGTAGCGCCGGCCGCTTTCGCCGGCGACGGCTTCCATTTGCCCGGCTGCGCGGTGGAACATATCGGCCACGTGCGCATTGGTTGCCAGCAACCGTTCCTTCCTGGACAAGACAAAGGCAGTTCCCATCCCCACCTTTGCGTGCCCGACAATCATCACGCTCTCCTGCATATCGCGGATGAGCCGGCCGAGTTGGTCCACCGCCTGGGAACCGGGTTCGGCCCACAACGGTAGGCTGCCGTTTTCGTGGGTCAGGCCTAAGTGTTGGTCCAAGTCATCGGAGTCTGCGGCATGAGCCGGAATGCCGACCAGACTCATGGTCAACAGCACGACAGACGACATCGTGACTTTGTGCAACATGATTGATCCTCCTATGAACGGCGGCCTCGGTACATGCCCGGATTATTTATGACGATGTGGGGTGGTGACAAGCACGCCAAGACCCTGGTGGGCCTTCGGTCGCTCGACCGGGCCTGCTTCCATCGCACGGCGTGCGAACCACCCGGGGGCGAGGCTTGCGCAGGCCCACCAAGGACTTACGCGACCTTGTCCCATCCTACATGAATCATCCGGGCTAGCGGTTGGGCGGCTCGGCATCGATTTGCTGCAATTGGGTGTGAATTTGTCCCGCCAGCCTCCGGGAAACCGTGCTCACGAATCCATCGAGTTCGTCGAACCTTGCGGTATTGGAGGGCGAACAGCTGTAGCGATCCGTAACGTAGAAGCTGCACTTGACGGCAAGATGGCATCGGGGGGACTGCCATACAAACACGTCGTAGTTCGCGCCCTTTCGGCCCTCCTCCTGCCAACGCCGGGTGCATAGCACCGCCCCGGGCAGAGTATCCATCGGGGTTTTGGCTTTGTATTTGTAGGGCCCACGGAGGTGTTCGTCGGCGGTTTGGACGACATGGTTGCGAAAGGCCTCCGGAGTTTCTGACTTCGGGTTTCCCTTGAGTGTGTAGGTGACAACGACCTGGATCATCAGCAAATCCATTGCCAGCGCTGGACCTCGCTGGTCCTGGCAAATCAACTCGCGATAGCCGCTCCACTCCCGGATCAGGCGGAGATGCTGCGGATCGTCGCCGGAATCGTCCCGTTCTTCCGAGTAGTCCAGGTCGAACTCGGCGCGCGAAATGCTGCCGGGCGCCGGCAATGCCGCCCAAATTCGCTCGATGGGTACGCGGTCCGGCGCAGGGGGTGCGGCCGGCTCGACAAGAGGCGGTCTGACAAGGCGAGGGGGAAGCGGCGGCTCCATCGGCGGCGGTGGAAACTCGACCGGCGGCTTGGACGGTTGCTCGACAACAGGCGGGCTCTCGCGTTCCACCAATTCGTCGGGCGACGTCGCGGCCTGCTCCCAAAGCAGGTCGACCTGCCGATTGTAGAAGTCGATATAGAAGTCCCGGATGACGTTCTCTCGCCACTCGGCCTGTTGTTGTGGATCGGCGCCGATTGCACGTGCTTCTTCAATCTGCTTCTGTGCCTCTTCTTTCGCCTGTTCGAGCTTCCGATTGTAAGCCGCTGAGAGCTTCCACAATTCGAAAAGATACTTGCGAAGGAAATCTTCGCGGGCGTCGCGTTCCGTGACCTCCCCCTTGTACTTATCCCAGTCGTAGGTCCACTTTTCCCAGAGGTAGAATTCGATCGCGAACCGCGCCTTCTCTTCGTTCGGGAACCGGAGCGCAAAGTTCTCGAATGTGATCTGCCCGCCGCCAACCTGCGCGAAGAAGCCATCCTGGCCATATTCGCCTGTCTTGGCGTCATAGGAGTAGTCCCGCGCCATTTGCAGCCATTGACTGTGCCGGTAGTCTTCCCGGGCTTGTCGGATGAATGCCTCGCGCACTTCGTTGATCTTCTCCGGGCCGCCCGCACGTATCTCGGTGCGCATGCCAAGAGCTTCGCCTCTGCCGGCCATCCAGGCGTCGTACCACTCACCCGCTTCCTTGACGACCTGGTCCTCGTTGTGCAGTCCGTATCGGCGGGTAAGTTCACCACGGTCGAGGTTCAGACTTCCGAGAAATCCGATGGCGCCCTCATAGGCGCGCTGGGCGGCGAACTCCTTCATCGGGTTCAGGAAGACGGCCTCAAAGGTCATGCGGCCTGCCAACTCCGCCAGCCGGGCCGTTGAGTAGTGTGGCGAGGCCGTCATCAGGAGCCAGTCGGCCGCCTTGTTGCCCGCCAAGAGGCTGCCTTGCCCCAAACCTTCGGCACCGGCCGTCTGCGCAACCTCCTTGATGTCGTGGCATATCGCGACTGCCAGCAGTCCGGATTTCACCGGATGCTTCCGGGCGTAATCCATCATGCTGTTCAGCAGCCGCCGCCCGCCGGCCGACCGGCTCAGCAGGTCCAAGTTCTTTCCCAGAATGTCGCGCTCGGCGGCCGATAGCTTCAGTTCGTTGGCCAGCGCCTGGTGGAAGCCGGCTACACGCGACGCGTCGATCTTGGCCCGTTCCGCGATGACCGCGGCTTCTACTCGCATTGCGCTGGAACGTGAAAGCAACTGGCTCGACTGCGTTGCGGAAAGAGCGGTTCCCTCGGCGGTAGCCAGCAAGCTCTGCGCCTGCTTCTTCGAGATCGCGGCCAGGGCGTACTGAAGGTTTTTCTCGGCGCCGGCCGCTTCCAGGGCCATGGCGCCCCCCTGCTTTTTCGCTTCTGCAATGAGCTGGCAGTGGCGCTGGAAAGTCTCTGTTGCAAGTTGCCTTTGGAACGACTGGGTTTCGCGCAGGTACTGCTGCAGGGCGACATCGAAGTTGCCCCCGCAGTGACTGATCCGTTCCTGGAGTGCCACCCTGACATTCTTAGTGCGGGCAACGGCTTCCATCTCCTGGATCAGGCTGCCGTGCTGCCCCTGAAGGTCCACTCCGGCATATCCCGCCTTGTCGATACTCCGGATGTGGTACTTTGCATCGTGCCGGGCCCGGGCCTCGCTGTCCAGCCCCTGCTGAACCGACGCGTTGAGAAACTTCTGCTGGTCGGCAACGCCTTCAAAGGCGTCCAGGGCGGTCGGTTTCGGCGGGGGCGGCCAGCCCTTCTCGCGGTAGAGTTCCACCAGCGATACCCGGCGCGCCCGGCCGGTCTCATCCCACACAATGGCCACGCCCTTCTGGAAGTGCTCGTATTCGAGCGCTTTCAGGCCGCCCGGCGTGCAGTATTTCTCAGGATGCGCCTGCGCTCGCATCAGTGATTCATGGCTACGCGGATCGACGCGATCCAAGGGGTTCACGCCTAGCTGCCGCGGATCGACGCCGCCGTATTTCCTTCGGAGCGCCTGTTCGAGGTCCTCGGCAGCCGCTTCAGCCGCCGCCCCCTCGATCTTTAGATCAAGGTCGCTGCGACCCACGACGTACCTGCTGCCCGGTTCGAGCCGGTAACCCGCTGAACCGGGCAGTTCAACGCGGTCCAAGAGAGGCCCATAGCGGCGTTTGACATCGCCGCATGCGTCCATGCAGTCGCTCCAGATGCGATTGTCCAGCACTTCGGCATATTGCTTCGGGATCCGCTTGGCCCCGACCAACTCCTGGTACTTGCCGTATTGACGCAATACCGCGTGGTACGCCCGCTCATCGCCTTCCGTGGCCTTGCGGACGAGGTCGAGCAGCGCCGCCTCGTCCCCCATGCACGCCGGTGCCGTCGATAGAAGAACAACCACGAAGGCACAGATCCCGGCCATCGGATGATGAACCCATACTGCGCGAGCCACCGCTGCTCTCCTTGTACGAAGAACGCCCCAAGGGCTAGCCGCTCGTACCCCCCGGCGACATCCTGGTAGCCGATTCCGACCGTCGCTCTGTCGCTTTGTTATGGGTTTGCTCGTTCGTCTGTCAAGGTATGCTTCGCCAGCAGTACGGCGCGGAACCTGTCCAGGCGGTCTTTCGACGTCGGGAGCGACTTCCCGAGCCCGTCGGACAAATGATGGCAATAGACCACGTACTGGAGCCCGCTCTGCGCGTCTCGGCACATGACGCGATCTGTGCGTACGCCGCTCTCCGACGTGCTCGTTGATTCCTGCGGGGGATGCGGGAACGAAGTGGCAAAGCCGCCGGATACGCAGGTATAGGTCTCCCACGCTCCGCCATTGATCGCGCCAGCGTCCACTTCCGGTACAGGCGACGGCTGAAAGAACAGCAGCCCCGGCAGCATGAGAACGGCCGGGCCGCGCAGAATGTTAAGCAGACCACACAATACCTACCTCCTTTGCAGTCGCAGGTATCGATTGTCGGGCCGTAGAGCGACATGGCGGTGCACCATAGTCATAGCCAACGACAATAGTGGAGTCTAGTCCTGCCGCGCGACTGGTGTCAAGACCGGGGTGGCCAGCGCTGTCAAGAAGAAAGAGAAGCCCCGGTCTGGCGGGACCGGGGCTTCTGCCGGGTGAGTCCGGGCGGCGGTCGGCCTGCTTACCACCGACCGCGAAAATCGCCGGGAGGTACACGATCGGACTCACCGGCCGCTGAACAGCGGCACATGGTAAGGAGGGTCATCACTTATCATCCGAGTATTGCAAGCTGTGTGCCAAAGCGATGAAAGAACGCCGCAAACGGCGCGCAACCCCTTGTCATTAAGCAACTTGCATACGGCTGATGCCGAACCTGCCCGATCCCACCTACTGACCCGACGTGGCGTAACGGCATCATGCCGGGCGACGCCACGTTCAACGTTCACCACGGCCGCACACCCTCGTTGTTGTACGCAACGTCAGAGTCACACAGGCCGGGTCGCCGGTCCTCGCCGTCCTTGCCGACCGCGGGTATACTGGGCCATTCGAGCCGGCAAGCACGTCGCTGGCAATTCCATTCGGGGCGTCACAATAAGGCAGGTTCTCGATGCAAGTTGAATTGATACTCGACGCGCAGGCGGTTCTGGGTGAAGGTCCCCTTTGGCACGCGCCCTCTCAGCGGCTCTACTGGGTCGATATCAACCGGCACGAAGTCCACGTGTTCAGCCCGGCCGACGGAAGCGACCGGGCAATCGACGTGGGGCAGAAGGTGGGCACGGTTGTGGTGCGGCACAGCGGGGGACTGGCCTTGGCGTTGCACCGCGGGCTGGCGACCCTCGATCTCGAAACCGGGCAGGTTGATATCCTATGCGATCCCGAGGCCGACCTGCCCGACAACCGCTTCAACGACGGCAAGTGCGATCCCGCGGGCCGCTTCTGGGCCGGTACCATGAGCCTCACGCGCACGCCGCGCACGGCCAACCTGTGGCGGCTCGACCCGGACTTCAGCGTCCGCCGCATGCTCGATGGCGTCACCACGTCGAACGGCATCGTATGGAGTCTCGACCGCCGCACGATGTACTATATCGACACGCCCACGCGCGAGGTCGCCGCATTCGATTACGAGGTGGAAACCGGCGATATCGCCAATCGCCGGCCGGTTGTCCATTTCCCCGAGGGAGCAGGCAGTCCGGACGGAATGGCCATCGACGCCCGCGGCATGTTGTGGATTGCCCACTTCCGCGGCGGGAAGGTGAGTTGCTGGGACCCGCGCGACGGAACGATGCTCCAGACTATCGACATACCGGCCTCGAAAGTGACGGCGTGCGCCTTCGGCGGCCCGAACCTGGACGAACTATACATCACGACCGCCCGCGTTGACCTGACCGAGGAGGAACTTAGCGACCAGCCGCACGCCGGCGGGCTGTTCCTCGCCCGGCCGGGCGTGCCGGGAGTCGAGTCGTTCGAGTTCGCCGGGTGACGCTTCTGTGCCGAAAGCGCTCTTCCAACGGTCAGGGCGGCGTTTCGTGGTCACCTTCAAACGCCTGTCCCGCCGCGGTCAGCGGCAAACGCCACAGAAAGAGGTTTCCACCCCTTGCGGTCAAAGCGAACCGGTTGTCGGGCAGCAAAGCCACCCGGGTGCCGGCGCGCTCGAACTGCGCAACTCGCTGACCGTTGGTCAGGTCCCACAACTGCGCGTCACCGCCGGCGGAGAGCGCGTAGCGGCCGTTTCCGGTGATCGCCACGCCCCAAACCGCCTCTTCGTGTTCGACACGATGAAGCTCCCGGCCCGATGCCACGTCCCATAGTCGGGCCATCTTGTCATCGCCGCCGGAAACCGCAAAGCGCCCGTCCGATGAAAGGGCGATCGAACGTACATGATTGTTATGCCCAGCGAAACGGGCCACTTCCTGACCGGTCGGCAGAAGATGCACGCGAGCCGTCTTATCGGTGCTGGCCGTGCCGATGAACCTTTCGTCGCCGGAAAAGCAAACGTCTTCGACCCAGCCGCCCGAACCACGGAAGCGGACTGCCTCCACTCCCCGGGCCAGGTCCCATAGCCGCGGGCCTCGCTCGGTGCCTACGAGCAAGTGTTTCCCATCTTGTGACAGCGCCTGCGCGAACTGCCAACCGCTGACTGGGATGGTTCTCACCTCTTCCGCAGTTTCCAGGTCGAAAACGTGCAGGGTGGGACTTCGGCCTCCATAGGTGACAAGGCGTCCGTCATGCGAAAGCGATACGCCATAGAAGGTCTGCGCGAACGGCATCGTGACAACTGGCTCGCCGGTGCCCGTATTCCAGCAGTTGATTCCGGCGCTCCAAGCGGCCACGGCATACACGCGCCCGTCGTCGCTTGTGGTGATCTGCCTCACCTCATGGGGAAGCCTATGCTCCCGCATCTTCCCGACAGGAACCTTCTCCGGCTCCTCGATGCCGATGTCCGGCGGTTCGTGCCGTTTGGCAGTGCGACGAGCGGGCGCCGGTTTGGCTTCGGACGCTTTCTCAGGCGGTTCTGGACTTTCCGTCCCCAGTTTTGCCAACTCGTCCAGCCGCTTGATCACCCGCGCCGCCAACACGGGGCTGTCCAGTCCCGGCTTCGCTTGCTGGTACCAGAATGCGGCCCGCTGCAATAGGGCGGGCTTCGACTCGCGCTCGCTCGCTTCGGCCAGATCCCACCAGGCGTCGGCCAATTCCATCTGCGAAGCCGGCTCCGACGGAGGTTCATTCAGCTCCCGCCGGGCCAGCGCCTTCAGGTCCGAATCGGAGCCTTTGGCCAGGTGGGGCAGCGCCGTTTCCCAGTCGCGGCGAGCGAAGCCGTACCAGTGCCCCACGGTCGTGTTTGCCGCTTCATCGTCCGGACCGCTTGCCAGAACGACCCGGGCCTTGACCACCGCGTCCCAACGCTCGCGCAACTGCTGCACTTCCCGCCGCCGGCGCAACGCCTCGACCCGGAACGCCCGACCCGCCGAACCGAGACACGCCCGATACACCACCTCGGCAAGCGAATCGGCCAGGTCGAACCGGTCGGCGGCCATCGACTCGTCGATCAGCGGGTCCGCCACGGCCACCAGCGCTGCAATCCGGTCCTCGCTGCTTGCGTCCTTGGCGAATCCGTTGAGCATCGCCCCCTGCGCCATGAGCCTGTCAACCTCGTATCGCTCGGCAATTTCGGCAACCAATTCCAGCATGCGCTCGGCATCGCCCGCTTCCGAAGCCAACTCCGAAGCGCGGCGCAGCAAGACAAACCGTTCACTGACGTTCTCGGCCTTTTCGGCCATATCAGCCACTTGCTCCGAGAGCGCCAGCTTCGCCTCCGCGTCTCTCGCGGCGCCGGTCTGGAACGTATCGTCAAGCACCTTGAGAATCTGCTGTTGAGCCGCCCGGTCGGGCACGGGCGCCCGCACGGCCTCGGGAACGGGCTCCGTAACCGCTGGCATTTCGTCCGGTGTCTCGGCCTTCACGACGGAACCGTCGGCGTCGGGTTTACTCGCGGGCTCGTCCGGCGGGGGGATCTGTTCGCCCGGTGCCGACGGTTCCGGCCCATCCGGCACGGACACTGTGGGCGTGTCGCCGATCGGTGGCGTCGGCAAGTCCGATGATTCGGCAGGAGTGTCCGGCTGCGGCGTCGTATCGTGCCGCGGTTGTTGGGCATCCCGCGTTTCCGGCGGCGCGGGGGGTGCGGCCGGCCGGCTCACGTCGCGCTCCGCCACGCGCGGCGGCTGCCCAACGTCGGGGTAATCTGCGCCGGCCATCAGCCACCAGCCGACCAGGGCCACACAGGCCGCGGCCGCCAATCCACCGGCCGCAAGCAGCGCCGGCGACGGCTTCCGTTTCGGCGGCCCACGTTCGCCTGCGTCTGTCTGGATAATCGGGACGGCCTCCTCAGCGATTGGCTCCGCACTCGGCTGGCCAGCCAGTTCTCCGCCAACCTGCCCGCGAAGCTCCTCGTCGTAGGATGCCTTCTTCTCGGCGTTGAGCAGGCACACCCGCGCGGTTGAGACCTCGTTGAGAAGCTTCTGCGCGTGTTCAACATGCTGGCTTCCGGCCAAGGACCGCAGGTGGACCATTCGCTGGTCGGCCGAGTTCTCGATCGCGGTCTGGTTCGCCTCGAACAGCCGGATTCCCAAGAGCCGGTAGTGATTGGGCGGCTGCTCGTCGGGCGGTATTCCCAGCCACTCGTAGTACGGATCGAAGCTGTCCGGCATGGCTCGACCTCCTGCGTCAGCGCATCGACCTATGGCGACATACCCATAGTATAGAAAACCAATCGTTAGAGCGTTAGAGACCCCTGCGAGGGGGGGATCGTTTAATGCCCTGCATCGCGGACGGTGTTGCGAGGGGGTTGGGGCGTCGGTTATGATCCGCCACAATACATAGGGACCGCGAATGAATAACTGGCCGCTTCAGGCGGGCTGCGGCTACGGCTGCGGGCGTCAGGCTGCATCGACTTATAAGCAATATGTCT
>JAVEUP010000294.1:0-6791 GCA_034005525.1 Thermoguttaceae bacterium | reverse complement strand
CCGCCAAATTGGGCCAGCACCGGCATTCCCACAAACGCGGAGGGCAGTTTGACATTCAGCGGCTGATCGGACTTGTTCTCGATGAGCACGTTGCATTCGGTTGCGTCCCGAGGAATGAGTTTCACCTCGATCTGTCCGCTCTCGATTGCCTGAAACATGTCGACTGATTCATGTTCCGGATTGAACTCGCCCGGCTTCAGCGGCCCACCAGATGGCGTCGCCGCCAATGCGGTTGCCCCGACCAGGGAAATCACGATTGTCAGCACCGACACGGAAAGACACCACTTGCGCGTAAAAACTGTCATAACCAACATCCTCCACTCGCTTGTTCCGGATGGTCATTGGGCGGCTGCGCAGCGCGCCGAAATCGCCCCTTCCGTACAGTTTAACCAAGCGAAGCAAGAAGTGGAAGAAGAAAACCTGCGAAACTCGGACGACTCTCCCGTGAGATGCCACGCTCTTTGAGTGATGCACCAAATAACCCTCAGGGGGGGGCGGCAATTCGGATGGCTTTGATTCCCTGCTTACCTAGCGTAGGATATGAGCGTGAGAATGGAATCGATCATGCCTGCATATCCGGAGAGTCGGAGCGAGCGGCTGGTAGGGGGCGTGGCTGCAATGCCCGATTTGCCGATTCGTCGGGATGCTACCGCTGTGTCGCCACGGCGAGAAAGCCTTCTTGCCTGCCACCAGATGGGCCGATACGTCGCGTAGGTCAGCCCGGATCGCTCAGGTTGCGTGAATTGGAGTACCCCCGCTATGAACAAAGACACCTTTCGCGTGGTCACCCGCGGCGCCAACGGCGAACTGCGCATCCGCGACTACGACAGCAAAGAGGCCCTGTTGCGACGACACACCCAGATTGGCGTGGACGATTGCAGCACCGACTTGGGGCTGCGCGGGCTGCCGGTGTTCCGCGGACTGATTGGCCCCATGCCGGAGGGTGGCAATGTTATTCGCTACGAGACACCGGAGGTCTTTGAGACGTTGACCAAGGACTGGAGCAGCGCTCCCGCCACCCGGCGACGGCGTCGTTCGCGTTCGTCGAGCACGCCGTGAGTGTTCGCCGTGCAGCCGGCCGGTCATTTGAAATCATCCTGAAACGCGTCACACCGATGCCCGGGGGCAATCCGGCCTCCGGGCTTCCGGCGTAAATATGGAGCAGTCTTTCATGCAGATGGAACAACTAGTGGCCCTGTGCAAGCGGCGGGGGTTCCTTTTTCAATCGAGCGAGATCTACGGCGGGCTGAACGGGTTCTGGGACTACGGCCCCCTGGGCGTCGAATTGAAGCGGAACGTCCGCGAGGCTTGGTGGCACAGCATGGTCACCGCCCACAACGATCTGGTCGCCCCCCCCGGAGCGCCCGAACCTTACGCCATGACCGGACTCGATTGCACCATCATCATGCATCCGCAGGTATGGAAGTGCTCCGGCCACTATGATTTGTTCCACGACTACTTCGTCGACTGCCGCGAGTCGAACCGCCGGTACCGGTTCGATCAGATCGCCGGCCGGTGGGTCGAGTACGACGCCCAGCGGGTGTTTGTCACCAGCTACCAGTCGGGCGACGAGGCCGCGGCGGATATTGAGCAGAAGGCCCTGAAGTTCTTCAAGCTGCGGGCGAAGGATAAGGACCGGCTTCAATGGGAGGCCGGAGGCACGACGCTCGACAAAGTGGAGGACATGTCGCGGGTGCTCGGCCCGGACGCCAAGTCGCTCGGCACGCTCACTGCGCCGCGCGAGTTCAACCTGATGTTCGAGACCCACACCGGGGCCGTCCGCGACGATTCCAGCAAGACGTTCCTCCGGCCCGAGACGGCCCAGGGCATCTTCGTGAACTTCAAGAACGTCCTCGATTCGACCCGGGTGAAGGTGCCGTTCGGCATTGCGCAAATCGGCAAGAGCTTCCGAAACGAGATTACGCCGCGTAACTTCACGTTCCGCTCCCGCGAGTTCGAGCAGATGGAAATCGAGTTCTTCTGCCGCCCGGACAGCTCGGCCGCGTGGTACCGGTACTGGCGCGACCGGCGGTTCCAGTGGTACACCGACCTGGGTTTGGCAAGCGACCGGCTTCGGCTGCGCGATCACGATCCGGACGAACTGAGCCATTATTCGTGCGGCACGGCCGACATCGAATACGCTTTCCCCTTCCTGGCCCCGGGCGAGTTTGGCGAACTGGAGGGTGTGGCGCACCGCGGCGACTTCGACTTGCGGAGCCACATGGAGGGCAAGCTGGTGCGCGAGGGCGACAGCTTCGCCGTCGAGAAGGACGAACACGGCCAGCCGCGCTTCCGCGGAAGCGGCAAAGACCTCAGCTACTTCGACGACGAGACCAAAGAGCGGTTCATCCCCCACGTGATCGAACCGTCGGCCGGCGCCGACCGCGCCACGCTCGCCTTCCTGTGCGAAGCGTACAACGAAGACGAGCAGCCGGACGAGAAGGGCGCACCCCAGAAGCGGGTATTCCTCAGGCTCCACCCCAGGCTGGCGCCCATCAAAGCGGCAGTCTTTCCGCTGGTGAAGAAGGACGGCATGCCCGAAATCGCCAAAGAGATTTACGCCGCGCTGAAGCCGTGCTTCCCGGTCTTCTACGACGAGAAGGGCGCCGTCGGCCGCCGGTACCGCCGCCAGGACGAGGCCGGTACGCCCTTCTGTATCACCGTCGACAGCCAAACGCTCACCGACGGCACCGTTACCATCCGGGACCGCGATACCCTTGCGCAATGGCGAGTGAAGAAGGACGCCTGCGCCGAGGAAATCAGGGCACGCCTTGCGTAGTCGCCGGGGTGATAGGAACCTGCGAAGGGACAAGCCAAACGTCGCAAGCCGAAAGGCGAGCGGGGGCCGTGAGGCCCCTGTTTCTTCCCCGATTTCCGCGCCGGTCGTCGCCCATTCGCCCGGCAACCAGAAACACACCAGTGGTGCAGTGTGTCACGAAGACGTTGAACTGGGTAATGTTCTGCAGAAACAAGGGCCTCACGGCCCCCGCTCGCCAGGATTTGTGCAACTGTGAGGATACGTGCCGTTGTCTACTCCGGGTGGCACGGTTTGGCGGCGCGGGTGGTCTTCTCCGCAGCATGCCAGCGCACGGCCGCGCCGGCGGGCAGCAGGCGGCCGGACGCCGAGGCCAGGGTGAGCGGCTCGGCAGCCATCACGCCCGGCTCAGCAGCTCCGAACGCCGCGCGAGTCATCTCGCCCAATCGTTCCGGCCCGAACCCGGGAGTGTGGCAGGTCAGCAGCAGGAAGCGGGGACAACCACCGGTCAACTCGGCGCACGCAGCCAGCAGTCCGGCCAGGTGCTTCGACAGCCGCCACACCTCGCCGCGGCGCCCGTGGCCGTAACTCGGCGGATCGAGGATGACAGCGTCGTACCGGCTGCCTCGCCGAAGTTCGCGCCGGACGAACTTGCGCGCGTCTTCGACAATCCAATGGATGGGCCGGGTCTCCAAACCTGAGAGCTGTGCATTACGCCGCGCCCAGGCGACGATGTTCCTGGCGGCGTCGACGTGCACTACTTCAGCGCCGGCCGCTGCTGCCGCCAACGTGCTACCCCCGGTGTAGGCGAATAGATTCAGTAGCCGAACGCTGCTTCCGGGCTTCGATCCCGATTCAAGCTGTTCGCAAATCCAACGCCAATTGTCTGCCTGCTCCGGAAACAGACCCACCTGGCCCAGTGGCGTTGTTCTCAACTCGAAGGCCATTCTTTCGCAGCGGAGAATCCACGGGTGCGGCAAACGGCCAATCCCCGTCCAGTCGCCTTGCTGCGCGTCGCGCGCGTCGAATCGCACCTCGGCGACCGGCCACAACGCCGGTTCCGCCTTGCCGACCGCCTCGGCGACCGGGCACGGCCGGTCCACGAATACGCGGCCGAACCGCTCCAGGCGGCGACCTTCACCGAAGTCGAGAAGCTGGTATTCTTCAGGGCAGAGCATGGCGGCACGCCGGCATTCTGCAAAAGATCACCCGCAAGATCAATGCCCTCCACTGGGTCGCATGCCGGAACAAACGGCCTCTGAGACGAGCGGCCTGCCCTGGCGAGTTCCGGCGGGAACACGGGCGCAACTCTTTCTTCAATAGGACTTTAGCTTTACCCCTTCCATCGCTTCCCGAAGGCGTCAGTCGAAGAGAAATGCATCGACTGGGGTAGTATGCCATCCACAGGAAGAGTGGACCATGCCAGACCAGCGTGAGTTCACGAGGTTTTTCGTTGGCAAAACGATTGGCGTCTTGCTACAATAAAGGAGAATACTGGGAGGTCGGGGTTCCCGATCTGGGTTTGGAATTTCTGTGTGGCAAGAGTGGCCGCTTCGGAACACGGCTGCTCCCACGCTTTGGCCGTTTCGCGTGTCGGAGTCAAAACATGTGCAAGCGCTTTCTCGTCCGTGTGGTTGGGCTGCCTCTGGCAGTTTTCGCCGTCGTCTTTGTGGCTGCAAACGCACCAGGCGCCGAGCCTGGCGCCGACGCTGCCCGCCTGGTTCATTATAGCCACCCCGATGGGTCGGACTATTTCGCGCTGCTGCTCAAACCGGCAGTCGATTCACCGCCGGCCGGCGCGCGGGACATTGTTGTCCTGTTCGATACGTCGGCCAGCCAGACGGGCGAGTTTCGCAGCAACGCGTTGGCGGCCCTCCGCGCAGCCCTGTCGGAGTTGCGGGCGGAGGATCGCGTTCAGTTGATGGCGGTCGATCTGCGCACGGTACCCATGACGGAGACCTTCGTGGCGCCGGACAGCCCGGAAATGGCCGAGGGTCTTGCGAAGCTGGAACGCCGTGTTCCGCTGGGCGCCACCGACTTGCCTGCGGCCATGTTGGCCGCCGTTGAGGCGTTTCCCGCTGGCTCGCAGAAGCCGCGCTCTCTGATTTACGTTGGCGAGGGGAGCAGTCGGGCGAACCTGTTGGCTTTGGACGAGTTTGCACCACTGGCGGCGCAATTGCGCGCCGCGCGCGTTCCCGTCCTCAGTTACGCCGTTGGACCGCGCATCGACGCGAACCTGCTTGGTGCGTTGGCCTCGCAAACGGGCGGCGACGTGTTCGGGGTCGGTGCAGAGCAAGCGCCCGCCGAAATCGGCCGGAAGCTGGCCGGAGCCGCAACGGCAACCGTGCTGTGGCCCGCCGGCGCCGCTTGGCCGGAAGCGTTCGCTGAAGCGTTTCCACCGGAACCCCTGCCGCTTCGCGTTGACCGCGAGAGCCTGGTTGTCGGTACGTTGCGGTCGACCGACCCGGTTGATTTGACCATCAAGGCCGACGGGCCGGCGGGGCCGGTTGAGTTGGCTTGGCGTATTGAGGCGGGTGAATCGCAGCCCGACTACAGCTTCCTGGCGGAACTCGTTGCAGGAGCGCGCCCCACCGGTGGAGCGCATCTGCCGTTGCTGGGCGCCGAAAGTCTGGCGAATGCCCGCGATGCCGTCTCCAGTGGGGCCCGCAGCCTCATGCACTTGGCCCGCCAATCGTTCTCGGCGGGCAATATCGACCATGCCGAGAAGCTGCTCGCCGAGGTCCTGCAGCGCGATCCGGACGACCCGGAAGCCCAGGCCTTGCAGCGGGCAATTGCCCGGCAGCGGGCGGGCGAAGCGGCTCCCGGCGAAGCGGTCGCCGGCCAGGGCGAGGCGCTGCCGCCGCTGGGCGGCGCCGCCGACCTGAACTTGGTGGGGCCCGGCGCGGCCGGTTTGGGCGCAGCGGGGCCGAGCGAGTTCGCTGCGGGAATCGCCGCCGAGCGGAGCATCGTCACCCAGGTCATTCAGGCGGAAGCCCGCAGTGCGATCAACCAGGCGCGCGGCCAGATGGGCCAGGACCCCGAGGGCGCCATCCAGCAGTTGAAACTTCAGTTGGAGCGGGTCCGACAGGCGCCGGAACTGAATCCCGACGTGCGCGACCAGTTGGCCAGCGTTATCCAAGGCGCGCTCCGTGAGGCCGGCAGGCGCCAGGAAGAATTGGAGCGGCAGCGGCAGGAATTGCACGAGCGGATCGCGTTCGGCAAGGAGCAGCAAATACTGCTGGACAACCTGATGCGCGATCAGGCCAAGGTCAAGCAACTCATGGATCGTTTCAACTCGCTCATGGACGAGGGCCGTTACCGGTCGGCGGAAGAAGAGGTAGCCTATGAAGTGGCGCAAGTGGCGCCAAACGACCCGATCGCCCCGGCAGCCGCCTTGTGGTCGCGCGTCGTGGGGTACAACGCTCGCAATTCGGAACTGAGAGTGGCGAAGCAGAAAGGCTTTTTGGACGTCAGTTATGGCATCGAGCGTTCGTCGGTGCCTTTCCCGGACGAACCACCCATCGTCTATCCGGACGCCGAAGTCTGGCGGGAACTGACCGCCGCCCGCAAGGAACGGTACAGCTCGATGGACCTTGCCAGCCGCGGGCCGGCCGAACGTCGGATTCTCGAGGCGCTGAAGGCGCCCACGCAACTCGAGTTTATCGAGACGCCGCTGCAAGACGTGGTGGACTTCCTCAAAGACTACCACAACATCGAAATCCAGATTGATAAGAAGGCGTTGGACGACGTGGGGCTTGCGACCGATATGCCCATCACGAAGAACCTTCGCGGTATTTCGCTCCGTTCAGCGCTGCGTCTGACACTCCGCGAGTTGGCTTTGACCTACGTGATCGAAGACGAGGTCCTGTTGATTACCACGCCGGAAGAGGCCGAAAACCGGCTGACCACAAAAGTCTATCCGGTGGCCGACCTCGTGCTTCCGATTCGTGACCCGGGCTTCCAGGGCGGCTTCGGCGGACTGGGTGGCGGTGGCGGCGGCATGGGCGGCATCGGTGGTATCGGCGGCGGCATGGGC
>JAVEUP010000100.1:0-29660 GCA_034005525.1 Thermoguttaceae bacterium | reverse complement strand
TCTCCCGGGCAGGCTTCATACCCGCAGGGCTCCGACAGAAGGTTTCTAACTCACCTCATGTTCGTTGTCCTCCTTCTCCAAGCTTCTTGGCATAATCCCGTTTAATTCCGTGTTCAGAACATGAGATCAACCACCCGAATCGCCTGGAGGCCATTCCGTATCGCCGAGAATATCACACACAAGCCATCGAACTCGATCAATATGTGTGGTGAACACCACAGGAGTACCGCGTTTCATCTTGGATGGGTAAACGTGATAGACACAATGTCCTGCCGCGTGGCATGACTTCCGGATAGCCCTTCGTTCAAGTTCCTGCAACGGGATACTTGCGAGAAGGTTACCGTCCCAATCGACGTGCTGCAACGTGTTTCCGTCAACCACAACCCGCGTATCCTTCAATCGAACGGCAGCGTTCTCTATCTTACGCAGGCAACTCTCGAAAACAACCGGCACCAGGAAACAAAGAATCCCACCGCAAATCCGAGCCACCGCTACATCCATGACCACTACAAATAGGACGCCCATTGCCCATATGGGTAACCAAAGGATCCATCGCAGAATGCGCGCTCGCCGGATTACCCATTCCATGTCGTCGCCATATCGAAGCTCGACTCGACCAGACATCATTGATTACCATCGAATTGACGTGTCCACTTTGTGTCGTCGAATACCGTTTACACTCCGATGCCGCCAAACTGACTCTTGCCCGTGCACCACTGGCCACTCCACTCGCGGAAGTACTCCATCTCCCAGCCCCAGAATACCTTGCATTTCACCCACCCGCGCCCCCTGGGACCAACGCAGGCAATTCAACGGAACAGGTCCAATATTGCACGGGTTCGTCGTAACACCTTGTGCTGTCAGCGATTACGGGTAATTGGACCTGTCCCGTTTTATTCGTTCTGTCTCGTTTAATCCGTTCGTTTAATCCGTTTCCGGTCCGTAACGGACCCACTCGCTTGCGCTTCGAGCTTATATGCGCTGGCGCGTGCCGCATACAAGCACGCAGCGCGAGCAAGTGGATCGGGCGTTTCGCACGCCTTGCTTCCGGGTCCGTAACGGACCCACTCGCTTGCACTTCGAGCTTGTGCGCGCTGGCGCGTCCGGCATACGAGCACGCAGCATGGGGCAAGTGGACCGAGCGTTTCAGACGCCTCATTGCCCTCTTCACCTCTCTTCCAGCTTGTTGCCAACGACTCCGAAGACAAGCCGTGCCCGTACTGGCGTCTTGACGCTTCTTCCGCAGGAGAACGTCAAGCGGTTTTCGCCTTGTGAAAGAGCTGGGACATCCCCGACGAGTTTCATCCTGCCCACTTCATGGCCGGTGTGATTGCACACGGACGCCGTCTCGGCGCCTTCCCACTCCATATAATGGCCGCTGGCGATCGTTCCTTTGAAAAGGAACTTCCGGTCCTCCAGGACGAAAGAGGGGTCGATCAAATCGTATTCCCGAATTGGAAGCGCTTTCAGTGTTCGGAACCTCAGATTCTTCGGATCGCCGACGATCATCAGGTTGATTTCGGAAACATGGTCGTAGTGGACGATCTCGCGATATTCGTCGAGATAGGATCCGCAGGGTTTCGGCCATTCCACAGGCGGGCGGGTTCCGTTTTCCGCCTCGATCAGAGAAAAGTACCTCCAGCCGGAGAAATCGACGTCGATGAAATGGTCGTTGTGTCCGGAAACATACTGGATCGGGCTCTCCACCCGGACATTGATCTTCTGCCCGCCGTTGTCGCCGCGGACCCAGAGCCCCATCGCAAGATGCCCCCGCAGATCGACGGCGGGATCAAAGATGCGCGTCGTCATGTTTCCAACAGGCTGTGTTTCGTCGAAGCGTATCAACTCGACGGACGAAGCGGTCTCGTAATCTTCCGCCGAATAACGATTCTCGATCCGAATGGTCGGTCTGACCGCTTGAAAACGGTTGGTTACCACGATCGGAGTCGTCAAATCGGTCATTGCGCCCGAGGCTGGGAAAGAAGCGACGGCGTATTGATAGTCCGCCTCGTGAAAGTCCCAGCGATTGGCATCTTCGCCGTGTTTCTGTAGGACGAAATGGGCGCCGGGTGTCTTGAGCTGATCCAAGATGGACCGCGACAAACACTTTTCCCGCCGGAGACGCATAGTGTCGGCAAGGATGGCGCCGTTCTTGAAAGCCAAAGGCTGGGTCTGGCCGAGTGAAACGTCGAGAAAAGAAAGACCGTAATCGTGCGCCAATGCTTTGGCCGCCAGATAACGAGTGTCCTCGACGTGCATGGGAGGGCATTGAAACGCGCTGATCGATTCACGTGCCGACGGACAGAGGGCAAGCCAGCCGAACTGGCCGGGAAGGTAGTAGCGATCCGACATCTTCTTCAGAGCATCGACATGCCGGTCGAAATACTGCTGGAACCCTCGGCGCGGACAGTCCCACTCTCCGACGCGGGACATGGGATACCACAGAAAGCAATAGTCCATCACCGGAACGGTCTGCGTGTGCTTGAGAATCTCGTTAACGAAGAACGCGTCGTAGTACGGAACGTATTCCCGATGTTTTGCCATAGCGCTGGTGCCGTCCAGAGCGTCGAGGTAGATCATTCCGAACCCGCCTTCATTGTAGGCCCGAGCCGTCTCGCGCGAGATTTCGCGCACAAGATCGCTTCCGGGCCGGGAACAGAAAAGCCCATAACGCTGCGTGACGTGCCCGACGGCGGCGCCGTTCTTATGAGAAACCGCTTTGGTTCCGTACGCTCCCCGGCGACAGTGGATGAAACCGTACGGCGCACGGTCGCTGGCCGATTCGAAAATGATCAACTCATCGTCGATTCTCAAAACGACGCTGTTGGTGATGGAAAACCCGACCACGTTCGAGACCTCGGCGGTTGACTCGCCAACCGGCACGAAGGTCGCCTGCTCATCAAGATCGCCAGCCAGCGTAAAGATTCGCATGACATCGATATCCTTGTGCGGGACGGGCGTGACAAAACGGCTGTCCTGATGGACGAAGTGGGCATAGGTGAGAATGCCGGTCGTTATCCCGTGCTTGTTGAACTCGCGCGAAACTTCGCGAAAATCGGAGATGCCGTTCGGATAATACTCCTTATTGAAGACAAAATCCCCCTGCCGAAAAGGCTGGCCCTGATGGAAATAGACCTGGTCAACGCCAAAGCGTGAAAGGTGCGCACACCAGTCTTGAACCTCTTCCCGCCGGATCGGAGTGGACGTGATGATGTAGGTGCCGCGGCTGCGGGGATCGTCCATGGCGAAAGGGCCTCCCGCCGCATGAACGGGCATTTCTCCTTTCCGAAACCCGGCCGCGATGGCCTTCATCTCTTCGCGCAAGATCGAAGCGGGAGCGCCCAGAACGACCAAGGCGGCGTTGTCGTAGCCGAGTTCCCGATAGATGACTCCTCCCAGGCGTTCCGAACGGCCGCAAAACTCCAACGCAGTCACGTTGATCGTCAGCGGCATCGCCGTTCCCGCAAAAGGATCGGCGCCGTCGTCCGTCGCCGCCATTACGGATCGAGCCATTTCGAGGGAGAAGAAACCGCCGCCGGCAACGGAAACAACTTTCATTGCGATGCCGTGCGTCTCCGCTCGGATGTCGAGCGTCAGTTGGACAGGATGTTCCGCCCGAGAATTCGTGTCGGAGAACGAAACAACGTAATGATCGCCCTTTTTCTCCAGACGATTGGAAACGAAAGAGACCTTCTCCTTTCCGCTGCCGTGAGAATTGAAACCAGCATGAACTCCATGATCGGCGAAGTCATCCGATTGAGCGGCCATCTTCTGAAGGGCGCAAAAATGATGGGTCTGATTCTCTTTCAGGTAATTGCGCCCGTCCCGCTTATCGATGAACCCCCGCACCGTACCGTCGCCGCCAAGGACGTATTTCAGGTGTTCCGTTTCAAAAACGAAGGAATCCGACTCCGCGGAGAAAAGGGACGCCCCCGCGGCAAGCAGCGAGCAGAACACAACTGTGGAAAACAAACGTCGTAACCGCTTTGTCATTGGTAACTCCTTGTCTGGCCACAACAGCGCCGGCACCAACCTTACTTCGCATCCGGTATGTCACGTTCACTCGCAGAAGCGGATTCGGGCGTAGCGGGCCACCGGCTTGCCGTCGATCGTGTCGGCGATCAGCAGGTCGGCGGCTTCGGTGAGCCGGTTTCCGGCTCGGGGCGTGGCGGTGAAAAAGATCCCGGGGATTGGCCTGGCCAGGGGAATCCGGACGGGTGTCGAAACGGAACCGTTGGCCTCGATCCGCAGAGCATAGTTGCCGGTCTGAGCTTTGGTTTCGGCCGTCGTGCCGACGAGATTGCAGAGAATGTAAATCTGGTGGTCCGGGGTAACGTGGAGTCGCGGATGCCCAATGTAGCCCGTCGGACGCAGGGGGCCGGCGGTCTCGCCACCGGAGAGCAGCGTCCGCTTGGCGACCAGCTTCCCGTCTTTCACAATCGCGTAGCAGAGATGCGAGTTGCGTTTGATGTCGGGGAAATAGAGGTCGCGAAGCTTGGGGTGGATGGGTTCCTTCTGCCACACCACGTGCAGCCGGCCGTCGGGCGCCAGCCACGAATCGCCCAAACCCACGGTGCCGCCGTCGTCCATGGTGTCGTCCAACACGATCCAGTCGCCAAACGGCCGGTTCTTGATGTCGGGCGTCCAGGCGTAATGCAGCTTGCGCATCCGCCAGCCCCAATTGTCGCGGCCCCAGGTTTCTTTCTTCAGCGGGTCGATCCGGTTCCAGATGTTGATTGGCGAGTGGCCGAGATAGTGTACCTGGCGATCCTTGAGGATCACGTTGGCGTAGTTCACGGGCGTGAAAGGTCCGTTCCAGACCGCATACTTCGGGTCTTCGCCCTTGGGCCAGATCAGTTGCCCCGTGGTCCACTTTCGGTCGGCGTCGAGAAAGGCCCAGGCGGTGTGCGTGTTGCCGACCTTGTTGAAGAGGATGAACTCGCCGCGCGCGCCATCGGCGCTGAACGCCCGGTACGTATGTTCCGTAAACGGCTGCTCTTCGCTCCATTGTGGCACCAGGTGCGCCGGCGCCTGGTGGGGATGGGCCGGGTCGAATTCGAGGAACTCCGGCCGGGCGGGCCCGCCCGCCGTCTTACCCCCGGCAGGTACGAAGGGAGCCAGCGTGGGATTGGCCGACATCACCAGTCGGCCAGCGTGGCTGGTCGCCAGGGAGCACGGCTCGCGGGTCCGGTCCTTCTGATCGCGCTGGCACAATATCCAGCCCTCCGCCCCGCGCTCGTACAGGGCCCAGCGGGCATTGTTCAAGGGCGCCGCCTCGGGCACGGCTTCGAAGGCGCTGACGAACAGCCGGTCGTCCAGCCGCACCATCTGCGCACTGCCTGAACTCCAAAACATGTCCGAGCCGTTATTGGTCGTCTCGTAACGGGGAAGTTCGCAGACGATCTCCTCGGCCTCGACCTGGACCTTGAACGGTGCCACGCCGCCCACCATCGATTCCCCGCCCGATCCGTCGTGGATCGTCCCGCCCTGGAGAACGAGGTCCGCGTCCACGGATGCCGCCGAGATCGGGCCAACAGAAACTGCCAGGCTCAGCGCCGCCAATGAGGCCGCCAGATGCCTTACCATCCGAACATCTCCTGGTTGCAGGGGGGAGTGAAGCGATCCTGAAATATCTGGAGCGATCAGTTGTTTCGCGCCGCGGCCGCCGGCTTGGGCTTGATCAACATCACGTCGGCTTGCGTCACCCAGCCGGTCCGCAGGTCGAGGCGGAACCACCCTTCGCTGTTCTTCTCGTGGAAACGGGTTCCCGACCTCGGACCGAACTCCGCCAAATCGTACTGGGCCCAGGTTTTGCCCATGTCGGTGGAAACGATGATTCCGTTCTTCATGGGCGAGGCCGGCGCGCAGTGGGTGGCCAGCATCACGCCGTCCTGGACGATCATGTTGCCTGACTCCACGCCCGGATTGAACAACATCGTGTGCTTTTCCGGATTCGGGATGTCGGCCGGATCGCAGCAGAAGATGCCGCGGTCGTAGGGCTTGGGGCCGTTCGCGTCGCTGATCCAGTAGCACTTGCCGTCCACGAAATTGATTCCGCCGCACTTGTAGCGCGTGTTGAGGCTGGCGGTGACGATCACCTTCCATTGCCATTGGTCGTTCGCGGCGTCGTAGGTTCCGCGGAGCCAATGGCACTCCTTGCCCTCCGGACGGTCGCCGTCGCCGGTGCAAGCGTAAAAGGCGTTCTCCGCCGGGTTGTAGGAGACGCCGTGGAGATGCCGGGCGATGATCGGGTTGTCGGGATCGCCCAACAGGCTGCCCCCTTTCCCGCCGCCGCCCGAACCGTTATCGCTGAAGTTGGGGTTGCAGCCAAACGTGTAGGCCAGCTTCACGGTTTGCCCGCTGTCGGTGGAATAGTAGATATTGACGGGGGTCGCGCCGCCGATCACGTTGCAGTAGTTGCCCCAAACCATGATCTCTTTGCCACCGATGTCCCAAGAGACGATCCCCGGCAGCGTGTGAAAGTACCATCCCGGGTTCTCGGGGTTCTTCGGCGTGTGCGGCAGATAGTCGCGGCCCTTTGCGTCCTTCACGGTGACCGGCTTGTAGGACTTGAGGTTGTCGGTGCTCAGATAAAGATTGGCGCCGGTGGCGAACAGGATGTTTCCGTTGTTGAGGATGTGGCTGAACGTGATCTTCTTGGCGTCGGGAAAGGCAGCGCTGTGCGGCCAGGTGCGGGCGTTGTCCTCGGAAAGGAGGACCTTGCCTTCGAGGTAGCCGAAGGCCTTGTTGCCACGCTGGCAGTCGATATACGGCCCGGGCGGCTGGGGACGATACCAGAAGTGAGGCGTCGAGGGAAAGTCTTCAAGCGACTTCCTCTCTTCGCCGCGGGCCGCGCAAAGCAGCGTTCCAAGTGAAACAGCCAGCGCAAACGAAACGCTATAGCGGGACAAAAAGAACTTCATGGGACTTACCTCCGGTTGCGTGGTTGAGGCGGGTGGTGGGGCAAGCAGGCGGCGCCGGACGGCCCGGCGCTGCCTATTGTAGTCCAGCGCAAGCAGCCCGATCAAGGTGTGGCCCCGCCGGTTCCTTCCGGAGCAGGATCGGCTGCGAGAAGATCATGTCCACGATGGGCAGCAGCGAGTGCCCAGCCGCCGGCACCGCTCGGCGGCCACCTTCGGGTCGGCCACAGGCATCGCCCACTCGTGCGGTTCCGGTTCGGCTACTGCTGTGGCTGCCGGTCTCCGCGGGGGCACCTTATTTGTGTTCCAGGAGATACTTGACCACCGCCTCGGTGAGATCCTTCTCGGCCGAAGGCGTGAACAGGCAGACTCTTCCCGCCCAATACCGTACCGTGGATCGGATAGTTGGCAATAAAGACCACCAGAAACTCAAAGGGTTGATCCCATAACGGCGTTCGAGTAACTCCGAGATGCGGTCGTATTGAACGGTCGACAGAATACAAACGTCGCTTGAAACCAGAACGAATTGTGAACTGCCGTCGTCCAGAACCACGATGCGGTGGTAGAGAGGGTCGTGAACGCCCGTCGATACCCGCTCGCCGTATCCGTGCAATCGTTGAGGAGTGGCGGGAGTAATGTCGACCTTGACCACGGCTGCGCGGAATCCTGACCGGTTCGTGCTTCCGCCGGCAGTTGGCTGTTGAGCAGTCGCCCCACCGCAGAGCAAGAGCAGCACCACGGTCCACCTTAGCACGAAAAAGCACCGCATGGCGTGGGTCCTCCAGAGCACAAACCGGAATCCATGTTCATCATGTGCCTTTCGTTGTTCGTTACGGGCGATGGTGTCGCCATTGCTGCCCCTCGCGACCTATGTTACCAAGCCGCCTCGCCGGTAGCCACTGCCTGCGGATCTCTTTCCATTCGGCAAGGGGGTAATTGACAAGGATAGCCGGGCGGAGCAACGGAACTGTCCACGGCGTACTTGCAAAGCCGCTTCGGCGCTGGCAGAATGGGAGGAATGAGCCGGCGCAGCCCCGGTCGGCCCGACGTAGGAGGATGAAGAAGGGCGACCCGCCAGGATCGCCGTTGATTTCGAGGGGCGTCCGTTCAACCCAAGGTGATCGGCCCATGACAATCCGCATCGCATCCATGCGCTTACTTTCTGTGTTGATCCTCGCTCTCTCGGCCTTCCGCGGCTTGCAGGCTGCTGAGTTCCGCGCGGCCGTGGTCAAGGTTGATATTACGCCGGATTCGCCGCAGATGTTGCGAGGTTACAGCCCCCGCATGTCCACCAAGGTGCATGACCGTTTGTATCATCGCATCCTAGCGCTCGACGACGGCGCGACTTCGTTCGTCCTTATCTCCTCCGATCTCTGTTCGCTTTCGCCAGCCTTTTGCGACCGCGTTACCGGGAATCTAGCCAAGGAGTTGGGCCTGCCGGCGGAGAACATCTGGTGGTCCATCACCCACACCCATTCGTCGCCTTACGTCGGTTCGCCTGGCGTTCCCGTGCTGTTCATGCCCAACCGGTTCCAGTTCCCGCTGGATGAAACCTATACGGAACTGGTGGAAAAGACGCTTGCGGATGGCGTCCGGCAGGCCAGGCAGAAGTTAGCGCCCGCCCGCCTGGGCGTCGGCTGCGGCTATGCGGAGGCCAATATCAACCGCCGCGCCCGCGACGCCAACGGCCGGGTCCGCCTCGGCCGGAATCCTTCCGGGCCGGTGGACCGCCGCATCGGGCTGGTGCGTCTGGAAAGGGCCGATGGCACTCCTTTGGCACTGCTGGCGAACTACGCCATGCACGGCACGGTACTTGGCGCCTGCACCGTCGTCAGCGCCGACGGGCCCGGCGCCGTCGCCGAATACGTCGAAGAGAAGACCGGGGCGACGATGCTCTACCTCAACGGCGCCGCCGGCAATATCGCCCCGCTCTATAGCACCCGCGCCGAGATCAAGCTCCTCGACCGGTTTAAGGTCTTGTTGGGCGATCCGATTCTGGAGGCGAACCGCCGTCTGGGCGCCACCACCGCCGAGGTGAAGCTAAGGGCCTCGCGCATTATCGTCGAGACTCCCAAGCGTCCGGGACTGGCCTGGTCGGATGAACTCAAGGAGTATCTGCGTGTTTCCGACGACGGCACGGAGACCTTGTTGGTGCCGTTGCGATTCCTGCGAATCAACGATGATACGGTCGTCTGGAGCGCTCCCATGGAGCTGTTCTGCGAAATTTCCAACGAGATTCGCGACCGCTCGCCCTTTGCCAATACGTTCTACGTTGGCTACACGAACGGCACGTTCTGCTACCTGCCCAGCGAGCAGGAATACCTGGCCGGCGGCTACGAACCGGCGACCACGCCCTTTACCGCCTCGGCCGCCGGCCACCTCAGCGAGGCCGTCAACCGCCATTTGCAGGAGATTCACGCCGCCCCCAGATGATGGCGGGACAGACAGATGATCCGGATGCTCATGAAACAGACGAAAGGGGAGTTCATGCCCTACTTCATTGACTAGGCAGGAAGAAGTCGTCTTTGTCGACTAGAGGAAGGCATCCAGGGTTCGAGCTTGATCCGGCACCTTGCGCTCGCGGCCACAAGATCATAGGAGGCTCCTTGAAGTGAGATAGGGACGACCTTCCATTTCCAGCCCGGTGAACAACTTTAGCACCTCCAGCAAGAAGGGGGTTCACTGCAGCTCCCCGAGCATGTCCAACAGCGCGGCGGTGAGCCTGGTCGAGGCATCGATCTCGACTTTGTTCGTGCCCAGCCAGGTCTCGTAGCCGCCAAGCGCGTGCTGCTCGGGAGTGGGCAGGTAGCCGTAGCAGCCGTTGGCCAGCTCGATCGTAAAGGTCGGCTTCAGCGGGCTCTTGGCCTTGATCTCCAGCCCCATCTCCGCGAACGTCTCGAAGGGGCTGGCGGCGATGCCCAAATCGCCGATTCGCAGGGCCTGGACAATCACCCGGATCGTCGCCGGGGCCTCCTGCTGCCGCATGATTCGCTGGGCGTACGTCCGCTCGTGCGGGAGCTTGTCGGGCCGCTGGGGATCGGCCAGCATCTCCTTGGCATGGAGCAATTGCTCGGCGGTCGGCTTGCGCACGGCCAGTTCCAACTCGCGCTGGACCATGCCCACCGGCACCCAGTCGTGATACTGGAGCTTCTGGCACTGGGCGAACACGCCCTGGGCGACGTCGCCGGCCACGTGCCGCAGCCTCGCGTAGGGCGGAAGCGGTCCGGGCGGTTCGCTGTAGGTATTGTCGACGTCGCCGCTGGTGCCGTTGGAGAGGATGCCCACGAACGGCGGATCGAGCCGGTCGGCCCCCAGCAGTTGCCGGATGCGATCGGCGAACGCCCCGAAATAGTCGGCGGAGATGTCCTGCGGCGGGACCTCGCCCACGTAGTGCATCGAATAGTTGGCCAGCAGGGCGACCGGCCGCCCGTCGGCCGCCTGGATCGAGAGGAACACGATCTGCGGATCGACCGGCCCGGCCGGTTTGACCAGGTCGCGCTGGACGGAGCACCCCTTCACCTGGTCCTGCCCGCCGAAGGGATTGGGCATCGACATGCCGGGCTTGGCGAAGCGGCGGCGGTTCGTCACCTGGCGGGGCTCGTCGGCCGTGCCCCAGCCGACGCGCGCGGGCTCGAGGTTGTTGATCGCGCGCCGCACGCCGTCGGAAATCCGCCGCGCCACGAACTTCTGATAGTCGCTGAAATCCTCGTCCGGGGCCAGCATGTTGCGCCAATAGCAGCTGGTTGCCGAATGGGTGTGCGTGGCGGCCGTCAGCACGTGGTCCGCCGGCAGGCCCGTGTGCTCGTGGATTTGCCGCTTGGCCTCGTCGAAGACTTCGCGCGGGATGCCGAGGCTATCGACGACCACGATGGCGATCCGCGTCGCGCCGTCGTCGAGCACCAGGCAGCGGGCGTGCAGTTCGTCGTGGACGTGTCCGGCGGGCGGCGCGTTCCAGTTGCCCACGACCGCCTCGCCCAGCCAGGGCGTGATGTTGCTGGTCGCGGCGCCGGCCCGTAAAACTTTCTTGCCCGCCTCCGCGGCGGGCGGCCCGGCGATTACCGCGGCCGCGCGGCTCAGGAGTAGCGAGAGGACAAGCGTCGTCAGGGCTATCCGATTTACGAGCATCGCATTTCCTCCGTCATGTTGAATGTTGCGTTTCACGGTTTGCCATTGTTCGCCGGGTCAAGCGGGGCGGAAAGTTTGCCGATCTCCGCTTGGTTCAGAGCCTTTTTGTACATGCGGAC
This sequence comes from Thermoguttaceae bacterium, assembly GCA_034005525.1. GTDB lineage: Bacteria > Planctomycetota > Planctomycetia > Pirellulales > Thermoguttaceae > PWXP01. Next base: position 18,496 of record JAVEUP010000100.1, on the reverse strand, counting down.
TTCCCGAATCTTCCCGGAGAAGTAGTCCAGTTCGCCGAAGCCGATACGCAGCGGCCGGTCATTGGACAGGTCATAATCGGCGGGGCGGAAAGGCGTGGAAGCCGTCGCGAGCCGGCCATCCAGATACAACTTCAAGTGGTCGCCTTCCCGGACCGCCGCAATGTGTTTCCACCCCGATCCGAGATCATCGTCGTAGGAGAGGCATTTGCCTGCTTCCATCGAGTGAATTGTTCCCCGCACGTCGCTGGGGGCGTCCAGAACCGAACTGGTACAACTGGCAATGGTGACAAACAGTTTGCCCTCGTAGACCGTCAGGCTGGTCGCCCGGGTCCACTCCTTGGATCGTTTGTGGTAATCCGGCAAGTTGGATTTTACGGGAATCGGCTCCCATCCGGGCGGCGAGAAGAATCGCCTCAGCGAAGTCCACGATTCCGCTCCTTCATAGCGGCGGACTTCGGCCCTGGGGATGGCGCCGGCATAGAGCTTGCCATTGTAGACCGTCAGCGCATTGACCTCGGTGCCATCTTCGCCGATCCGTCCGCGGTACTCCCAGTCTTCGCCTCCCCGGTAGCTGGCGACCTTCGCTTCCGGCCAGGTTCCGGTATAGAGATCCCCTTGGTAGACTTCCAAGGAGTGTACTTGGGTGCAGCCCACCGGGTTTCCCGCGTAGGTCCAGGTCTTGCCGTCAAAGGCGTAGACGTGGTCGGGAAAACCGACATACAACTTGCCGTCGTGTACGCCCATCGCATGAGGGAACAATCGTCTTGGCTCCTCTGGGGAGAACTCCTTGGAGACGCTCCACGTTTGGCCGCCTTCGTAGACAAAGATCCCCGAGCGTTCGTTGCCGGCGCCGACGTACAGTTTTCCCTTGAATGACGCCATGGTGGGCAAGCGGCGATTGTCGCCCGGCTGGCCGCAGTTCGTCCATCGCTCGCCGCCTTCGTAGCGGTAGACCCGGCCGCAATCATAATCGCCGTCAGCCACGCGGGTCCAGTCGTAGGTGCCGGTGGCTGCGTACAGATTTCCGTCGTGAACAATCATCGGGCCGACGCCGGTGGTCTTGCCGTCGCCGAGCCTTCCGCAATCGGTCCATTTCCGCCCGCCCTCGTACCGGTAAACGTGAGCCCAGTTCTTGGGATCTTTGGCGTCGTAGGCCGCCGCGTACAACTTGCCGCGGAAGACGGCGGTGTTGCTTGCGTAATTGCTGGTCGGGTTGGGCCGTCCGCAGTCCTCCCAATCGCCGATCTGGGCGTTGTCGATGCCGAAGTAAACGTGCTTGTCGTTCCCCTGCGACTGGTATCCACCTGAGCTGGCCTTGATCGAGAGCGTGAATCCCTTTCTCTTGGCCGGGTCGTACTTGCTCAAGACGTCGCCGACGACGTCTTCCAAGTCCTGTTGGGACCATACCCACGCGCAGAGCGAGAAGTCGCCCCTTCCCACGTTGAGTGAAGGACTGCTGGGGACCTCGACGTACGCGCCGCGGCCGTTGAACTCTCCTCTTTGCAGATCCACGCCGTGATCGACGCCGTGGTTGCCGTTGCCAGAGTGATCGCGGCAGTCGCCGTGAAGTTTCCAGTAGCCCACCAGCGCGTCGTCGACGCTCGGCGAGGCATTCTCGGCAGCGAGCACCGCATCGTTCGGAGGGCCGCCGGCCCCCATGAGAACTCCGGTGACCACCAGAACGCCTGGCGTGATCCATGCGCACCCCTGCGCCAGCGCGCGCAGGCACCGTTGTCCGATCGATCGTACTCTCTGACGTATCATGGCGGTCCCTTTCTGATTGAGCTTGCGGCCATGCATTGACCGCAAAGGTTCCTCGGCATTACTCAGCCGGGCAGGTTGTGGAGATGTACTTGCCGCGTGCTGGCATAGGGGCTAGTCTACCGGAAACAGATGGGCTTTGCCACACGCTCGGCAGGGATTGCATGGCTCTGGGGGGGTGGCCGTTGTTTGAAAAGCATTTGCGCCGCGAAAAGAATCCCGCCAAGCCCCATTTTCGACCCGTTTTCGGCCTCTTCCGACGCCGGTTCGCAGACATTTTGCCCGCACGCAACCGCGCCGTGGCCTGATTGGAAACGTGATGCCGGCCAGCATCGAGCAGCAGATCCACAAGTACACCGGGATGCAGATGCGCGTGAGCATCCCGTTGCCCAAGCCGCTGCTGGACAACACGTCGCGCAAGTTCGCCACGTTCAACATGCACATCCCCGACCAATTCCGCGTCGACATGTTCGAGGAGGAGTATCGCGAGAAGTGGGCCAGCGGGCGAGAGCCGTTCCCCCGGCTGATCACCATGGTCCTGCCCAACGACCACCTGACCGGCGAAAGCCCAGCCACCGGTTATCCGTTCCAGGAATCGTACATGGCCGACAACGACCTGGCCCTGGCCCGCGTGGTGCAGTTCCTCTCCCGCACTTCCTACTGGAAGAGCATGCAAGGCGTTGAAGCCGTTCGACCGTGGATTCGACTGGTCCCGGCTGCTCGATTCTCCCGTGATGGACGATCCGGAAGACATGCGGAGCGGCTTCGAGGAGGAAGACCGCCGCAGCGAAACTCGCCAGTTGCCGGGGAAGTAAGGCGGCGCCGCCGTTCCAGACGCGTGTGGTCAAAATATTGGGCCGAGCATTTCGTTCCGAAGAACACGAGGCTTCTTGGTCGGATCGGGGCGGCGATGGAAATGGCCGCCTTGCTGTGTTAAGCTGGGAGAGTGATTACCGCTCCGCAGAGAAGGAGATTTCCATGAAATGCAGGCTGTTCGTCGTTTTTGGCGTGGTTCTCGCTTCTTTGTCCGGCCGCTCGATCGCCGCGCCGCCGGATCCCGATCGCATGCTGGCCGAGCCGACGCCCATGTTCACCGAGTGGCAGACGCGGTTCGCTCTCCCCCGGCCCGACTTCCAGGCCTTGCGGACCTTCGCGGGCCTGCCGCCGCTGTTGGAGTTCTACGACGGGCGTGCGGTGCGCACGTCCGAGCAGTGGGTCGAGCGCAAGGCGGAACTGCGCCGGCTGCTCTACGAGTACTTCCTCGGCACGCCCCCCACGCAGGTTCCGCCGTGCAAGCAGGCCAGGATCGTTGCCCAGACGCGCCAAGGCGAGTCGGTCTCGCGGCTCGTCGAACTGACGTTCGGCACCACTCCCGAGGTGTCGATTACCGTCGAGATTCTCTCGCCCGACGGGCAAGGACCGTTTCCCGTGCTGTTCACGCAGACGAACCATCGCCGCTGGGGGCTGATCGCGCTGGCGCGGGGTTACATGGTGTGTATCTATCCCGGCGCCGACATCGACGACCAGTCGGACAAGTTTCTTGCGGTCTATCCCGAGTGCGATTGGGCCCGGCTGCTGCGCCGCGCGTGGACGGCCAGCCGCGCGCTGGACTACGTCCTGACCTTGCCCGAGGTCGACCGGCAGCACGTGGCGATCACGGGCCATTCGCGCAACGGCAAGCAGTCGCTGATCGCCGCGGCCATGGATGAGCGATTCACCGCCGTCATTTCCAGCAGCTCGGGCGTGGGCGGGGCGGTTGCCTACCGCTTCGGCAGCGAGCGCGCGTTCGACGAAAGCGTCGAGTTCATGACTCGCAACCGGACCACCGGCACCTGGTTCAGCCAGCGCCTGCGGTGGTTCACCGGCCGCGAGAACAAGCTGCCGACCGACAATCACGCCCTGCTGGGCCTGATCGCCCCGCGGCACTGCCTGATCTCCACGGCCTACAACGACGGCTGCGACCAGAGCTTCTCGGCCGAGCAGTCCTACCTCGCCGCGCGCGAGGTGTACCGATTCCTGGACCGTCCCGAGGCACTGCGGATCGCGTGGCGCCCGGGCGGACACGAAACGTGCGCCGAGGTGATCGAAAGATATCTCGATTGGTGCGACTTCGCCTTCGGCCGGTCGCGCGCGGGCTTGCCCGAGGAACTGATCCACCACTTCGACTGGGACGCTTGGCGCCGCCAGGCGTCGACCGCTGTTCCGCCGCCCGACGCGGAGGTGCGCCAGCGCATCGCCTGGGGACTGGGCGAGGAGCCGCCGCGGCAGGTTGCGGCCGGGGGCACGTACGGCCGCGCCGCGGCTCATGTTTCCGCAATGCTCGATCGGGGCCTGGCAAGCGAAAAGGTGGCTTGCGTGGCGGTGAACTTTGGCGAATACGTTTCCGGCGACCTGTACTTCCCCAAGGCCGTCGAGGGGCCGCTGCCGGTCGTCGTGTGGCTTCACCCCTACAGCTACAACCTGGGCTACAACGGGGCGTACATGGTCGGCCCGCGTCTCCAGCAGTTCCTGCCGAACAAGGGTGTGGCCGTGCTGGCCTTCGACGAGATCGGCTTCGGCTCGCGCCTCCACGAGGCCCAGGGTTTCTACGACCGCTATCCGCGCTGGTCGCGCCTGGGAAAGATGGTCCGCGACGTGCAGGCGGCCGTGGACCTGCTGACCCTGGCCAGCCGGCCGGAAGGCGCGGGGCGACCCGAGGACAAGCTCAAGGACATGCCGCCCATCGACGCCAAGCGGATCTATCTTTTGGGCTATTCGTTGGGCGGCACGGTAGCCCTGCACGCGGCGGCGCTCGACTCGCGCGTGGCCGGCGTGGCCTGTTTCGCCGGCTTCACGCCCATGCGCACGGACACCGAGGCCAAGCCTACCGGCGGCCTGCGGCGGTTCTGGCAGTGGCACGCGTTGCAGCCGCAACTGGGCCTGTTCCAGGGGCGGGAGTCTGAATTGCCCTACGACTTCGACGACTTGCTCCGCCTGGTGGCCCCGCGACCCTGCCTGGTGGTTGCGCCGCGCCACGATCGCGACGCCGACCCGGCCGATGTCGATCGAATGATGGCCGCGGTTCGTGCCGCCTGGAGCGTTGGCGGCGCCCCGACGAATTTGACGTACCAGACACCCGACGACTACAGCCGTTTCCAAGGCGAGCAGCAGGAGGCGTTCTGGAAATGGCTCGAGCCGGCCGTGCGTCAGGCAAACCCTTGACGGCGGCCTTGCATTCAAGTTGTTCTCCGTCCCGCAGTCCAAGTTCTCAGGAGGAATCCGATGATTTGCAGATTCGCAACTGTGGCTCTCCTGGCGCTCGCGATTCAGGCGCCCGGCAATGCGCAGGCCGACCCGGGCATCCGCGGCCTGATCGACTCGGTGGATTCCGGCAGCATGTCGAAGCACCTGTTCCACCTGGCCAAGACGATCCCCTTCCGCAAGCTGAACGTGACCCTGGCCGGTCACGCGAAGAACACGTTGTACGAAGCCGACGACTATATCGCGGAGAACTTGCAGTCGTGGGGCTACCGCGTCGAGAAGGAAGGCGTCCAGGTCCAGGCGTATCGCCGCGACAAGACCAAGCCGATTTCCGCGCAATACTCGAGGCCGATGCCGGACGATCCCTGGTACACGGCCTACAACCTCTACGCTGAAAAGAAAGGCCGTTCGCATCCGGACGACATCATTTTGCTCGTGGCGCACAAGGACTCTCAGAGTTGGATCGACTCGCCCGGTGCAAACGACAACGCGATCGGCACGGCGGGCGTCCTGGAAATTGCACGCGTCCTGGCAAAACACGCACCCGAGCGGACCATCCGGTTCCTTTTCTGCAACGAGGAGCACACGCCCTGGACGAGCGTGACCGCGGCCCAGAATGCGAAGAAGCGGGGCGACCGGATCATCGCGGTTTTCAACCTCGACGCGCTGGGGGGAAAGCCCGCGGCCGAGACGGCTGCCCACAAGCTGCCCAGCGTGGCCGCTTACACGGTGCCCGAGGGGGCGCGCCTGGCGGAACTCGTCGGTACGGTGAATGCCCGCTACGGCATCGGACTCGAACACCGCATCGTCCAGAGGCGGTCGCCCGGCGACGACGACGGCTCATTCGTGAAGGCCGGCTATCCGGCAGCGATCATCCTCATCGGTTCGTGGCCGTACGGCGATCCCAACTATCACGCCCCGGAAGACATCCCCGAGCGCTCCGATGTTCCGAACGCGACGAAGCAGGTGCAGGCGGCTCTCGGGGCCGTCCTCACCCTCGATCAGGAACGCTGAACGCGCGGATCGGACGCCTGTTGCCGTCTGGCGAGGACGAAGATGGAGGGCGTGTAGCCGTCCCGTGCATATCTGGTTGACGTATGAATCCAAGTTCAAACGAGGAGACGGATGATGAGCAAGTTCACGCGACGCACTGTTGTGCGCGCCGCCGTAGCCGGCGGATTCGGCGTCTTGGCAAACTCCCATGGGGCAGTCGGCCGAGCGGGTCAAGCCGTGAAGAACACGACCACCACGGTGCGCGCCGCCTCGGCATCCGTCAGGCTGACGGATGACAACATGGCGGAACTGAAGGCCCAGCAGAAGATCTTCAGTCGTCCTTGGGAAGGGGAATTTCGGGCCAACGCACTGGTCCTGGATGCGGAGGAGCGGATCTGCCTGGTGTCGTTGGACGTTTTGAACCCCGTGTTGCCCATGACGCGATCGGCGGCCGGGCGGATCGCCGCCGCTACGGGTATCCCGGAAGACCACATCCTGATCTGCGCCACGCACACCCATCGCGGCCTGTTCATGGGTGAAACCCCCGGGCCGGCGGGCGCGGAGTTCGTGCGCCGCTTGGAGGAGGCAAGCGTTCAGGCCGCCATTAAGGCGGTTTCGGCGATCGATGCCGCGGGACCCGGCGGCCAGGCGACCGTGCAATTCGGGCAGAGCCAGGAAGCCACGGTGGGACGCAACAGCCGCCTGCTGCTCAAGGACGGCATGATCGGCTGGGATGGCTACGAGGAGCAGGACATCGTCCGGCCCACGGGTCCCTACGACCCCGACCTGTACGTCCTGGCCTTGCGGCGTGCGGATGGCAAGTATGGCGGATTGGCGTTCAACCATTCGGTGCATAACATCGGTCACATCCGTCAAGACTGTCTGTCGCCCTGCGTCTACGGATTGGCGGCGTTGGAGGTCGAGCAGCGGCGCGGCGCCACGACTCTCTTTCTGCCCGGAGCGTTCGGCTCCTCGCACAACGTTACCTGCAAGAACAGCGGCGTCCCCGCGGCGGAGAGCGTGCACCGTGTCGTCGATGCGATCGAAGAGTCGCTCTCGCGACTGCGGCCGGCGCTGCCCGGCCCCGTCCGGGTACTCAACCGACAGTTCACGTACCACATACGCCGCTTCGACGAGACGAAGGAGGCTCTTGCAGTGAAGTCGTACCTGGAGAAGTATGCGCCCGGGCGCGCCGCCAGCCAAGGCGATTGGTTCCGCAAGATGCGCGAAGAACTGGCGCCGCGGCAGGGCGAGGCGTGCCAGACACGTCTTCAGGTCATCCGGCTGGGAGACATCGTGTTCGTCGGCGTGCCGGGCGAGATGTTCGCCCGCCTGGGGCTGGAACTGCGGCGGCGATCACCGTTTCGCCACACGTGCATCATCGGGCTGGCCAACGAGAACATTGGCTACATTCCCGACCGCAAGGCGTACGCCGATGGCGGTTATCAGACTTGGATGGGCCGGCACAGCAAGCTGGAGGTCGGCACCGGCGAGGCCATGGTCGACCAGGCGGTGGCGATGCTCGATTCGCTCTACGACGCGGCGCCGCCGCGTCGGGGCACGTCCTGAGTCGGCGCGGGCCGGCACGACCGCTGGCCAGATCTGGCAGTACGGCCCGGTTAGCCGGCGGTGCCGCCTCCGGTTATAATGATAGACTGGCGGATTGGCGCGTTGCATACGGCAGTAAGATGCTCGCATAGTGTGAACAGTTGGATTTCGGGTTTTGAGCTTGTTTTGGATTTCACATTACGAACTTGGATTCTCGTTGCGGCTGAGTATCACGAGGCCGCGCTAGGAGTAGAAGTCATGCCGCGTGACCGGGTAAGTTTCTTGTTGAACGTGATAACCGTGATGGTGGGAATGGTACTGCTCCCAGCGCCGACTCAAGCAGCGGATGCTCAACAACCACTGGTTTTCATTTCGGCCTTTGCCGCCGGAGACGACGGCGCGATTCATGCCTTTCATCTGGACCTGAAGACCGGACAGCTCGAGCCGGTGGCTCGAACGGATGATGTCGAGCATCCCTTTTTCTTGGCTCTCTCGCCGGACCAACGGTTTCTGTACTCGATTCACGCGAGCCGATTCGGCGGCGCGGAAGATGAGCAGGTTGCCGCCTTCGAGATTCTGGGACGCAGCGGCCGGCTGAAGTTGTTAAATCGCCAGTCGGCACGGGGCCCGGCCGCCTGTTACCTGGACGTCGATGCGACGGGCCGTGCAGTGCTGGTTGCCAACTACTCCACCGGCAGTGTGGCGGCTCTGTCGGCTGAGGAGGACGGTTCGCTGGGCGAAGTGTCGTCGTTCTTTCAGCATGCTGGTTCCAGCGTCGATCCCAATCGGCAAAACGGGCCTCACGCGCACTGCTTTGTGATCAGTCCGGACAACCGTTTCGCGCTGGCCGCCGACCTGGGGCTCGACCAGATACGTATCTACCAACTGGATGTATCCACGGCGACGCTCGCGCCCGGCCAACAGCCCTTCGCCCGGACCCCGCCTGGCGCCGGGCCTCGGCATCTGGCGTTCGCCCCTAACGGCAAGTACGTCTACGTGATCAATGAACTGAGTAACTCGATCACGCTTTTCGACTACGATCCAGCCACGGGAATGCTGACCGAGCGTCAGACGGTTCCGACGCTGCCACCCGAATTCGAGCGATCGAGCTACTGTGCGGACCTGAAGATCACCGCCGATGGTCGCTTTCTGTACGGCACGAACCGCGGGCACGACAGCATCGCCGCGTACCGGATTGGCCAGGACGGCCGGTTGACGCTGATCGCGATTGAACCGAGCTTGGGCGAGGGCCCGCAGAACCTGGCAATCGCACCGGACGGTCGACTGATTTTGTGTGCCAACATGCCCGGGAACAATGTCGCCGTGTTCCGGATCGACACGGACACCGGCCGCCTGACATCCGTCGGTCCACCGGTCCCGATCACCCGACCGTCGTGCATCCGGATCGTGCCATAAGCACTCGGCCGTTGCCGCCGCAGGAATCATCGGGCCCGGCTCTTGGTGCTTCGACGCATCGGCCCACGGCAGGTACACTTCCTCCTCCGAAAGCGGTCTTCCGATCAGCATTCCGGATTGGCCCGGCGCGGTGATCATCATTTACGCGAAGAGAAAGGGCACTGCCTACAAGAAGGAAAGTGGGAGTTGACAATGAATATGTCTGCCACGCGTTGAACCGCGCGGTGGGGCGAAGTACAATTTTTGAGAAGGTTGACGACGACGCGGCCTTCGAGGCGGTCCTGGAAGAGGCATGGGAGCAGCACGACATGCGGCTGCTCGGTCTTTTCCTGCCGCGCATGGGAGAAGAAATCATGAGCACATCCTGCGACTCAGCCGGAAGTTGGCGCCCCTCGCGGCATCCCGCCGACAAGCGTGTCCGGTGTGGGCTGCTGCTGTTTCTGTCGCTGGCGGTCGTGCCCTTTGTCGCGAGGGCTGCCGATCCGGGCCCGTTTCCCGGCGTCAAGAGTCAATGGAACGGATACGACCGTTACGATTTCTTGTGCGACGCACGCCCGTGTATCCTCGTCATGCCCAAGACGGCGGCTCCGGGCAAGCCCTGGATCTGGCGGGCGCGGTTCTTCGGTCACGAGCCGCAGGCCGATCTGGCCTTGTTGGCCCGCGGGTTCCACCTGGCGTACATGGATGTCGTGGAACTGTTCGGGAATCCGGCAGCCGTCGCGCATTGGAATGCCTTCTATCAGGAACTGACCACGCGGCACGGACTGGCCCGGCGAGTGGCGTTGGAGGGCATGAGCCGCGGCGGCTTGTACATCTACAACTGGGCGGCCGCGAATCCCGACAAGGTCGCCTGCATCTACGCCGACGCGCCGGCGTGCGACATTCACAGTTGGGCCCGACGCAAGGGCACCAGGGAAAGCACGGCGCGGTTCTTCGCCGCCTGGCTGAACAGCTACGGACTGACCGAGGAGCGGCTCGCCGAGTACCGCGGCAACCCGGTCGACAACCTGGAACCTCTGGCCCGCGCCGGAATCCCGCTGCTACACGTGGTGGGCGACGCCGACGACATCGTCCCGGTCGCGGAGAATACCGCCATCGTGGAAGCACGCTACAAGCAGTTGGGCGGCCAGATCACGGTCATCCACAAGCCGGGCGTGGGCCACCATCCGCATTCGCTGAAGGACCCCTCGCCGATCGTGGACTTCGTGGTGCGCTGCGCGGCGCCCCACGCCAACTGATCGAACGGGCACTACCAAAGCCAGTCCTCATGCTCCGTTCGCATGGCTTTGATGTCTGCTTCCGTGAAGACCGCGGATGCTTGCTCAGCGGCCGACCCAGACCAGCCGCTGAGGATCGAAAGCAACACGGTTCCCACGAAGACGACGCGACGGATCATCCGCCGTACTCCTCTTCCATGGCATGTTGATCCGACACGCTGCTGGAAATGGCAGCCGAGGTCCGTGACCCCAAGTGACCGTGCGCGCCACTTCACTTCACTTCGCATCGGGCCATAATGCCTTGACGGCTTCGAGCGTACGCTCGACGAGCACCTGGCCTCCGTCAGGGCCGATGCGACTGCTTTGGATGACCGCGCCGTAGCCGCCGCCACGCACAGCCCTTTCGCTGGGCAGATAGCCGCCGGAACCGGTCAGTTGGATGACGAAGGTCTGCACGGCGGGGCTGCGGGCTTTCATCTGCACGCCGTAGTCGGTGTACAGTTCGAACGTGTTGGTGACAATCGCCACGTCGCCCAACCGAATCGCGTGCAACTCCATCGGGAAAGGCCCTTCAGTGCCGGCTTTCTGAACCTCGTAGCGATCCACCACGCCCTGATGCCAGCGGTAGTTCCAACGTTGGGCGGGGTCTTCGGCGAACTTGGCGGCCTCGCGCCGTGCTGCGGCCACTTCCGCTTCGGTCACCTGGCGGTAAGGCAACTCAATCTCCTGGACACAGTGCCGCAGCACAACGTCCGTGCGAATGTCTTGGCGAGCTGCTGCGTAGGCTTCCTCCCAGCCGTTGACAATGCGGCGGGCGACTTCCTCCAAGCCGGTCAGCCCGCGCAGCTTGCGCATCCGCTGCTCGGCCGCCTTCCGGTACATGGGCCGCGAGGTCTGATCGCCGCCGGCGCCCGCCCAGCCAAGCACCAGTAGATCTTTGCCATGCTGCGCGCGCAACCGCTCGCGCACCGGATGCCAGAAATCGGCGTGGATGGCCAGACCGCCTTCGGCTTCTTGCGACGGACAAGGCACGTTGATCACGGTGGCAATGAGTTGGTCTTGCTGGTCCCAGAAGAAGAGCACGTCCAGGCTGTGATCCTCATAGCCTTCGATGCCGCGGAAGTCCTTGGTGTTGGTGACGCCGTACATCTTGGCGGTCCCATCTGCGTACACAGCGCGTCGATCTTGGGCCACGACTGCATGGCCCAGCCCCCAGCCGACCTTTCCCGCCTGGCGCTTCCGCCAAGCCTCAACGACTGCGTCGGCGACCTTGGATGTCATGAACTCCGTGTATTCCGCCGGCTTCATATTGCCTTTCTCGGGCAGCGTGTAACGGCCTTCGAGCGTGACCGGCGCGTTGTGCGTGTGCGTGGCGTTCATGAAGAGCTTGCGCACATCGAAGTCGGCCAGACGCGGCTTCACCTTCTCGCGCACCTTGTTCAAGATGCCGTCACGGATGCCCACCAGGTCGCACGACACCATGATCGCCTGATCGAGCACTTTGTCTCCGTCGCGCGACTCCAAGGCCAGGGCCGTGGCAGTCACCGGCGATTCGATCTTGTTGGAGATCCTCAGATTCCGATGACCGTCGAGCGCAACCGGTTGATCCGGGGTAATGCTCGTGGTGGCGCCGCCGATCCGCAACTCGGCGGCCGGCAGGGTGGTAGCCGTGAGGATGAGGGCAAACAAACAAACTGGCGTTGTTTTCATGATCGGGTTCCTAAAAGGGAGGTTTGTTGGCTTGTCTTCGAGTCGCTGGAATTCTCTCATGCTCCCGTCTTCAAGACAGGGCGTCGGGGGTGGCGATTAGCCCATCATGGCAGACAGCCCGCCCGCCGCAACAGATTGGCCGTAATCTGTTGCACGCGTGGATCCGGGCCGTGAGGCCGACTCCAATGGGACCACGGCAGCGTGTGCCCTGGCGGCATGCTCAGACCTTGGCACCAGAAGATCGTCGCGGCATTGAACACGTAGTTGCCCTTGGGGCCGGGATAGATGGTCGCCGTCCAGGGCGAGGGATTCACACCTCCTTGAAACGCCGTGCCCCGGGCAACGATCTCCAAGCCGGGCAAGTCGGTGGGCGGGTCGCCGTGATACTCCCAGCCGATCAGCCCCGGCACGCGGTCGCCCTGCTTCATGCCAGTACCCGCGAAGATCCAATGCTCCGGCTGGACGCAGATCCAGTCGCCGCCACCGTTGATCGGGCTCGAATTGCGCGCGCCGATCAAGTAGCCTTCGTCGGGCCCGCGTTCGGGGAAGGGGCCGTGTTTCTGCAAACGCGCTTCGATCCACTGGTTGTTGCCGCCATAGGGCCCGCCGCGGAAGGTCACCCGGTTGGGCCGCCCATCGCTGCTGGGCTTCAGCGGGCTGACCCAGCACACCGCGTTGCCCGACAGGAACAGCAGGTTCACGCCGGCATCGCGCATCTTCACCACGCTGTGGTACTGGCGGATGTCCCAGTATTCGTCGTGGCCGACGCTGAGGAATGCTTTGCACTTCAGCCCGCGATCGGGACTGATCATGTCGCTATTGGAGCAGTAGCTCACGTCGTAACCCTGCTGCTCTAGCCAGTACGCCATGGGGAACTCGAACGTCAACCACGCGCCGGAACCGATCGACAGCGGATCGTTGACGATTCCGGAGTATTGGGCCTCACGGCCATAAGGCCGATCGAAGCTCACGTCGGCCCAGGGGCCCTGGCCGCCCTTGGGGTGCGTGTAGACGGACGACTTGTAGGGCCAGCCGTTGTAGGCCTGCCACGTGTTGTCGCTGCACTGAAAGAGAATGTCAGCCGGGCGGTCGTCGCGCACGATGAACACCACGTAGCTCTGCCAATAGGGCTTGTCGTCCGCGTCGGGAAGCGTGGTGAGCCGGCCCAGGTAGACTCCGCTAATCCAGTCGGCGGGGATGGTCAACTCGGCCGACGACTCCCAGCGACACTCGTGCATGGTCCGCTCGTCTGGCTCGGGAGTCGGCTGTGCCTTGCCCTCCAGGGGGCCGATTTTGGTCATCAGCCGTGCGCCGCGCCCGCCGTAGTAGCCCGTGCGGAAGATCTCGATCTGGAACTTCGACGCGGGCTGGGTGGAGACCATGATTTGCAGCTTCTCGCCGGCCGCCACGCTCTGCCGGGAGCAGTAGCCTTCGATGGCCAGGCAGCGGCACCCGTCGGGCTTGTCCACGCGGGTTCGCGTCAGTTGCCAGTCGGTCGCGCCTTCGCGGGCGTTCTCCTGCTGGATCAAGTTTGGTCTGGTCGCCCGCTGATCCGCGGCCAGGCCGTTGCGTGCGCCCAGCGGCTCGGCAACCGTTAGCGCCAACAACATGACGGCCGCGCCCCTGAGCAGTTCACGGCGAGTGATCGAGTTGGGTTGCACTTTGTTCATCTCACATCTCCTGTCAGCAACGATGGAACAGATCCTCAGAGCGTCGGACGGGGTGCGGTGGCGGGATCTGAATCGCGACCGGCGCGTGGCTGTGGGGGCGGGACCACCCGCAGCGCATTGTCGATCACCCGCCAGTCATGGTCAAGACCACAACGCGTAGAGCATAGGCGATTTTTCTTGCCACCGGCAAGCGGCCGACATCGACCGATTCACGCGTCTATCTTGGCGTGGCGAACGGGTTGGCGTTCCCCAATTGGGTTGCGGGTACGAACCCGCGTTGGAACAAGGAGGATGGCCATGGCCGTCTTCCCCTTCTGCGTCCCCTTGAATCACGAGTTCTTCCCGCTTAGACTCAGCCTTGTGGGAAATCAGGTTTTCTATCACTACCCCGCGGGCACGCGCCTGGTGATCGTCACCATTGTCTTTCGCCATGCCAACCAAAACGATACTTGCCGTTCTCATCGTGTCAGTCATGGTCGCCTGGGAGCCATCCGTTGCGGCGGAGAAGGGTGATGTTCCCGGCCGTCCGGATTTTGTCGCGTCCAGAGACTTTTCCTGGAAGTCGTTGAGCGAGCCGGAGAATCTGTTCTGGCCGGCCTACTTCTGGTATTGGAACGGACCGCCCACGCCCGACGTGCTGCGCGAGCAACTTGCCGACATGGCCGAGCACGATGCGCCGAACGTTTGCGTAGTCCCGATGCCGCACGAGTTCCGGCCCGTGACGATGAACACCTCGATGGATGTCGACTATCTCTCGCCCGAGTTCTTCCAACGGGTGAAGGTCGCCGTCGATGAGGCGGCGCGGCGGGGAATGCACTATTGGATCTACGACGAGGGCGGTTGGCCGTCGGGGCAGGCCGCCGGCCGCGTGGTTCAGACGCGGCCGGACGTGGCCGTTCGCGTGCTGCGATGCAATGCCGACGGAAAATGGACTCCGGAAATCGTCGGAAATTGGCCTCCCGGCGAAATGGGCGTGGCCGACCTGTTGAATCCAGAGAGCACGCGGACTTTCATCTCGCTGACGCACCAGCGCTATGCAGCCGCGGTGGGGTCCCACTTTGGCAAAGCCATCAAGTTGACGTTCACGGATGAGCCGAAGTACCAGGCCGCGGTGCCAGGAAGAGTTGTTCCCTGGCCCATCGGCGCGGAAGACGTCTTTCGCCGCTGGTTTGGCTACGACGCGATGGAGGCGCTCGATGCGTTTCGCGTCACCAAGATGCAGGACCTCACGACCGCCCAGAAAAAGGCTCGCGTGGACCTGTTCGACTTCTGGTCGCGGCAGTTCCGCGACGCTTATTTCCTCGAGTTGCGCGATTGGGCGCGGCAGCACGGCCTGGCGTCGGGCGGGCACCTTGACAACGAGAATGACACCTTCGCGCCTGTCTCCCGCGGCTTCGGCAGCGTCATGCGGCCCCTGCGGGCGATGGACGTGCCCGGCGTCGACGTGATCTGGCGGCAGCTTTGGTTGGGCAAGGAAAACCACCACTTCCCCAAGTTCGCCTCCTCGGCCGCGCATCAGAACGGCACGGCGCTGGCGCTGACGGAATCCTTTGGCGTCTACGGCAACGGCTTGACGCCGGCGCAGATGAAATGGCTCGTCGACTATCAGTACGTCCGCGGACTGACGCTGCTGGTCTGCGGCGTTTATCCGCTCTCGACGCGCGACCACCTCATGCTCGGCGAGCGGCCGCACTTCGGACGGGTCAATCCGCTCTGGGACTTCCTGCCCGACTTCCATCGCTACGTGGCCCGCCTGGGCTACCTGTTGTCGTGCGGCAAGCCGGCGATTGAGATTGGCCTGTACTATCCGGTTCGCGACCTGTGGGCGTCCGCCGACCCGGCCGACGCGGCGTTGCACGACGCCCTCGCCCGGGCGCTGTTGCGCCGGCAGTGCGATTTCGACATAGTCGACGACGACGTGCTTTCCGCTCAGCCCGCCCGTGTGGAAGATGGTGCTTTGATGGTCGGGGCCATGGGTTACCGGACGATTGTCGTAGGACCGGCGAAGTGGATGCCGCAAGTCGTACAAGATCGGCTCAAGGCGCTGGAAGCCGCGGGCGGGCAAGTCATCCGCATCGACGATCCCGGCCAGATCGACGCTGCCCTGGCCAAGATCGCACCGACCATTAGATGTGAGCCACCTTCGCCGGATCTCCGCGTGCTGGTACGGCGCTGGCCGGGCGGCGGCGCGGCCTTCCTGTTCAACGAAGGACACGATGCCTACAGCGGCGCCGCGTCGCTCACGCTCGACGGTAACCTGCACGAGGTGGAACCGGCCACCGGAGTGACTCGGCTGGTGCGAATCGCTCGGTCATCCGACGGTCGAGTGACAATCCCGCTGGCTCTGGCGGCTGGAGAGTCGATGCTGCTGGTTTCGAGTTCACAGACGCCGCAGGCCGGCGAGGCACCGCCCGCAGCACGCACGGTTGTCCAGTCGGTCGAATTGGCCGACGGCTGGACGGCACGCGTGGATCGGCAGTATGCGGTCGGCGAGCACGACTACGAGGTTCGACCGTGGGACAAGGCCGAGTTCAAACCGGTAAGCCTGGGCCCATGGGCCACAACCCTGAACCTCGGGGAAGATTTTTCGGGACACGTGACCTATCGCCGGACGGTGAAGGTCCCGGAAGCCTTGCGCGGCGGACGTTTGGTCTTGGACTTGGGCCACGTGGAGTATGCCGCCCGGGTGCGTGTTGACGGGCAGAATGTGGGCTGCGTTCTGTGGAACCCGTGGCGTCTGGAGTTGCCGTCGCTGGCAGGGCGCAGCGAGTTCGAGTTGGAGATCACGGTCGCGAACACGCTGGCCAACGAACTGACTTCGCAGCGTGTTCGCGACGCCTGGAGCAATCGCAAGGGGCCCGGTTGGCCCGGCCCCTATCACCAGCGAGAGTTGGCGTTCGAGGCGGAGTCGCGCGGAGGCGGTCTGCTCGGTCCCGTACGCCTGCAACTGGCAACGCCATGAGCGAAAGCGATCCATTATGTCTTGGAGGTATGACATGAAATTGGCAGTGTTGATCCATGGACTCCTGGCGATCGTGCCGGCAGTCGCATTTGCCGGCTATTCGGTTGACGTTCGTCTCGACAAGAGCGACGGCTTTTACAAGGTTGGCGAAGAGACGGTCTGCACCGCTACACTGATGAAGGACGGCGAGCCGGCCGTTGGTGAAAAGCTGCGCTGCACCGTGAAACGGGAACGCGAAGTTTTGCGCCAGGATGAGTTCCACTGCGACGGCAAGGCGGTGACCGTCAGGGCAGCGATGGATCGTCCGGGCTGGCTCTTCTTCGGGTTTGAGATCATCGGCCCCGACGGCAATCCGCTTCAAGGCGAGGGGATTTTCAAACACCGGATGAAACCGACGATCGTGGGCGAGATTGGCGCCATGTACGATGCCGACACTACAATGCGCTGCCAACCACGACCAGGAAGTTCATGAGCACCAATCCCAGCACCGGCCACTACGGAACTACGAAGAACACGGCCGGCGACAAACGTCTTTCGGACATCTTCCGCTCGGTGACCGTGTACGATTGAGCCGTTTTCTGTCCCGCCCGGCGGCGGCTTTCGTCAGCCCAGGTCGGAGCCCATGCTTCGTGGCTACGGTGACACAACGCTATGGTTCAAGCCTGGCCTGGAACCTCACGAATCACGGTGTTGCCGCCACCTTGGAGTGTGAGGTTGAGTGGGGGATTCGTACTCCAGGCGCCGCAAGTGAAATCCGGAACGTCGATCGGCGCCGAGCGGTTCATCACCGACCAAAGGGTCAGCGGCGTGATCGAACTCCAGAGCGCGGCATCGTAAACGTCGACGTCCATCGGGCGGCCGTTCCGCAGATTGTCGACCAGCCGCCAATCGACGGTGAAATCCATGCCGCCGTGCCCGCCGAATCGCTTCGCGGTTGTCTCGATAAAGCGGACCAACTCCGGCGTGTATTTGTCCTCGAAAGCCTTCATCTCCGTTTCGCTCGCGAGATGCTCGCCGTCCGGATAGATACGCGGCGGAAGCGGGTATTTCTGCGCAAATCCCTTGCTCCCCGTGAGTTGGAAGATGCGCGAATAGGGTCGTGGGTTTACGGCGTCAAACTCGACCAGCAGCGTCTTGCCCTTCACGGTGCGGATCATCGTCGTGTTGACGTTTCCCGCATGCCGTTTGTTTTTGAACTGCTGATGATAGGCGCTTCCCGACGCGGCGAGATCGTTCGCCGTTTTCGCGCGGATGAAGTCGTCGGTCTCCATCGACGTCAGGTAATCGAGGCGGTCGCCCCTTCCGATCTTCATCGCCTGGCAGATCGGCGCGGTTCCGTGCGTCGGAATTCGGTTTCCGGGCGCCATTGCCAGAACCGAGCCGTACCACGGGGCGGACTCCTTGCTGTACGGCGGTTTCGGTTCTTCGAAAAGCGGACGTTCGGGGTTGATGTACGCCCCTTCGGCATGGATGATCTCGCCGAAGACCCCCTGATGCGCCATGTTGATCGCCATTGACTCGAAGAAATCGTAGACACAGTTTTCCAGCAGGACGCAATGTTTTCTCGTCCGTTCCGAAGCGTCGACCAGCCGCCAGCAGTCGTCGATGCGTTGCGCCGCCGAGACTTCAACTGCCGCGTGCTTGCCCGACGTCAGCACGTGAACCGCCATCTCGGCATGATAGAACGTCGGGGTGAGCACATAGATCAAATCGAGGTCGTCGCGCTCGCACATCCCTTTCCAGGCCTCGTTTGAGCCGGTGTAGACCGCCGGTTCAGGGCAGCCTTTCGACTTGAGGAAGTCTTTCGCCCGCTGAATCGGAAAGTCGTACACGTCGCAAATCGCGCGGATTTCGACCCCATCCATCCGGCCGAGCCGCTGGATCGACGCGTAGCCGCGATTGCCGAGCCCGATGTAACCCACTCGCAAATGGGGAATCGCCGACGCCGAGTAGCCGCACATATTGAAGACCTGAGATCG
>JAVEUP010000293.1:0-6921 GCA_034005525.1 Thermoguttaceae bacterium | reverse complement strand
CACTAATGGGAATCACGCAACGCATCCTCGACGTAACCTCTGGCCACGCAATACCTTCTGACACATCCGACGTTTTCAGCAAAATTTGGAACTACTGAACTTGAATACCTTCGCGATTGTGTGGTGTTGAGAAAACGCTGGGGTCAGGCTTACCCTCGGGAGTGGTCTTGCCCGTCTTATACTTGTCGCCGTTGAGGCAGTCAATCCAGATACGGTCGAACGCTTCAAGAAAACACTCTCGCATACCGCTGTGGCTGCGACCGTCAAGCCATGAATAGTTGGAGATGAAGCATACGATGCCCTTCTTGCTCATTTCCGCAATACGACGCTCCGCCATTCGATAGAAACGGACGTAGAGATCATTGAGTCCTTGCCCTTGTGGCGCCGGAGCTTGTTTCGTTCTGCGGTACGCAGTTGTAAGCGAACGTTCCTCTTCAACAGCGACACCGGCAAACCCGTTGTAGGGCGGGTTGCCCAGGACGACGAGGATTCGCATATCCCGTTTTACGTGCTCGGCGGCATCGCGTTCCTCCTGAAGCTCGGTCCACATGACCTGTTGCTTCGGGCCTTTGGGCGGCTCCCAGCCGGTCAATGAGTTGGTCAGGTACACGCCCACCCGTTCGCTCGTATTCGGCAGAAGCGGGGCGCCTTGGTTCTGCAACAAGGACGACATTTGCATGTGTGATACAACAAAGGGCGCCGGCATGATCTCGAAGCCGAATACCCGATCCATGGCCGCTTGCTTCAGGTCCGATGCCACCAGGGCATCGCCTCCCTTCGCGCGCAAGGTCGCGGCAATGCTGTGCAGCACTTCAACCAGATAGGCGCCCGTACCGCAACAAGGGTCCAGTACAATCACCTTCGGATCGGCCAGGCCATCGGGCAGGTCCAACTCGTCGCGCAGCACCTGATCGACCCGGGCCACCTGGTACTTTACAATCTCCGGCGGGGTGTACCACACACCCATCTCTTTCCGTAACTCGGGGTCGTAGGCTTCCAGGAACGGCTCGTAGAAGTATTGGACCGCGTATTCATCCTCGAAGTTGTGGAAGAACTCGCCCCGGTTCACACGGTTAAGTACGCCGGCAGTCCAATCGAGCACTTCGACCAATCCTAGCGGCCCCAAGCGGCTCGCCCTGGCCACTTCCTCGTACAGTACACGAATAAACGGGACGTGTAGCGACCATTCGGCATTTCGCCAGTCAAATCTGGCGCCATTGTTCGGCCCCTCCTTGTGCCAACGAACCCAGGCGGAGAACACGCCGTAGAATAGCGTTTGCACCAGCGTGGAACGGAAGAAATGCTCACCCTTCTCGCCCGTGAACTGCATACCCAACGCCTCTTCCAACGCAGAGCGGACATTTTGCAGGGCGGGCAACTCTTTGCGCTGCTCGATCCGGAAGAGGGCATCGCGGGCGTAGGACGCCAGGAACCACGCCACGTCTTTCGGGCGGTCGAGCGGCGCGTCGTGCAGACAGGCCCGCTTGATGAACTCGACGAATTGCTCGCCCTGTTGTCCGGCCGTGGCGACCGGATGGGCCGCCTTGTGTTGCCAGAAGTCGTTTTCATCATCGGCGAAGGCGAATGATTCCCGCTCGATGGGTTTGCCCTTGGCACTACGCTCAACAATCAGGAACTCTCGCAAGTTGGTAACGATGACAATGCCGTAGGTCTTGAGGTACTCTTTGACTTGCCGGCTCCCCATAATCGCATTGACGTCGGGACCGCTTCCCTTGGCCTCGATGACGCCGCGGGCCGGAAGCTGGCCGGCCTTCGGTTCACCATCGGCTTGCCGCTGGAACTGATCGGCCGTGAACAGGCCGCCATCGGGAATACCCGCCCCTTGGTCCCTGGTATGGATGATGCATCGCACCTTGGGCTTGAGCATCTTGCCCACGGCGTTGAACACGCTGGCCAGCGCCGGGTAGTAGGAGGTTTCGGGGACGCCGGCCCCGGAAGCGCGAATGGCCTTCAATTCTGACAGGTACTCTTGAAGAATGTGGCGGGCCATTTGCCCGGCATCGTGGCCGCCCTGCGGCGCAGCGCGGCGTCTGGTAGTTGTTTGCTTTCCCATGTTGCTTGCCTTCCTGGCCGAGGTGTCGAATCGGGGGCCTTCCCGCACTACCAAGAATCCTGCCGTCAGTCATGGGCTGGGCCGTGGGGCAGGTGAAAGCACACACCCCGCAGCCCGATTTCGGCCCGGCGTGTAGCTACCCCGCCGAGAACCCAACTGCGGCCAATATACCTACGGTGGGCGATCGATGCCAGATGCCCGAGCCAAAGATACTGCGGCGGAGGTGGGTCTCGCGCGCGTGCGCGCGAGGCCAAGGACCGACCGACGCGCCCCCGACTGTCTATCCCCTGCCGGCATACGTCCAACTCGCCTGGCTCGGCGGCTTGCCCAGTTTACCAGCCAAACACGCAATCAGTTACGAGGGGCGTAACCGTTACCGGCGGTGCGCCCGACCCCGGGGGGTCGGGGTCGATTTCCGGGGCCGGCCAGGGGGGCCCCACAAGGCGGTCAGTCATGGCCGGTTTGACCCTCGTACCAGCGCCGTGATACCGGCCTTCACGTTGCCCGGCAGGGTCGGCCATGCTACAATCAGCCGATGCAAGTCAGGGTCGGCCGCCATGGTTTCGCCGGAGAATGCAGCGCATTTTGCAGCGCTTTCGGGGCCGACCCCGGTTTTGCCCGGGGTTTTTGGGCCGTGTTCGATTCCCCTAGGGGGTATTTGTAAAGCCTTGCACAGCAAGGCTTTATGTATTTCTTGGTGAACCGGTTTGCCTTGCCGCTGCACTACTCACAGGATGGCGATTCCACGCTTCGAACCACTCGGAGGCGAATCGCTTGGCCCAATACTTCAATGTAGAAGGCCGAAAGCCGTCTAATGTCGGCCGTCAAGAGGACGGAAGAATGGAATCGAATGCTCATGTCATTGGTCCCTTGCGGCTCTTGTCTTCAACATGGTCTTTCGCCATAGCCTTCTGCCTCATTTCCGGCGGCATCTTCTCAATGGCATAGCGCAGGGCCGTGCGCGGCATGACGCGTCCATTCCGCATCACGTACTTGAATACTGCCTTCTGGTGCGATTGACTTGCCGCTTTCAGCATCCAACCGTAGCCTTTTTGCACCAAGTCATCGTCGTCGAGAAGCAGGATGTCGGCAATCTCGAAGACGTCATCCAGGAAGCGGCCGTTGCGAGCAGGGATAATGAGTGTAACGGCCGAGGCGCGACGCACCCAGCGGTTCTTCGATCTGGCCCACTTCTTCAGGTCCGCCAGATGCTTGGGATACATCTCTACAAACGCCGCAATCGTGTGATTACAGAGCGTGTCGCAGGATGCCCAATTCGTGACGTACTGTTTCACCCATCGGCTCAGTACCCGGAAATCGCCTGGCGTGAATCGGTCCCGGAGGCAATACGCCCACTCGCAGGCAATGAACGACTCCTCCAGGAAACCCGACTGCCACAACTGTTCGCATAGCTCGAAAACGCTGTTCTTGTCCAGTTCCTTGATCTGGACGAAATAGCGTTTTGCGATCTTGCCGACGGTTTGGGTCTTGACGCCATGCAGCTTGACGTCCTCCTTGAAGAAGGTCTGGCCCGTGGCTTGTGTGCGGGAGTCGGCGTTGGCTTTAAGCTCGCGGCGAATCTGGCGGAGCATCGTGTTCATGGCCGTCTCAGAAGAAGGACACCCTTGTCTGGAAATCATAGTCGATGTCGTCTATCATACCACAATACCTCCGTGGAGAGAACCGCGTGATCGTCACCGCTCGAATGCGATTGATGCCGGCAACCGTTGCCTTGGCCAGGGCCGAGTTGACGGACCGCGCTGAGTCTGCGCGGCTGCTATCGGCCGCCGTGCCCGACGCATGGCCGCCCGAGATACTGGCCGATGCCTTGCCGGTGTTCCTGGAATGGATCGAAGCCGCGCCGGAGCAGGTTGGCTGGTATGTGTGGTACGCCGTGATCCAGTCGGCGGGCGAGGCGTCGGGCGTTCTTGCGGCCGGCGGCGGCTTCAAGGGACCACCGCGGGATGGCACGGTCGAGATCGGCTATTCGGTGTTGCCGGAGTTTCAAGGCCAGGGTTACGCCACCGAGCTGGTTCGAGCGTTGATCGACTGGGCGTTCGCCCAGCCAGGCGTATTGCGAATCATTGCCGAGACAACCGAAGACAACACCCCATCCGTGCGATTGCTGCTCCGGCTTGGCTTCACTCGCGCAAACGAGGCAGCCGACGAACCGGGCCATGTCCGATTCGCGCTCGACGCCCACCGTGGCAAGGTCTTCGAGTGATGTCCACGCAGAACACCGACATCTGGCGGGGGGCTTACAAGATTCCCTGGGACGATCCCGATTTCAGCCGGCGGATGTTGCGAGAACACCTGTCGCAGGATCACGACATGGCCAGCCGGCGAACTGAGTGGATCGACAAGCAGGTTGCATGGATACATGAGCATCTGCTCGGCGGCAAACCATCGAGCATTCTCGACCTGGGCTGCGGGCCGGGATTCTACTCGCATCGCCTGGCTGCCCGAGGACACCGATGCCACGGAATCGACTTTGGCCCAGCGTCGATCGAGTACGGCCAACAACACAATCCCGCCCCGTCGCAATGCACGTTCGCCTTGGGCGACCTACGCCACACGGCCTTCGGCGGACCCTACGATCTGGCGATGATCCTGTTTGGTGAGTTCAACGTCTTTGCGCCGGCCGAAGCCTTGGCCATCCTCCGCAAGGTCGCGGCGAGACTCCAACCCGAAGGCCGTCTCATCCTCGAAATACAGACCTGCAAGGCCGTTAAACGAGCCGGGCAAGTCGCGCCATCGGAGCAGCAGTGCCAGTCCGGCCTGTTTTCAGGTCAGCCCTATCATTGCCGGACAGGAAGCCGGTGGTTGCCAGACGAAGAAGTGGTTGTTCAGACGTTTTTAGTGACGGAAACAGCCAGCGGCCAGACGCGGACATACCGAAGCACGACCCGAGCTTGGTCGGATGACGACCTGACGGACCTGCTCTCGAATGCCGGATTCAGCCGGGTGGCCCCTTGCGACCAGTGGCCCTGCAATACCGACTCTTTGAAGCTGTGGACCGCCAGAGTGAAATAGCTCGTCGAGGTTCTCGGGTTCCTTTCCGCCCGGCGAGCCATGGCGATTCCTGCTGTGCCGCGATGGCACGATTCTCGGGCGACTGGGTCCAGGAAGTGGCCCAAAAACATGGCTTGAAGTCGGACCAGCGATTTGGTATAGTGTACAGGTGTTTATATTTCGATTCCATTCAAGATTGTTCAGAGACGTTGTACTGGGGTATGTTCACGGCGCTGGACCTGACAGGGAGCATAGGACGCTGCAACTGCGTGCTTTGAGGAAACAGGGTGAGCCTGATGACACAAGTAATCCCGATCGAGCGAAGGTCAGCCGTGCTCACACCGTCCAGATTGGCGTGCTTGGCCCACGTGCCGACGATCAACCTTACGGCCGGCTGCGCCCACGAGTGCTGCTACTGTTACGCTCGTGGCTACCTGACGCATCCCGGCGAAGGCAAGGTTGCGTTTTACACGAACACACTTGAGCGGCTGCGGGACGAGTTGCGGCGCAAACGCAAGAAGCCTGTGACCGTGTATTTCAGCCCGTCAAGCGATCCGTTTCAGCCGGTGCCCGAGGTTCTGGACATGGCCTACGACGTGTTCAAGCATCTGTTCGATTCGGGCATTGGTGTGACGTTCGTCACCAAGGGGCGTATTCCCGCGCGGCACCGCGAGTTGCTGGCTGCTCATGCGCCGTTGGTTCAGGGGCGGATTGGGGTTGTGACGCTTGATTCGACAATCGCCGCCGCGTTTGAACCCTATGCGGCCCCGCCGGATGTCCGGCTCGCGCAGACAGCAGAGTTGATTGCTGCCGGCATTCCCATCGACGCTCGCCTCGATCCGATCTTGCCGGGCCTGACTGACAGCGAGGACTGTCTGGAGCCACTTTGCGAGGCGTTGGCCCGTGCCGGCGTGCGAACCTTTGCGGCCAGCGTGCTCTTCCTTCGCCCGGCCGTGATCGGATCGCTACGGCGGCACCTTGGGGGACTGTCCCGATTTTCGTCCGACGAAAATGGGACTGTCCCCTTCACCGCTGCAATGCTCAAGCGACTGCTCGACCGCTTCGCCACCAACGAGCGTGTGGCGATTCACGCCGGTAACAGCCGAGTGACGGCGCTGCCGGCCTCGAAGCGTCTTGAGATCATGGAGCGTCTGAAATCCGTCGCCTGCCGCCACGGATTGCGCGTTCTCGTCTGCGGCTGCAAGAACCCGGACATCACCAGTGGCTCCTGTCACATTTCGGGGCGTTGGCCGCCTACGGCCCAGAATGATTACCACGGGAAACTGTTTTCATCGATCCAACCAAGCGGAATAATCTAGTTGTGGTTGGCAATAACCCAAACATGTGGGCTGAAGGAGCACGCCATGCCTGACGACATAATCACGAAGATAGAAGCAAGACTCGATGAGGATTACAAGCAGTGCTTCCCACAGTCCATGGGCTGGGAGAAGGCAGCCGCGCATCTACTGATTGCTTATGATTACATGGTGGGAGGGGCCGATGTTCGCACAGTTGACGGTATGAAATATGCCCTAATGCACACCCTGCGTTGGGGGTGTGCCGAGTCATCACAACCATTTCGCGGCTATCCCGACGACTTCGATCCAAGGCTATTCGAGAAATGTCGATCGGCCTTGCGCCGGGGCACCGAGTACGTGGGGATTTGGGGCGCATTCAACTTGTATCACAACGGGGTAGTGAGCATTGAACGAATTGACGAACACCGAGTTGAGTTCACGGGTGCTCGTATAAACTGATGTTGTGCCGTTTGCCGGGCTTTGGTACGATCCCCTTCGGATTTGGAATCCGCCGGAAACACACTTGCATGGAGGGGA
>JAVEUP010000099.1:0-29710 GCA_034005525.1 Thermoguttaceae bacterium | reverse complement strand
CAAAGGGCAGCACAAACGCGGTCTTGCCCGAATGCCCACCTCGGGCAGTTAGACAATCAGAAAAGCACCCTCCCGCGGCGGCGGAGGACGGCAGCTTCACAACGACTCGGAACATGACTTGGAGCTTTGATGAGAACCGCTGGTGCGGTAGCAACAGCGGCAGAGAACGATCCTGCGGCAAGCAAACCGGAAACCCAGAAGGGGCTTATACCGAGAGCGACAGTTTGGGACAAGGTCAACGCTTTTTCGCCCAAAACCGTGGAGTAAGCATCCTGCTTGCCGAGGCAGTTGAGCCCGCCATCGCAAACTGGAAGGTTACGTCACGTTTGCGGTGGGAGATTTTGTAAGCGCTTGTCGATTTTACAAACCCGACTCCCGCCTGCCCCGGACGCGAGCCTGCGTGTTGGGTTCGGTGGTTTCCTATGCACCGAAGCGGCGGCGCAGTCGGTGTGCGATTCTCAAGTCGTTTCCAAATCGAACGTTACGACAGGCCCGTTGCGGCACGTCGGACACGCAATTGTCGGCACCGACGGTCTTTGCCTCGGTAAAGCATGCGACAACGCCGTCACGCGACGACAATGGCACACCGTTTGCAATCTCTGCGCGAGCCCTTGCAGTTGTTTGCCGCGGCAGCAAGCCGTGTCGCTGCGGTGGCAACACACTTCGAATGCGGTGGACTGCCGCAGTACCACTTGAAAAAGGATTTTCCCGATGTGCCATTCGCTTTATGCGTTACGAATCGAGCCCAGCCGCCTTGTCGCTACCGAGATAACGGACCGAGCCGCCGCCGCGTCGCTGGATGCCGGCGAGCCGGTTCTGCTTGGAAACGTTCAGGACTTGCACATTCTCGCGCAGCGGCTTCGTCTCCCGCTGGTGACCATCGCTCGCACCAGAGGACTGCGACGATCCGGCAGCAACCCGCGGGCCGAAACGGAGGACCACTGGTCCTCGTGCCCTACGCTCCTGGCCGAAGTGGCGTAGGAGCGCACATTCCCTGCAACCGCGGCCTATTGCACTTCACCCTCTACCATCTACCTGCCCGATGACGGCTCCCCCATCCGCCTGCGGTATATGGCGGCGCCCACGTCGCGCAGGGCGGAAATGATTTCTGGATAGGGCGTGTCGCACACGTTGAGCAGGCCAATCTGGTAGTTCTCGCCGTCGCCGCGGCCGGTGGTGGCCTGGTCGCCGAACTGGAACCAGTGCGTGCCGACGATGCAGGGGTTGTCCAGCGCCCCCTCGACGTAGCTGCGGTACGCGTCCGCTCGCTCCTCCTGGCTGCCCGTGGGCACCAGGCCCGTGTGGAGCATGCCGCGGTCGAGCGCGCCGAAGTGGAACTCGCCGATGACGACCGGCATGTCGACGCCCTCGGGCAGGGCCAGATCGGCCACGCTGCGGCCGTACACGTTGATGCTCACCACGTCGCAGAACCTTGCCGACGCCCGCACCGCCCGGTCATTCCTCCACGCGAACCGGCAGCCCAGGTACAGGCTGTGCGGCGCGGCCGCCTTCACCTCGTCGCGGCATACACGAAAGAACTCCTCGGCAATGAGGGTGTAGAGGGCGGCCAGGTCGTCGCCGGCGGTCTTCCGGTCGGGCGGGTCGGTCGAGCGGGCCAGGGCGTCCCACGAGGCGTGCTCGGTTTGCCAGGCGGCGTTGAGCCGCTCAATGGTCCCGTACTTCCGCTTCAACTCGTCCACCACGGCGAGCTTGGCCGGTTGGTCGGCGGGCGAGGTCAGGGCGGCGACGGCCAGCGACAGCTCATCGCCCCAGCTCAGCTCGTTGCCGACGAAATAGCCGATACACCACGGATCGCCCGCCGAGCGGTCGCGCTGGGCCGCCATGGCCGCGCGGATCGACTCGCGCAGCGATGGGTCGAACGGGTCGGGGAACTTGCCCCAGTAGCCGCTGCTCCCCTCGATCACCCGCCCGCGCGTGCCAATGGTGGCCGTGTACGGCGTGCGCCGCATCAGGTAGATGTCGCGGTCGGACCAGTTGGCGATCGTGTTCATCCCCCAGCTTCGCAGCCGGCGGTGGGCAAGGTCGGCGAATCGTTCGGCCCAGTCGTCGCCGTACTTCCGCAGCAGATTCATGCCCGTGAAGTTGAGCGTCCGGTACTCGCCCCGGCCCTGGTAATAGCCGTGCGGGGCCCAATGGCCTCGCCCGTAGAAGACGGCATAACGCGAGTCGGCCGCGGGCAGCCAGGCGAAAAGATGCTCGCGGTCGGTGATGGGCGTGTGGGCCGTCGTCGAGCGGACGCCTGTGGCCCCGTGCGACCAGAAGAGCCGGCCTTCCGGATCGACCAGCCACCACTTGCCGCCGTGCTTTTCGGTGCGGAAGAAGCCGGTCGCTTCCAACTGCGGGCCGGCCAGCCAGCCGCCGAACCGATTCCACTGCTCCGGGCCGGGGTGCGCGGCCAGGTCGGCCGCCTCGGCCTCGATGCGGCGGGGGAAGTCGGCGTCGTCGTGGAGCTTGCCCGGCCAGTTGGTATGCAGGAACTGCCCATAGCGGTCGATCATCGGCAACAGCGACGCAGGGTCGGACGGCGCCGGGTTCGGCACCGTGCCCGCCGCACGCAGGTTCGACACCGAGAACGTGTGCTCCTGCGATGGCTTGCTCACGAAGAAGAGCACCTGCACCACGTTGCCCGGGTCGATGCCGCCGCGGTCGGTCCAGCCATTCGGATAGCCGCGCATGCCGAACAGCCTCTCGGCAACATCTTCCGGCATGGTCCAACGCAGGGGAACCCTGAGCGTTTCCCGCCGGCCGGGCGCCACTTCCACGTTACCCGTCACACAATGGTTCGAACCGTCGGCGCCGGGGTTGTCCACCCGCAGGTGCGCGCGAACCGGGTGCTCGCCATGGTTCTCCACGTCGGCCGCCACGTGCCCGAAGCCCCGCAGGTCCCATCGGCCTTCAGGAGCAGGCAGGACAATGCCCGGCCAGGTCGCCTTGCGGCCGGTCGTGATGCGCAACGATGCATCTTCCCGGGCCACCACGGCATCGGTCGTTTCAACGGTGCCGGGGTCGAAGTGCTCATCGAAGGCAATCAGTCGTTTCGGCTCCCGTTCGGAACCGGTGCCGGCGGCCGGCAGCAACATGGCCATCACGGCCAGGCTCATAATGGCGACACTTCTCCGACCGGACTTCAACATGAAATCGTCCCTCTTGGTTCTCGGCGAGCTTTCGTTTGTGGCAGGACGCGGAATGGGGTGCAGTAACGGGCTTGCACGCTGCTGGAGTTCACGCTTTAGCGTGCCGGGGTCCGCACCACCTCGGTTCGCACGCTAAAGCGTGAACTCCAACGGTGCCACCGGCGAGTTTCAACCGCAAGTCCGTTCCTGCACCTTGCCGACGGAGCCCATTGTAGCATGCCGCTCGCGTCGGGGCGACGCTCGGCACGCCGGATCAATGCCCGGCATTGCCACGGCATGTTCGTAGGTGTGGCCGTGCTCGGAAGCTTTACGGACTCGACGGTCGCCCATGCCGTTGGCTTCGATCGGATGCGCGTCTTACGTGGCCAATTGACCCGGTCGAGATGGCCGATGGGCCCCGCGGGGGGTCGCACCCACACCCTTGTCGTGCGATAGCGCTGTCATACCTGTCCACCTTCGAACCCGCCTCGGTCGAACCCAAACCGCGGCCTGCGAAGCGGTGAGCTTCGACGGAACGATAGACCTTGAATTCCAGGAGTTGCGGTCCCCAGCGCGGTTAGGGACGGATTCAATGAGCGGTTCTTTCTGAGGCGTATCGTTGCCGCTCAACACCGCCGAGATTGCCGGCTCGCGGCGCAGGCGGGGCACAGCGGCTGGACGTCGTCGTTGGTGAACACGACCGTAAAGGCGCCCTCCCCGCACGCGGAGCATGCCAGCGGATCGAACTGTTTCCGTAACGGATTCCAGTAGACCGTGTGGATCCGGTGGGCCTGCTTGCGGAAAACCGAGAGTTCCACGGTCGGCACGGGCACCTCGGTCCGCACCAGGACCACCGGGCGCAAGGTCGCGGCGACGGAGTAGCGCTCGTCCAACTCGCCGAGCTTCCGCCGCAGCTCCAACTCGACGGCCCGCTTGGTTGCCGCGACCTTTTCGGGGTCGGGCGGGGCGTGGCTGCGCGGCTTCTTCTTGCCCGCCTCGCGCGACAGCGCATCGTAATAATCGCGGAGCCGCTTGCGGTCGCGCTCCAGGCGGGCGTCCATCCGCTGGAGGAACCCCGCGGCCGACGCCAGCAACCGCCGGCGGGCGATATGCACCGCTCGGGCATACGTCGAAGGGGCCGACGCCTGCCGGCCCGCTTGTGGCTGGAGTCCCCAGAGGCCCAGCGGGTCGGGGATATCGACCAGGACGCCCGACGCCGCGCTGAGCGAGAACCGGTCGCACGTTTCCCAGCGGTCCTCCGAGGCCATCGCGGCATGGAACCACCAGGTGTGGTACTCGATTGCAGTCTCGCCCGACTTGTGGACCTTGACCTTGGCGTTGGGCCAGGTGAACGTCCGCGCCAGGGCCTCGTCCAGGTTCTTGCGCTTCAAGTACAGGTCGCGCACGCCGAAGAGGCCGACCCGCGGTTCGGCCTCCAGAAGCTGCCCGGCCCACTGGAGAAAATCGCCGGCCAGGTTGATGGCCAGCCCCTCGCCGGACGCTTCGGGCCCCACGGTTACCACGTCGGCATCGACGGCAGCCGCCTCGGCCACTTCTTCCGGCAGCAGGGCCGTTCCCTCGCGGCCGGCGTCGGGCCAATCGACCACCGCCCCGCGCCGCTCCAGCAGCGTCGTGGCGAAGTCGTGAATCTGTTGCTGCACCGGGACCGTCATTGATACTCCTCGCCGAACAGGGCTTCGTCCAATTGTTTTGCCCGCAGGTACTCCTCCTGGGCATCCAGCAGCGAACGGCCGAGGTGATCGAACGACTGCTCCAGGTCGCCCGCGTCGTGCGAGCGGAGCCACAGGTCGAAGACCAGCGACTCGAACTCCTCGCCCCCTTGCAGGTTGCCCAGAATCGAACCCACCTCGCCGACGACCAGTTCGAACATGCGGATCTTCTCCTCGAGCAGGTCCAGGATGCGGGCTTCCAGCGAACCGGCCGTGCAGAGGTTGAAGATAAACACGTCGCGGGTCTGCCCGATGCGGTGGATCCGCCCCACGCGCTGCTCAATCTGCATGGGGTTCCACGGCAGATCGAAGTTGACCAGCGTGTTGGCGAACTGCAGGTTGCGTCCCTCGCCCCCCGACTCGGAGCAGAGCATGACCGGCACCTCGTCGCGGAAGGCGGCCACGGCGGCGTCCTTGCCGGCTTCGGATTCGGCCCCCGAGTAGGTGACGAACCGGAAACCTTCGTCGGTCAGCAAGGCCTGCAAGTGTGCCAGCGTCCGCCGGAAGGTGGCGAAGACCAGGACCTTCTCGCCACGGCTTTGGCGCAGCAGCTCGACCAGCCGCTCGTCCTTGGCCGTGCGGCGAATGCTCCGTGCCGTGTCGATCAAAGGGCGGGCCTCGGGGTCGGCCCCGGCGATGTTCTCCAGCGATTGGGCCAGCGCGCCGGCGTGGCTGCCGGCCGCCAAAAGCAGCGTGGCCAACTGCCGGCGGCCCAGCGGTGGCAGTCCACTGCCGCCGGGCGCGGCTGCCGGGGAGATGACCGAGCCAGCGTCGGCGTCGTCAGTCGTATTCGTGGCCGCCGGCTCGACCAGGGCGGCGTTCCCGGCATGCCCGTTGGCGTGGATGCCGCCTACCTTGGCCAACGGGGCCCGGCGCCGGCGGAGATAGGCGTCCAGAAGGCCGTACAGGGTCGCCTCGTCGCCGTGGGGCTGGGCTAGAATCGTCTGCGCGTAGCGCGCCGGAAGGTCCATCTGCACCAGGCTCCGCGTGTTGCGGACCATCACCTCGCCTAGCAGCGACCGCAGCCGCTCGCGGTTCCGCGGATCGCGCGGGTTGCCGCGCCGGACGTACTGCCGCTTGAAATCGGTCTCGGTCTTCAGATAGCCGGGCTCCAGCAGCGTGAGCAGGTTGTACAGTTCCAGCAGATTGTTCTGCACGGGCGTGGCCGTCAGCAGGAACAGGTGCCGCCGCTTCAGGGCGTTGATCAACTGCCAGTTCTGCGTCGCGCGGTTCTTACAGTGGTGGGCTTCGTCGACGATGACCAGGTCCCAGGGGGCCTCGGTCACCGCGGCGGCACGCTTCCGCCCCTTGGCGAACGACAGCGCGGTCAGCACGCGGTCGTTCTGCTGCCAGTATTCGGGCCGATTGGACGTGCCCGTCCGTGGCGGAACGGAGAACTCCAAGTGGAACTTCGACCACAACTCCTCGCGCCACTGCGAGACCAAGGCGGTCGGGACCAGGATGAGCACCCGGCGGGCCAGCCCGCGCAACAGGTACTCGCGCAGCAGCAGGCAGGCCTCGATCGTCTTGCCCAGGCCCACCTCGTCGGCCAGCAGCACGCGCCCGCGGAACCGCCGCAGGACCTTGCGAACGGTTTCGATTTGGTGGGGAAGCTGCTCGACGCCTGACAGCCCCTCGAGGCAGAGCAACTGGTCGAAATCGCGCAGCAGATGAAGCTGCCAGTAGGCCAGGTGCAACTGCAGCGGCTGGGCCTCGCCGGTCGAGTGTGCTTCCGGCGGCGGCAGGGCGCGAAAGGCGATCGGGATGCCGGCCTCCGTGCGGGCCGAGGGTAATTTCTCGCCGCTCCGGTCTTCCTCGAGCGTCCCGGGAAGACGGTCCAAACGATCCGTGTGTGCGGTCATGCGTCCATTCCTTGGCCAAACGGGCTCCTCTTAGTCGACAAAATACAACAAACCGCGCATGATGAAAAGCCCATTGGAGGACGCCTCCAAACGGGGGATTGGAACGCCACGAAGTGCGGCAAGATATCCGATAATCCGATGAACGATCCATGCGTTCGACGTCGGGCAAGACGTCGACGGTCGCCTCCCAGGCTTGACGCCCGATGTTGCCGACGGCCGCTGCGCTGATGCCGCCGTAGTGCATGCCAACCGCGCGACCGCTCCGGGCGACGCTCAGTACGCCTGATAGATGCCCGGCATTGCCACGGCGTGCTCGTAGCAGCCTTCTTCGTCGGGGAGGATTCGGGGCTCGGCATCCCAGGCGAGGCGTTCGGGCATTTCGTCGGGCCCGCCGGCAACGGCGTCGTCCCACTTGACCACCTGCCCGCAGTAGGTCGCCATTCGCCCCAGCACGGCCATGAAGCTGCTGTTCGCGCCGTAGTAGCCCTCGTTGCGGGGCGTATCGTCGCGAATGGCTTGCAAGAGATCAGCGTGCTCCTGCTCAGTGGCGTTGACCGTGGGGCCGTCGTATTGCCAGGCCTTCTCTCCGGTGATCGATCCGGCGCCGTCGGAATAGCCCTTCGTGCCGTGGACGAACTGGCTGGCGGAGTTCCAGCAGTTGCGCATGTGGCGGTTCTGGCTGAAGAGCATGGTTCCGTCGGGATAGAGGAACTCGACGTACTGGTGGTCGTAAATGTGGCCGTGCTCGGGGCCTTTGCGGACCTGCCGGCCGCCCATGCCGTTGGCCTCGATCGGATGCGCGTCCTGCATGGCCCAATTGATCCGGTCGAGATGGTGGACGTGCTGCTCGGCAATCTGGTCGCCGCTGAGCCAGACGAAGTAGTACCAGTTCTGTACCTGGTACTGCATTTCGGTCTGGCCGGGCTGGCGCGGCCGCACCCACACTCCCGCGCCGTTGCGGTACGCCCGCAAATGCGTGATGTCGCCCAGCGCCCCGTCGTGGATCCGTTTCATCGTTTCGATGTAGCGCGGATCGTGCCGCGACTGGAGGCCGACGACCACTTTCAGGCCCTTCTCGTCCGCCCGCTTGTTCGACTCGATCACGCTGCGGTAGCCGGGCGCATCGACACAGACGGGTTTTTCCATGAACACGTGCTTACCCGCCTCGACCGCCGCGGCATAGTGCCCCGGGCGGAAGCCCGGCGGCTCGCAGAGCAGCACCAGATCAATACCCGCTGCAATCGCCTGCTTGAACCCATCGAGACCGCAGAACACCCGCTCCGGCGGCACATCGACCTTTTCCTCATAGCGCGCCTTCAGCCGCTCGACGGCGGCGAGCGCCCGCTCCTCGAACGCATCGGCAACGGCCACCAGCTTGACATCGCCGGGCACGCTGAGGCAATTGGCCGCCGCGCCCGTGCCCCGTCCGCCGCAGCCGATCAGGGCCACCTTGATCTGGTCGCTTCCCGCCGCATGCACGCTGCGCGCGGCAACCAGTCCCGCGGCAAGCGGCGCCGCCGTCAAAGCCGCCGCGCCTCGCTTCAGGAAACTCCGGCGGGTGGATGGGGATGTGCTCATGGTTCGTCTCCTTGGGTGAGAACTGGCAGGGAGCTTCGCCCCGGCGGAAGATCGAAGCCTGCCCTGCCGGGGCAGCTCGGGGGTTTGCACTACGAACGTGATCGTACAGGAAACGCCTTGTGCGGTCAATCGATCGGACGGCCTGGTCTGCCGCGAGTTCTTCTGCCACACTTGGCTCAAGCCTTCCATCGCATCACTCGGAAAACGATCGGGCAAGCAGCGGCCGCACCAGTTCGCGAATTTCCAGAGGCAGACGAAACAGCGGGCGATCACTCTTTGTCTTGATCGCTTCGACGGCGGCGTCCAGGCTGCGCAGTGGCAGCTCCAATTCCTCACAGCCTTGGCCCGCTTGCTGCCATGCGCGGTTCCAGACATCGAGTTGCGAGGGCGAGTATCCTTCCGTGGCGAGCAGTTCGATGGTGCGCGTCACCCCCTGCCCCAGTTTGGCGGCCGTTCCGTGCTCGACGTACAAAGGAACGAGCGCGGCGACGTAGCCCTCCCATTCCTGGTGCCCTCGGCGCAGAACCATCGCGAGCAAATCCCGCGGGTTTCCGCCGTAGGCTTCCACTGCTTTGTCGCCAGTGCGGAACGCGGTTTCGAGCGCCGCGATTGCTTGGTCGCGAGTTGCAGTCGGAACCATCGTTTCCGGAAGTGCGAACAGGGCCCGTGTTGTCAGATCTGACGGCACATCCGGGATAGATTCGGGAAACCAGGCCCGCAGGAACTTGGCCACCAGGCGCAAGGGACGGCCGCGTTGGTTCTTGACCTCCAGGCAGAGCCGCATCAACGGTTCGGCCATCTCGTAGAACGACTCCTTGCCGCGCTTCTGCGATTGAACGTAGCCTCTCTGCCTCAGATTACCCAGCTGCTTGGAGCAATTGCCCTCGGCAATAAACGTGTCCTCGGCAATCTGCTTGACCGTCATCGCTCCGTCGGCGTTGCACAGGCATTGCACGATCCGGGCCTGCTGCGGCGGCAAGGAACGAACCCGCTCCTGGAAATACGGCGTCAGGTCTTCGGCCAGACCCTCGAACGCTGCAACGAGGTCGTCCAGCGACTGCTTCGTCAGGAATTCGGCCAGGAGCACGTACATGCGATGGTTGCCGCCGGCCAGATGATGCAAGGCGCGAATCCGATAGCGTCCCTCCGCCGAATCGAGGTACACCACAAGCTCCTGGTTCTCCTGCTCCAGGCTGATCTTCCGGATCAGTTCCCGGGCATCGTCAACCCCCAGGGGGCGCAGATGCTGGATGTCGAAAAAGCCGAAAAACGCTTCGTCGCGGCGCGAAACTCCGGCGAACAATTGCTGCGACGTGGCCAGCGTGGCAATGCGAGGGTGTTCCTGCAGAAAGGCCCGCCATTTCTTCTGACCCATTTCGCCCAACCCGTCGAACACTCCATCCAGGTTCTCCATGATCAACAGGATGCTCCGTTGCCCCAACCGACCGAGGATCGACCTCAAGACCGCTTCGGCGGCGTCCTCGGCATTCATTCCGCGAACCGCCGTGCGGTAGTCGGCGTCGAACTCGGCCGGGTATTCGGCGGCCAACCGGTCGGCGATTCCGAGTGCGAGGTCGATCAGGCCCGTAAACGTGTCGTCCTCGCCGAGCCATGCCACCCGCATGGCATCGGACAGCTCGCTCCGCCGGCGCAATTCGTACTCGGCGAGGGCCACAAGGTGGGTCTTCCCGCTACCGCGGGGGCCGATGAGCAGAATGTGATGCTTGTCGTCGGTCGATATACTGCGGGCGAGGCGATCGACAATCTTCTCGAGCAGCCGCGCGCGCTGGACGAAGATGCGTTTGAGCACCTCGCGGTCGGTATTGCTGGGCGTGTACGCGGAGATGACAGTTCGCCGGTTCATGAGGAAAGCCCCTGGGCCAGAGCCCACCATTGCCGGATCAAGGGAAAGCGAAATGCGTAACGTTTTTCCGAATCGCTGGTCAAGTAGTGATCCTGTGCCAACGACTTGAGCAACTGGACGATCTGGTTGCGATCGTCCAGTGGCATCCTTGCCTTCATCGCCGCCCACACCTCGTCGATCGTTTGCGGCGTTGGGGCAACGGCCAGGATATCGAGTATGGCACGGGCAAGGCTTGCGTTCGGAATGGGCTTCTCGTTGGCATCGGTAGACGAACCCGGGTAGTAGATTTCCAGCCGAGAGCGAAAGTGCTCCATCTCCCATGCGTCGTTATCGTCGGTCATTTGCTGGCGGACGACCTGGCGCGCGTGTTCGACGGAAACGGGACCTTCCAACTCGGCCAGGCGCCACACGACTCTTTCGAGATAGAATGGTACCCGATCCGTCAGCGCGGCCAACTCGCCGGGAAGCCGTTCCCTGTCGGCCTCGACAACCTGAACTCCTTCATCCTTCAGCAGGCGTTTGGCCAACGTGACGGCGTCCGGCAGGGCCAACGCCTCGATCGGGACCAGAGGCATGTCGTTGACCGGTTCGCTGGCGAACTCGCTGCCCCTCAAATCGCTCAGCACGTGGTGCAGGCCGACGGAGCCGGCGAAGATCATGCGCAGGTTCGCGTGCTGTTGTCGCATCGCCCGCAGGCTATCGAGGATTTCGAGCGCCGCGTGCTCCGACCTTCCCTCCCGCCTTTCCTGCGCGGCGATCTTTTGGAGCATGTAGGGGAGTTCGTCCAGTAGGAGCACGATGGCGACGTCCGGGCTCTGCGAGCAAACGCACTCGAACGTCTTTTCGAGCGTAGCCTTCCAACCGATTCGGTCTCGTTCAGGTAACTTCACCACGCCCGCGACCTCGATCCCGCCGATTCCCGTCAGGAACGTCGTAAACCGATTCGCTGCCTTCTGCTTTGCCGAGAGCCGTGGCCACATCTCCGTGAGCAGTATCTCAGTGAACCTTCGCGGTAAATCGACTTTCTCCAGATCGACGAAGATCAGCTCATTGCCAGGTCGGCACTCGGCCCGCATCTTCCTCATAACGGTGGTCTTGCCGATGCGTCTCTCGGCGGTGAAGCGGAGCGACTGTGTCTGAAGCTTCCTCCAAATCTGCTGAATGAGCCGATCTCTACCCACTACATTCTGGGGGGCAACCTGAACCGCCATTTTCCACCTCGCAATGCAAGACGTGATTAACGTACGACATAGTTATCGTACGACAATTTCGTCGTACGTCAAGAGCGTGTATTCGATTTTGCTCGAATTTTCGGCATTTGCAGCCGAACTGAGGCGAAAATGCCGTATAAACAGCATATCTGGGGGGGTAGCTGGGTGCTTGACATCGCCATGGACGGCCTTGCATGCAAGCAATTCAGTCACTGCTGCCCGGAAAGGCAACTCCTTCGGGCGGCCGACGGTAGATGGTTGGCTTCGGGTAAGAGCACCGCATTTTGCCCGCTGTCGAACAGACCGCCGTATTGCCCGATGTGCCCCCGGACGCTTGACCTCCGCTGCCGGTTGCTGCACACTGACTGCCGGTGGCCGGGGTTCCGGCCACTTGGCTCGATGACGCCGGAATCCCCCCAAACCGAGGAGCAATGCGATGAGATGGGCTGCGTGGGCGGTAAGGAGTATCTTCCTGGTACTGGCTGTGGTTGGCGCACTTGCCGTACTCGCACCGGCGAGTGCGGACGAGGCGGCGGGCACGCGAATCCTGTTGATCGCGGGCCCGTGCGATCATCCGCCGGGCACGCATGAGGCGGCGGCGGGGGTGCGGCTGTTGGCGCACTGCCTGGGGCGTGCGGCCGGCGTGGGGCCGATCCGGGCGGAGGTGTATTACGACTGGCCCGACGACAAGGCGGTGCTCGACTCCGCCGCGACCGTCGTGTTCATCGGCGATATCTTCCCGCCCGAACGCATGGACCGGCCCGAACAAGTCAAGAAGGAACTGGCCGCGATGATGGACCGCGGGTGCGGACTGGTCTGCATCCAC
Source organism: Thermoguttaceae bacterium (assembly GCA_034005525.1). Classification (GTDB taxonomy): domain Bacteria; phylum Planctomycetota; class Planctomycetia; order Pirellulales; family Thermoguttaceae; genus PWXP01. The sequence goes on along the minus strand of JAVEUP010000099.1, from coordinate 17,505 downwards.
TACGCCACCGGCCTGCGCGCTCAACACGTGGGCGAGGACGGTTCGCATCCGTTGCTGGGATGGCTCGGCGGATACTTCGCCACCGGATGCCCGCACCACCGCTCGGTAGCCCGCGTGTGCACGGCTACCATTGAACCGGAGCGGGAGCCGCACCCGGTGCTGCGCGGCTGGCAGGCGTTCACCTTCGACGACGAGCCCTACTGGAACAACTACTTCGGCAAGGACGGGATGGCGGCGAACGTGCGGTCGCTGGCCTATGCCATGCTCCCACCGGAAGAGCCCCGCAAAGAAACCGTCGCCTGGTGCATCGAGCGGCCCGACGGCGGGCGCGGCGTGGGCATTGTCATGCCGCACTACTTGCGAAGCTGGCGGATCGACCACCTGCGGACCCTCGTGCTCAACGCCATCTGCTGGACGGCGAAGCTCGAAATCCCTGCCGGCGGCGTGCAATCGACGCTGCCCGACGACCTGTCCACCTTCGAACCCGCCTCAGTCGAGCCCAAGCCGCGGCCGGCGAAGCAGTAAGGACCCTGTCATGAGCCAGGTTACCATGACCATTATCGACCCGCACCGCGCAATCCACGGCCGTCCACACGGGAGTTATATCGATGAAGTGGTGGCAGCGCTGTCGGCCGATCCGGAGACGATCGAGGAACTCGAAGCGGCGATGGCACGATTCGCGGAAATCGGCGAGTATGGGCCGTTCGCAGGCTGGCAGCCCGGGATCGATGACGAGCCATACGACTCGGGCGTGTGCATTGTCGACCTGGGAGCGCGCCTTGTAGTGGCCGAGTCGACGTACGTGACGCCCATTCCGGCGGGAGAGGTGCAGTATCGCTGCGGCGATGCCCGCCACGACGACGACCCGTGGGTGCCGTTCCACCTGGCCGACGACTGGAAGCTGCGGTTCGATGCCGTCGATTGGGCCGCCGAGGCCGACGCGCGGCGCGAGAAGCGGCTGGCCGCCGGGCCGCTCGACTTCCGCAAGGTACTCTACGGCGAAGTGTGCCGGTTCATTGTCGAGCAGTGCTTTGCCGCCAAGGGCGACGGGGTTGCCGCAGGCGACTGGACGCCGCCGCCGGATTGGACGTTTACCGACCTGCCCGAACGCGTCAATGACGATGGCGTTCCCGTCGCCGAGCACGCGGTGGCCGAGATCCACGCCCGCTGGCTGATGACGCCCCGCGACGACCTTCGGGGCCAATCGCCCCGCGATGTGCTCCTGGCCGGCAAGAGTCATATCGACTGGGATCTTCAGGACCGCGGCCTTCAGTGGTCGAGGTTCCGAGCCTGCCCACCGGCGCTCAGCCGGGAGTCGGCAGCGTTCCGTTTCGGCCCGTGCGGCATGCACGAAAACGTGCTGTACTACGAGATGGTGCGCGACCTGGTGTGGAACTGCTGGCGCCGGGTGGTCGAACCGAAAGGCGAAGGCGCGGAGCAGGCGGCGCCGGATGCCGCGGGGGAAGGCCCCGCTCCGGCCGACGAGATCGCCCGACTTGAGCAGGTGCAAAAGGAGTGGCTCGCCACGCCCGACTTCGACGACCTCGGTATGCGCCCGCCGGGTGAAGTCATCGAGTTTGAACGGATGCGGATTCCCATGACCGCCTCGGGCAACGAGGCCGTGATCGATCCCGACTGCCCGTTGTGCCAGATGATGGCGGAAGGTTCGGAGTTCGGCCCCATGTTCTGGCATCTCGACGGATGCAACATGGACCAGGACTTCCCATTCAGCTTCCACCCATCGCGCGAAGCCTGGGAGGAGGAACAGCGCGAGTGGGAGGCACACCGGCAGCAGTTCGAGGAGGAGTGGGAGAGGGAGCAGGCCGAGAAGGCGGCACGCGCCGAGGCCGGCGCAGAGGAGGATTTCGCCGGCGATTCCATCTGGACACGCACCTTTTCAGGCGACGGCGCCGGGGACCAGCCTCTGTCGGCCAGGGTATTCGGCATTGGCGCGCACGTGGCCGAACTCGGCGTGGACCTGAAGGAGTCGCCCGACACCCGGCCGTACATGGAGTCGCTCAACCGCCACTTCGGCAACCTGCGCGCGGCGATGGATTCGGCCGAGTCGGCACTGATCGAGCCGGTCATCGAGCGATTCCGTGAGGAACTTCACGCCGTGAGCGACGTCCGCGCCGACCTGGGCGACAAATGCACCGATCTGGACCGCCAACTCCGCGAGTTCGCAGCCCGCGTTTCAGATGAGGACGAGGGGGAGCCGTTTGACTGGGAAGACGACATTCCGTTTTAGCGCAGTTCCGGCGTTTCGCTGCGCAATTGCTCGTCGAGTCCGCGAGTGGCCTCGCCCAAGCGGCGCCGTATGGGGGTCTGGAAGAACATGTTATTGGGAACCTGAATCAGGTTGCCAGACTCGTCCTGCAGGATGGTGAACAGGAGCGTGAAGTCCACGACCTTGCCACCGAGCGACTGGATAGGCAACTCGACGGTATCGCCAACCCGGAACGGGCGGGCGATCAACAGCAGCAGCGAGCACAGCACGTTGCTCAATATGCTCCAGACGGCGACAAAGCCGATGGCCACCAAGGCCAGTACCGTCGAGAGCAGCGCCCACGCGTTCACCAGCACTCCGAACCATTCGAGCAGTACCACGGCGCCCACCACGATTGCCGTCCACCGCAGCAGGCGTTGTAGCGAGAACGCCATCGCCTCCGAAAGCCGCTTTCGGACAACGAGCACTCTCAGCCCATGAGCCGCAAGCCAATAGGCCAGCGCGACCAGCGCGATGAGAACGACTGCGCCGGCCACGAATTGAATGGTTGGCAAAATCCACGGTTCGATCATCTCAAACATAATGTCACCTCAGTGTGAAAACTGGTTGCTGTGCGTGCGAAGGGAAACGGCCCCATTCGCGGCGGTAACGGTTAACCCACTGGACAATTCCCTTTCTCTGTGTGTCGCAAAGGCTGTCTGTTCCGTTTCCGGGTGCGAAGGGCACCTCGTTGGAGTCCCGGCTTCAGCCGGAAAGAGAGGACCGCCTAAAGGCGGGACTCCAACCCTGGCAACGTGCACCTAGAAGAAGGAGAGCCCAAAGACCGGGACCCGCTCCTACGAGCGGCGCCAGTGCCGGAGCTACTTCAACTCCTGACCGCCCGTTTGCAGGTCGGTGTCTTTCCGCCCAGCCTCCCCAACTGGAGGTATTATTTGTGATTGTCCCGATGTTGGCAACCCCCGAGAGCAGGGCGAGTGGCACCAAAAAACCTTGCCGCACACCCAATGGACATTGACGGCGGGCGCCGTTCATGCAAGAATTGAAGTGTGGGGTTGTAACCGCAATCCGTTCTACCGATGCACACTCGGCCTTGCCTGAATCGTTCGATCCGTCTTTGCGTTTCTGCCTTTCTGGCAGTAGCGGCGGCAACTGCGTTGGTCCGATTCGCCGCACGCGGCCCCGAGAAGGTAGTCGAGACGGTCTGCTCATCCATCATCGAGTCCGGCGAGCAGGGGCCGGCAGACCCGTGCTCCGGCGTCCACCTGGATTGGCCCGAGCAGCCTCTGACGGACGACATGCCGACACCCGAGGCATCGCTCGCGGAAGGTTCTTCGCCGGCGATTCCCCATTCGAACAGTCCAACACCAGGGTCTTCTTCCGGCCGCAAGGCGGGGCTTGGCAATCGTTCTTCGGGACGTCAGCAGCGTCCCGAAACGTCTTCACGGCCGGCTCCCCATCGTTCTTTTCAGATTCTCCTTTGCCGATGGGTCATTTGATTTGCCGGCGCCGGTAAGGGCCTGTCCCTCGGCGCCCTTGGCAGTCTCCATTCGCTTGCCGCTGCGCCTATTGCACCGGCAGCGTGCGCGATCTTCAGTGCCGGCCGGTCGGCTGCGCAGTCCGTGATCGCAAAGCACCACAATGACGTTGCGCTATCTCAGGAGATGATCTATGGAACCGATAAACACGGTTTATTGCAGTCAATGCAAGAAGAACGTTCCGTACCACTACGACCCCGTCAATCACTGGAAGCAACTACTGGTGACTGTCTTCACCCTTGGACTGTGGCTTCCGATGTGGATATCCCTCGCGTTCAGTCCCACCAGATTATGCAATCAATGCGGTGGGCCTATATGGCGCGACGCCTAGCCCGGAAGTCCGCATCGCCGAGGACACGGTCGGCTAAAGGCGCCGTGGCGGAAGGGTGACGTGCGCCGGAGTATGAGCATTCCACACTATTACATTATTCGAGGTACAAACCATGTGTACGCTTATTGGGTTTTTCTCGCCTGGGCCGATGGAAATGGTGATCGTCGCGGCCATTGCGTTGCTCCTCTTCGGCAATCGTTTGCCCAGCGTCATGCGATCGCTGGGGCGCGGCATTGTCGAGTTCAAGAAGGGCGTGCAAGGCATCGAGGATGAGGTCGAGCATGCATCATCACAGCCCAAGAAGAAGGTGATCGCCCACCAGGAGTGACCCAAACCGTGCCGGCGGAACGACGTTCGCAATTCCGGCAACGGAAGGTTGCGGGCGGAAGCGCAAGTCGGCGTGACCATGCCTGAAGCATTCAAGGAGATAGTGAAATGTGGTTTTTCTGCTTTATGATCGCCTGCGTTGTGATCGCGCTGCTTGGCGTCGTGATCCCAAAGTTGTTTTGGTGGTCCATCATAGGAACCGGAGTTCTGTGGGCCGTTGGAGTCGTCGTGGAAATGCTTTGGGTTCCCACGGATTCGCAGCCCGGCCCGGGAATTGGACGGCCAAGTCCTTGAACGGGCCCTTTCAAACGGCTGCCCAGTGGGATACGTTTCCAGTTGTCGGCCGGGCAATCCATGACAAGCTGAAAGCTTGTCCCACGCTTGGGCCGGCAGCCTGTCTCCTCCGCCGACAGGCTGGAAGCCTATCCCACGCGCACTGCCTCAGTTGCCGTCATGGGGAATACCGCGAGCGGTGTAGGACTCGATCAGATCGACGACGGGCTTGGGGTCGTCGAGCCCGTGCGGGTGGTGGCCGCAATTGGGTTTGTGAAACACCGTAATGGTACCGCCCAGCGCCGTGTAACGCTGCTGGATCACGGCAGTGTTTTCCTCCATCGGCACCACCTCGTCGGCATCGCCCACGACGTGGATGAGCGGGATATTCGCCTTGGCCAGCGGGGCCAGCAGGTCAATCGGATTTCCCTGATAAGCCAGCGCCTCCGCCTCACTGCTGAACCCGTATAGTTCAATCAGGCTTGCCCAGTCGCGCTTGCTGCCAGGCCCCTTTCCCCTGCCGCCGGGCCAGCTCTTGAAGTCGCAAACCGGGGCGTCCCCGTAGATACACACCACGCGCCCGGGATGGGCCGCGGCGAACCGGTACGCATAGAGCCCGCCACGACTGACGCCGATGAGCGTAGCCTTCGGGCTGAGGCCCTTCGCGACAAGATGACGATAAAAGGCGTCGAGGTGAACCTGCGCCGATGGACACCCGAACGTGTTGCCCACGTTCATGTAGACGTAGTGGAATCCGTTCTCGACGAGCGTCATCACGCCGGTGCGGGTGTCGAACGCCGTCGGGAACTCGAGGCACCAGACCCACGGATTCCCGGCACGCGGGCTCGGCGGCACCGCCACCCAGCAGGCGCAGCCGTCCACTGTGAAATGATGACGCGCAAAGGTCTTCCACGTGTCGGTTCTGGTCGGTTGCCAGTCAATCGGCTCCGCAGCCAAAGCCGAGAGCGTCAACATTGCGAAAGCGAGTGTCAACAGCGTCTTCTTCATTACTGCAGCCCTTTGAGGAAGTCCTGGAAGGCATCATCCTCATCCTCCGGTTCGTCCTCATCCTCCGGTTTGTCCTCATCCTCCGGTTCGGAGACGTCATCTGGTCTGGGCTCTTCATCGCCTTGAAGCTCGGCCGCCGGCGGTTCCGAATCTTCCGGCTCCTCTTCGGCAAGGAAATCGGCCACGGCCTCATCATGATGCGTGTCGCGGGTGGCAGCCGTCTGGGGTGGGCTTTCGTCCTGGTCGCCGTCTGCGGCCGGCTGCTCCGCGGGCGGCGGTTCCGTCGGCTCCTCGGCAGCAGCCGCGGCGCCCTTCACCTCGGCATTCGGCTTCTTCTTACCACCGAACGGCCAGAAGTTCCAACCTCGTTTCGCCTTCTTCGACCCCGACTTCGCAGGATGTGCAACTCCTTTGCTCCTTGTGCCGGCACCGACTGGCTCGCTGGACTGAACCTCCGCGCCGGTGACTTCTGGGGTATCTTCACCCGTCGACCACGGTGACGGTACTTCGAGCGTCGGCTCGACGCCGTCGCGGCCGGGCAGGGTTTCCAAACCTGCCTCGGCCTGCGGGAAGGAAGCGGCGGGTTGTTCGTCCGCATCGTCTTCCACCGGCACGGCGTCTTCCTCGGCCGGTGCGGCCTCTTCCTCGGCCGGCAGGGCATTTGCCCAAGGCCCGTCCTCCTCGGCCGGCACCTCAACCGGTTCCGAACCGATCTCGGAAAACACTGGGGGCTCGGGCGACGCCGGTTGAGAAGCGGAAGCAACCGCCGGCGCCGGTGCCGCTTTGTCCGGCTCGGCCAGCTTCGGCGGGGGAACAGCGGTCAGGTCGCCCTCATAGTGGTACTGTACCCGGAACATCAGTGGGCCAACGCCGAAGCAATCGTCCGGACGCAACGGCGATTCGACTATCCTCCTATTGAGCACGACCGTGCCGTTGAGCGATCCCAGGTCGCGTACCATCAGCAGGCCGTCGACCTCGTATAGCTCGCAGTGCTGGCGGCTAACCATCGGGTGGGCGATGGTCAGGTCGGCCTCGCGGCTGCGTCCCAGCACGGCAGGCGGGTGGAAGGCAATTTCGCCGCGATTCACCTTGCCGCGGATGACAGTAAGCGTGACTTCCATGGCTGGGATACCGTATACGGGACGCCACGAAGCGGTTTGGCCACAGTAGACCTCCTCAATAACCTCATCATAACCAGGGCTACGCTCACAAGCAACCATCCAAGCAGGGCAGGGAGGCGGGCTGGTTGGAAAGATGGGGTATTTCGGAACGGAGTGGAACCTAGCGGCCCTGGTAGCTATTCCCACTTGCCTCGCCGGGCAAATGTCGCTCCGCATACCTTAGGTAAAATGGGGTGTTTTGGTCGTCAGTATCGGCAGCAACTGCACTTGAACGTCTTCACGCGGACCCTATAATTGTGGAGCGATTGGCTTCGGCGATTCCGACGGCTCCATTTTCCCAACGGAGGGGGCTTGCAAGGAATCTTGTCTTTGCGCAGAATACGATCATTGAAGCGGGTGTAGCTCAGTTGGTAGAGCACGACGTTGCCAACGTCGTTGTCGTGGGTTCGAACCCCATCACCCGCTCTTTTTTGCTGTAACCGCCCACAGGGGACCGTCCCCTTCGGCCGGAGGGGACCAGATTGGTCTTTTTGCCGAACGACCTTGCGTCGCTACTCGCTTTTCGGCTGAAAGACGGACGAATCCCCGCCACCCAGGATCTTCCGACGATAGCGCCTCTCTTGGCGGTTTGTCGGGCCTCTTGGTGCCGTGGCGGCCGAGAACAAGCCACCGACCCACCGGGAAACCCATGGCAGAACACGAAAACCCGGATTTGCCGGACACCTCGACGCCCGACCCGCAGTCGTCCGATTCGGACACCACCGTCGATCAGATTGCCCCGGATGCACCGGAGGATGGCGCCGAGGAGCCGAAGCAGAAGTTGCAACTGGACGTCACCATTGAGAGCCGCAGTGCGTGCGAGCGGCATCTGACAGTCACCGTTGCCCGCGACGACATCAATCGCTATTTCGACACCGAGTTCAGCGAGTTGATGCCCAAGGCCCAGGTGCCCGGTTTTCGGCCGGGGCGTGCGCCCCGCAAGCTCATCGAGGCCCGGTTCCGCAAGGACGTCGGAGAGCGGGTCAAGATGAATCTGCTGATGGACAGCCTCGGCCAGATTCACGAAGAGCACGACCTGTCGGCCATCAGTGAACCAGACCTCGACCTGGAGGCCGTGGAAATTCCGGAATCCGGCCCGATGACGTTCGAGTTCGACCTGGAGGTGCGGCCGGAGTTCGACTTGCCCGATTGGAAGGGCATGAAACTCGAAAAGCCCGTCCGCCAGATCGACGCATCCGACATCGACAGGACGCTTGAACGCATCCTGGCCAGTCGCGGCCGGCTGGTCCCATGCGAGAGTCCTGCCAAGCTGGGCGACTATATCACCTGCAATCTGACGTTCAAGCTCGACTCGATGGTCCTTTCCGAGGCGCACGAGGAAGTGATCCGCATTCGGCCGATTCTGAGCTTCCGCGACGGCCGCATCGAGCAGTTCGACAAGCTCATGGAAGGCGCCGCGGCCGGCGAGACTCGTACAGGTTCTGCGCTGATCTCGCCCGATGCGCCCAACGAGACGTTGCGCGGCCAGAGCGTTACCGCCGAGTTCCAGGTGCTCGAGGTCAAGCGGCTCGAGCTGCCGGAACTGAATGAAGACCTGCTCGAAGAGTTGGGCGGCTTCGAGCTGGAGGCCGACCTGCGCGACGCCGTGAAGGAACAACTCGAGCAGCAACTGCTCTACGAGCAGCGGCGCCGCACCCGCGAGCAGATTACCCGCCAGTTGACAATCTCTGCAACCTGGGAATTGCCGCCGGAAATGCTCAAGCGGCAGGCGAGCCGCGAGTTGGAGCGCGCAGTGATGGAGCTTCAATCGGCCGGGTTCAGCGAAGAAGAAATCCGTGCCCGGCAGAACCAGATCCGCCAGAACGCCATGGCCGAGACGGCGCGGGCGTTGAAGGAGCATTTCATTCTCGAGCGGATTGCCGAGGCGGAAGAGATCGAGGCGGACGAGGCGGATTACGATCAAGAGATCGCCCTGATTGCGGCCAACCGCGGTGATTCGCCTCGCCGCGTCCGGGCACGGCTCGAGAAGTCGGGCTCGATGGACGTGCTCCGCAACCAGATTATCGAACGCAAGGTCATCGAACGCATCCTGGAGCACGCTACGTTCACCGAGGTGCCGTTCGAGTTCGAGGTAAACGACGTCGAGGCGATCGACGAATCGGCCGGCGGCCACGGCGCCGAGATACCGCACGCGAAACCCGGCGCGGAAGCCGGCGCCCCGGGCGGCCGCCCGGGCGAATTGCCTCATCGCGAGTAGCCCCGCCCAAAGATGCAAGGATTGCGCATGACCCGCCCCTCTAGCCCCCAACCGGTGAAGCACATGGCAGCGTACCGCGAGTACCAGCGGCAGCGCACGTTGACCCTCGGCGACCTCCTGCTGGAGAACCGCATTATCCTGCTCCAGGGCGAAATCCACGACGGCAACGCCAACGAGCTGGTCATGAAGCTCCTGTACCTGCAGAGCGAGAACCGCCGCAAGGACATCCACTTCTACATCAACTCGCCCGGCGGAAGCGTCACCGCGACCATGGCGGTGTACGACACCATGCAAATTCTTAGCTGCCCGGTGGCCACCTATTGCGTCGGCCTGGCGGCCAGCGGCGGCGCCATCCTGCTGGCGGGCGGGACCAAGGGAAAGCGATTCGCACTGCCGCACGCACGCATCATGATCCACCAGCCGCAAGGTTACGTGGGAGGGCAGGTGTCCGATATCGAAATCCAGGCCGAGGAAATCCTCAAGGCCCGCGATGAACTCAATCAGATCCTCGCCGAGCACACCGGCCAGCCCATCGAACGGATTGCCAAGGATACCGACCGCGATTTCTACATGAGTCCGCAGCAGGCTAAGGACTACGGCGTGGTCGACGAAATCTTGACGAAGCATTCGGCCGGCTCCGACGACGACGAAACCGACAACTAACCACGTCCAAGCACACACTGCCATGCCCCTGATTCCCTACGTTATCGAGAAGAGCGGTCGCGAAGAGCGGGCGATGGACATCTACAGTCGCCTGCTGAAGGACCGCATCATCTTTTTGGGCTCCGCTGTCAACGACGAGATTGCCAACGCCATCGTCGCACAGTTGCTCTTCCTTCAGTCGGAAGATTCCAAGGCCGACATCCACTTGTACATCAACTCGCCGGGCGGCAGCGTGAGCGCCGGCCTGGCCATTTACGATACCATGCAGTTCGTCAACTGCGACGTGGCCACCTATTGCGTCGGGCAGGCGGCCTCGATGGGCGCCGTCCTGCTGACCGCGGGAAAACAAGGGAAGCGCCGGGCGCTGCCGAACGCCCGCATTATGATTCACCAGCCGATGGCCGGCGCCGAGGGTTCCGCCGCCGACATCATGATCCACGCCAAGGAGTTCCGCAAAGTCCGCGAACGCCTGAATAACATCCTCATCAAGCACACCGGCCACCCCCTCCAGAAGATCGAGGAAGATACCGACCGCGACCGCTTCATGGCAGCCGAGGAGGCGCTCGAATACGGGCTCATCGACGCCGTGATTGAGCATGTCCAGGAAGCGTAATGGTTGCCCGGGGAACCGCCTCCCTTACCTAACCCGTTTAGGATGAGTTTGAGCCCGACCTGACCCGCACTGAGCCTTTTCACGATTACTTGTCGATGTTGACTCCGGGGGGCTGTAACGGTGCCGTGCGCACCGGGTCCGATTCCGCGCGAGGTCGTCATGAGAATATGGTACGCCGCCCTGATTGTGTTATGCTGCACGCTGGCCGTGGGGTGTCGCACGAATCAGCACATCGCCGCCCTGCAACGCGACAATCGCCTGAAAGAGGACGAAATCTACCGGCTGCGCTGGCTGGTCGAGGATTACGAGGAGGAACTCGACCGGCGCCGTGAGTCGCAGGGGAGTGACACGGAACCGGGGCTGGCAGCGCGCACCGGCCAATCCATCCTTGATCGCCTTGGCGCACCGGCAGACTCCACCGCAACAGCCCAGCCAACCCAATCGGAACTCCCGGTGCAAGTGGGCGAGTCGATGTCACCGAACGAGTTCCTCAAATCGCGCGACGTGGTGCGCCCGGCGGACGGGCCGACACTGACGGTCCCCGACATGGATGATGACGTCCCAGCGCCTGCATGGCCCGCGCCTGCGCCCGTTGAGCCGCCCGGGGCCCCCGAGGCAGCCGACGAAGCACCCCGATGGTCGCCTCCGCCGGCGCGGCACGAAAAGCCCAAACCCCAGCAGGCAACGTCCGCGTACACTCCACCCTCCGGAAACGAGGGCGCCGCGCCGCGAGCCGCCAAGGAAGGCCGCCTTGCCACGCAACTGCGAATCGACGCCCACGCCACGGGTGGACACGATCTCGACGGCCGGGCGGGTGACGATGGCTTGCGCGTTGTCATTCAACCACTCGACGAGAACCAGCGGCTGGTGATTGCCCCCGCCGAGGTGAGTATTGTACTGCTCGATCCGAACCCGGCCTTGAAAGGCGATGCTGCACGCGTGGCACGGTGGGACTTCACCGCCGACGAAGTTGCGTCGGCCATTCGGGCTTCTGACGACGGCGTGGAAGGCATCTTGCTGAAAGTAGTCTGGCGCGACAACATCCCGCAGAATGAACACCTGCACTTGTTTGTGCGTTACACGGCGGCCGACGGTCGCCAACTCGAGGATCAACTGGAGCTTCAAATCCGTCTGCCTGGAACGTCTCCATCGCCGGGCTGGAAGACGGTTCCGCAGGAGAGTCCGCCGCCTCCGCCGCAGGAGGACCGCGCGACGACCCAACCCGATCCGCCACACGATCGCACGCGGTTGGCCAGCCGTTCCGTGCCGGCGCCGTCTCCGCAACCGGAGACTCCTTCCCAGCCACGTCTGAAACGACCACAATGGTCGCCCAATCGACCGTAGGGTGGGGACGGAGCCTGGTGGGCCCTTCGGCCTACCCCTCGCCTTCCGTGAGCCGCATGCGGGCGTGGTCGGCCCAGGGGCTGTCGGGTGCAAGGGCCAGAAAGACCCGCCAGTGGTCTTCGGCGTCGATGCGCTGGCCGAGTTCGTCGAGGGTTTTGGCCAGGTGGTAGTGTGCATCGGCGTAGTCGGGGTGATACCGGAGTGCCCCCTCGAAGGCCGCAACCGCCAGTTCCCGATGCCCCTGTTCTGCCAACACGCAGCCGAGGTTGGCGCGGGCCTCGACATAGTCCTCATCCAACTCGATAGCCATATAGTACCGCTCCCGGGCGCCGCACGGATCGTCCATCCGGTAAAGGAGTTCGGCCAGCAGGAAACAGGGTTCCGGCCGCGGGCCTTCGGCAACCATCAAGGCACGGTACATCTCGGCGGCGGCTTCGAGTTGGCCGGCCTCCTCCAGTTCGGCGGCTGCCGCGCTCATCTGGTCGACCGACAGGGGGCCTTCGGCCGCCTCCGCATGGAACGGCAGGGTGTGCGACGCAACAGGCGGCTCCTCCAGAAGACTGCCGTCCGGCCCGGCCGGTGCACCGAGTTCACCGGCAGGCTCCGCGTCGAAATCGAACCGCAACTGCCCGCCCGGCTCGATCAGCCCATCGCCTTCGCGGAGCAGGATGTCCTTGCCCTGGACGATGACGGAAAGCTGTGCGAGCGGCCGCTGGACGTGGGGCAGATACCGGCTTAGTTCATCGAGCTTCCGCTCGATCGCCTTGGGCGAGGCCCCGGCGGCAAGCAGTTCGGCCAGGCGGCGCGCGGTGGCTACCTCCTGGAAGTCGAAGTACGGGAGTCGCCGCACTTCGCGCACCGGATGTATGAGTCCCCGCCGGTGCCAGCGGCGGACCACGGCCACTGGAACGCCGAGCAACTCGGCCAGCATCGCCGGCGTGTAGAGTCGCTGGATATCCTGCTCCCGGTCGACCAGGCCCAGCCGCTGCCACATCGCGGTTTCCGACAGCACTTCCAGCGTACCGGCATCGACGGCCGCCCGGGTGGCGGCATCAAACCAGTCATCTAACGCGACGGCGCCGGCCAGGGGCAGCTCCTCCTCGCCGAAGACGGCAAGATGCACCGACGGGTCGGGCCGGTCGACTACGGTGGCGCCATGCTGCCGGAGAAGCTGAGCGGCATCGCGCCGGGCCATGCTCGCCAATCGGCCGACAAGCGCAACCCGCTTGCCCTCAAGCACGCGCGACTCTTCTTCCTGCCGTGTGTCCATGCCTGCCTGGCCATATTCGGAAGGTCCGGTTCAATACACCGGTTCCGCACTGCTCGGCTGCGGCGATGCTGCGCCGTTGTCGCTTTCCGGGGCTTCCTCGACCGGCTGCGGCATGGGCGCGTCGGGCCCCAGCCGCGGCGCGTCATCGGCACCGGTGGCCGCAGCGGGCGGCGCAGCTTCGGTTGGCACGGTTGCCGGCGCGGGCGAGACGACAGGCGGTGGAGCCGAGAAGGTACTCACGGGCAGCCCGCACGGATCGAGTGGAACGCGGCAGGTGACGACCCTCGGAACGTAGTAGGTGCAAGTCACCGGCGTCCGCTTCTCCACCCGATGCGGAACCTGGACCGTTTGCTGGTAGGTTTCCATGCGGCACACCTGGTAAGGCACTCGCTCCACTCGCTGTTCATAGACCATTCGGTGAGTCGTCACGGGGATGCGGCGCGTTCGCTCCTCGGTCACCATGCGGCACACCTGGACCGGCACCTGCTGCTCGACCCGCTCGACCACGGGCCGGGTGACGGTATAGGGTACCCTCCGAACATGCTCTTCCTGCACCATGCGGCACACCTGGACCGGCACTTCGCGGCACACCTGTTGCTGCTCGTAACGGACGCGCTGGACCGGAATCTCCTCGACGATGGTTTCCGGCTGATAGGTCGTCACCGGCACCTGCACGGCCACCAGGTTCGGTTGCCACACCTGCTGGACCTCGTAGCGCCCTTGGACATTCGGCACCCAGTACAGACCACCGGGACGGAAGACGGTCTGACCTGTCAGGGGGTCCACCTGGGAGCCGGCCGAAAGCCAACGGAGCCGGTTCCGCACCGTCGGCGAATGCATGACCAACTGCTGCGTCGCACAACCTTGGTCGACATATTGAGTCACGTGCGAGGTCACCGGTCGCATGACGGTCCGTGTCTGTCTTTGAACGGACGTTTCGCAAACGGGTCGGGCAACGGTATGGCATTCCTGCCGCGTTTGCGTTTCCCAGACCGGCCGGGACACCGTATAACGTTCTTCGCGTTCAGAGGTCTCTTGTACGTACCGAACTCGATTGAAGCTCTGGTCGCGCATTTGCGTTTCCCAAACGGGGCGCTGAACCAGGTATCTCTCGTCGCGATAGGAAGTCTCGGAAACCGGGCGGGCTACTGTGTACGTTTGCTCCCGGTACTGGGTTTCCCACACGGGGCGCTGGTAGGTGACCTGGCGCTCCTCCAAGACGGTCTCGTACTCGATCCGGTAGGCCGTTTCCTGCCGCTCGTCGTAAACCGTCTGGTAAACGATCTGATACGTTTGCCCGCCGGGAACAACAAACGAATTGGCCGGACAGCAAACCTGAGCGGCAACGGGTGCACTGCAAACAAGCAACACCGTCGCAGCCATGGAAAACCGCAATAGAGCGTTCATCGCAAGTTACCTCATCACCAAGCCGGGATTCCCGATTAAACGACTTTACTCATGCTATGCCGTTGGTCGCGCCTTCGGCCGCGCACCCTGTAAAACCATAGTGCGCAGCGCACACCCCTTTAAGTTAGTTTGCCAGATAATCGGCTGTGCGGCAAATGGCGGGACAAGGCTGTTCCCGAATTTTCTGACGTAACCCCTTGACTTCAATGCACTTGCGCGAGAAAAATAATCTCAAGATATTTTGCCTTGCTGCCGACCCGCCGTGCGAAAACAATCCGATTGCGCAACCCCTTGCAGGATGCGGGCGGTATAATCGGCATAACCCGCATAGTCCGTCGCCTCTCGACATGACACTGCCGCAGTATCCGTGAAGCCAATGCACTACCTTGAACTCACCTTGGCGACCCCCGAGGAAAACCTGGCACTCGACGAGGCGCTGCTCGAGGAGGCCGAGGCTTCGCCTTCTCCCATGGAGACTTTGCGCGTGTGGGAGTCGCCCGAAACAGTCGTCGTGGTGGGCCGGTCATCCAGGGTGGAAGAAGAGGTGAACCTGACCTTCTGCCGGGAACAAGGGATTCCCGTCCTGCGCCGACCCAGCGGCGGCGCAGCCGTTGGGCTGGGCCCCGGGTGTCTGATGTACGCCTTGGTGCTCAGCCGCGAGTCGCGTCCCGAAATCCGGCGGATCGACGCGGCGCATGGATACGTGCTCGGGAAGACGGCCGCGGCGCTGAACACACACGTGCCCGAGGTTGCCTGCGCCGGCACGAGCGATCTGGTTCTGACGCAAGGCGGTTCGTCGGACGCGCCGTGGCTGAAGTTCTCCGGAAACAGCGTGCGGGTGAAGCGGCGTCATTTGCTGTACCACGGCACGCTTTTGTACGACTTCGCGCTCGATCGGATATCGCAATGCCTTTTGATGCCGCCGCGTATGCCTGCCTACCGGGCGGGGCGCGGCCACGACCGGTTCTTGGCCAACCTCCCGCTTGCCCGCCCCGCCATCTGCTCTCTGCTTTCCCTTGCATGGCTGGCCAATGCCCCTACGCAAGAGTGGCCTAGCGACCGCACTGCCTTGCTTGTTGCGGAGAAGTACTGCCGAGAGAGCTGGAACCAGGGGGAATCTAGCCCGGATTATTCAAATTTGTAGGGTGGGTCAAGGTCGCGTAGATCGTTGGTGGGTCCGCACAAGCCGCAACCAAGCTGATTCACCGCCCGCCACCTGGATGCACGCCCGCAGTCGCGACCGATGACCCACCAAAGAAGCGGCTTGTTTGACCCACCCTACCGATCGGGAGTAATCCGGGCTAGCGAATCGAGCCATCCCTCAATAGTGTCATTGCCCGCTATGGTCCCAAAGGTTAAACTTTGGTCGCTTGGGTCGTACGAGACCGCCGTGCAGCTCTCTTTTCCAGCGCCTCACGATACCTCTCTTGCAGCCAAGTGCATTGGATGCCCCCCGCACCCGACCAGGAGCGAGTCGCGTGTTTCGCCATGTTCTTTGTGTGAATCCCTATCCGCGCAGTCAGTCCTCGCTCACCTCGTTTCCACCGCTGGGGCTTGAGTATATCGCCGCCGCGCTCCGCCCGTACGCCGAGAAGATCGACCTGATCAACTTCAGGCATGAACGCGAGCCCAGCTCGCAACCGTTCCTCCGGCCGGAAACCGATCTGGTCTGTTATTCGATCAACTGGGCGTCCAGCCTGGACCTGATCCGCGACGACATCAATGCCCTGCCACCGGGAGTGACCACTATTTTGGGTGGGCGGACCGTCACGACCGATCCGTGCTACTGGCTTGATGCTTGTCCTCACGTCGACGCAGTGGTCTGCGGTGATGGTGAGGAAGCGATTGCCGAAATTGCCGCCGGGCGGCCCTGGCCGGAAATCGCCGGGCTGTGCTATCGCGGCAGTGACGGCCAGGTGGTGTTCAATCCACCGCGTGCAAACGCCCCGCTGGACGAAAACCTGATACCCGCCCGCGACCTTCGCCGGCAGCCCTACTACCTTACCAGCAAGGGGGTTAGCACCGGTATCAAGATCGACAAGGTCGTGGGATCGCGCGGGTGTCCGTTCAACTGCAAGTTCTGCAACTTCGCGGTCAATCCTTGGGGGGTGAAGCGACGCTGGACGCCGCGGTCGCCCGAGTCCATCGTGTGCGAAATCGAGCAGATCGACGCCGACGTGATCGTATTCGTCGACGACTTGTTTACCTACCAGCCCGACCGGGTCGCCGAGATCTGCGACCTGCTGATCGCCAAGCGAATCCGCAAGCATTACATCATCAATGCGCGGACCGAAATCGCCGAGCGGCCCGACGTCCTTCGCAAGATGGAACAAGCCGGGTTCATCGCGCTTCTGATCGGTGTCGAGTCGACGCAGGACGCGACGCTGAAGTCGATGGGCAAAGGGTTCACCATCGAGCAAATCCGCCGGCGGTTCGAGGTGCTCCGCAAGACGAAGATGCTGCTCAACGCGTACTTCATCGTGGGCAATATCGGGGAAACCGAGGAACAGATGCTCTCGACGGCCCCGTTCGCCCGGTCGCTTGGAGTCGACTTGATCCACGTCTCGCGACTGCGCAACGAACCGTATTCCGGATTGCAGGAGCTGATCGCCCGCACGCCGGGCTACCATATCGACGCCGACGGCTTCGTCTACAGCGACCAGTATTCTTCGTCGCACATTGCCCAATTGCGCAAGCGAATCGACAGGGCTTTTCACACGCCCTTGCACGTCGCCCGCGTCGTGCTCAAGCTGATTCGCGCCGCGCACACGCGCATCGCCCTGAAAGCGGCGCTAACCATCCCCAAGTTTCTCGTGTTGCTGGCGGCCACGCAAATCAAGCACAAGATGCATAAGCGGCGGATCGCCACCGACAAGCAAACCGCTCTCGCGGCAGCGCCAACTCCTCGTGAAACCCAGCCGGAATTGCTGGCGCAGGAACCGGGCTGTACAAACCACCCCCACGCACGATTGGCACGCCGTGCGCGGGAATCGCATTTATACGAACCGAGTGACGGGCCGCCGCAGGCAAACGTGGGATAGGCTTCCAGCCTTAGGTTTGCCCACATTTTTTCCTTCCGATGGCCTCAGCGCCATCGAGCATTGCATGGAGTGTCATCCATCCACGCCA
>JAVEUP010000098.1:0-29714 GCA_034005525.1 Thermoguttaceae bacterium | reverse complement strand
GCTTCCAGCCCAGCCTACGCCTTCGCCGGCACCAGCGGCAGTCCGCTGGCCAGCAAGATGGCCTCTTGCGCGGCCAAGTCGTGCTCGGGAGGGTATGGATTCGCCATCTCGCCGCGGACAATCGAGGCGAGTTCTCGCAGTTGCTCATCATATCGCCCCGGCATGGGAGGCAGCGTGACTTCGTGATATCCGCGGCCGAACTCGCCGCGCGGCGTGGTCAACGCGAGGGTGAGACGCGGCGGCTCCAACGGAAGGATCGACACGGTTCCCTCATCACCCGCCACGACGAACTGGCGCCGCCGCCCACCTTCGGCCTCGACCACCGTCGCCCGAATCGTCGCGATGGCGTGTGGATATTCGAGTACGGCCAGTTGCGTATCAGCCAGGACGTCGAGTTCGGGACGCGACTGCCGGGCAAAAGGCGAGATCCGGTCGGGCTTGCCCATGACCGCCAGCAGCGGGTCAATCAGGTGGCAGCCCAATTCGAACAGCACGCCGCCGGCGTACGGAAGCATGGGCTTCCGCTCTTCCGGCGGACTCATCTTGCTCATCACGCCATGGACCTCGGTAATCCGGCCGAGCCACCCGTCACGAACTGCCTGAAAGCAGAACTGGAAGGCCGGATTGTTGCGGTACATATAGCCCATTTGTACGGCAAGTCTCCGCCGGGTCGCTTCGTCAAGTACCTCGCGGAACCGTGGAAGCGACTCGCCCGCCGGCTTGTCGAGATGAATGTGCATGTCGGCGGCGATGCACCGTGCGGCGGTAGGCAGCAAATCGCGGACTTCGGTTTCGACCGCCACGGCCTGAAGTCCCTTGGTACCGAGCAACTGATCGATGCTCATCCAAGGCACGCCACGATAGACCGGATGGTCCCGCCATTGCTCGCGGAGCGATTCGCTCGGCTCGGCAACGCCCACCACCTCGAATTCATCCGCCAGCTTGCGAAGCGTAGCCATCTTGCCGCCGGCATGGGCATGCCCCACGCCAATCTGACCAACCTTCACCCGCTTGTCCGGCCGTGCCGCCCGGGCGGGTCGGGTCGCAAGCCAACTGGTAGTCGCCACCGCCAGACCGGATGTCGCACTCGCCCGCAGAAACTCGCGTCGCTCGGTCTTGCTCATTCGGTGCTCCTTGGTCAATCCCGTCGGAATGGGCTCACACTTCGTCCGGCACGAGCCACGGCGTTCGCCCCTGGCGTTTGAAGAACTCCATTGCCTGTGCGCTGTTGGTAATGGCCTCGGTGGCGGGATCGATTGCCAGCTTTTCGCCGCCGATGCGGCAACTGATCATGGCGTAGTGGACCAGCAGCGTGCTGAGGTGGCCTTGTTCGACGTCGGCGTTGGGCCGATTGCGGCTGCGAATGCACTGAATGAAGTTGTTCTGATGGTCGGGGTCGGGGAAGCGGCCGTACATCTCGTCGCGCACGACGGGCTTGCGGTCCTTCGTGCGAATGTACACCTGCCAGCCCGCCCCCATCCGGCCGACGACCATCATCCCCTGCGTGCCGTAGAGTTCAACCCGCTCGGTGTTCTGCGGCCAGTGGGGGAACATATCGCCGTCGCGAATGCCGCTATCGGCCTTGAGCATGTACGGAGTGAACAGGGTCATTTCGAAGGTCATCGTCAGATCGTCGAAGTCAAGCGTGGCGACTTGCGTATCGGGCGTTTCCGCCCCGCCGTCGCGCTCGTAGCGAGTGCCGCTTGAGTAAACCGTTCGCGGGTAGGCGACACCGCAGAGCCAGCGGGCGATGTCGACCTGGTGGATGCCGTCGTAGGTCATGTCGCCGCCGCAATAGCGCCAAAGGTGTCGCCAGTTGCGCCGCAGCATGGGATTGTAGCGATGCTCGGGAGCCGGCCCATTCCACATATCCCAGTCAAAGCCGGCAGGCGGATCGGCATCGGGCTCGACGGGAAAGTTGGGCTCGCCCTTCTGGTTGAACACGCGGCAGAGGTGGATCTTCCCGAGCTTGCCTTCCGCGATGTACTGCTTCGCCGCCAGCAGGTACGGGGCGGAGCGATTCTGCATGCCCACCTGCACGACGCGATGGTACTTCCTGGCCGCCTCGACGGCCTTGCGTCCTTCCCAGCAGTTATGGCTCTGCGGCTTCTCCACGTACACGTCCTTGCCGGCCTGGCAGCACCAGATGGTAGCCAGCGAATGCCAGTGCGGCGGGGTCGCAATCAGGACGGCATCGACCGACTTGTCGTCGAGCATCTTGCGGAAATCTTGAACGCACTCGGGTTTCTTCCCATCCTGGCACGAGGCCAGCCACTTCGCCCGCGACTCGAACAGTCCGGTATCCACGTCGCAGATATAGGCCATCTCGCAATCGTCGCGTCGGGCAAATCCCTGTGCAATCATATTGCCTCGTCCGTGGCAGCCGACGATGGCGAGGACGACCTTGTTGTTAGCCGGCGCCGCTCGAACCGATTTCGGGTTTGAAAGCAGCACCGTACCGCCGGCCATGGCCAAGGCGGTGCGTCTGGAATGGGCAAGGAATTGGCGTCGATCCATAGCGTTCTCTCCGGGACTCCAAGGGAATGCCACATGGCTGCGAACGGGCCGGGCGGCCTTGTCCGAGGTTTCGTCCCCTCACGACCCATCGGCCCGATTGGCATGGTAGCCGGTTCCAACGGCGTGGTCAATGCGGGAGAAGGCGCGTGGAACGGGTTGTCGAAGGCGTATTGCGTCCGAGCCGCACTCTTCCTTCTTTGCGGCCACGCATGGTGGAATGACGGTTCGTAGTCAATCCAATATCCCGGCACATTGCGTAACCGTTCACAGGGGGATTGTCCCCGGTGGTCGGCTGCGTGAACGGGAATTCTCTGCGTCACAACTCGCTGAAATCGACCGCCTCGCCCCCGGCGCGCGTGAACAGGCCGTTGAGTGTGCGGCCGTCGATGCTGTTCCAGATCGTGCGTACCGCCCCATCGCTGAAGAGGGCCAGGAAGCGGTCGGGCCACAACCCGCCCAGGCCGGCCCGCGGCTGCTTCTCGTCGTGGGTGAAGTCGTCCGGCTTCGTCCAGGGCACGGCCCGCGCGTCGTCCGCTTCGACCACCATAATCGTCCGGCTTAATCCATCGGGAATTTCGGTGAATCCCACGCCTCTTTCCCCCGGGAACACCGTCTTCTCACCGCGGACGGCCAGGTAGTTGGTCATGCCGGGCGCGGCGGTGCTGGCAGGGCTGCGGTAGACCTGCGGCATCGATTCGATCAGCTTCTTATTGTGCTCGCTATCCCACGGCTCGTCGAGCTTGAACTGGTCGTACAGGCCCTTCTGTCCGATGTACGGCAGGATCAGCACGCGCCAACTCAACAGCGGCTTTCCATCCTCGTCGGCCACGTAGGCGGGCGGGAACTTTCGATGAGCATCATGATAGATGTGCATCGCCAGCCCGATCTGCTTAAGGTGGTTCATCGATTGTGCCTCGCGGGTCGACTGGCGCGCCGCCGAGGCGACCGCGGGCAGCGCGACGAAAGCGGCCATCGGCACGGCCGGGGCGAAGCTGCCGCCGGGCAACGTCTTCCGGCTCGCCCACTCGATCCCGTCCGGAGTCCGGCGAAACGTGGTAACGCTCGGCCGCAGGTGCTTCCCGATGGCCTGGGCCGACGGCACGATCGACACGTCGAGGTCGATGCCCAGCCTCGCCACCTCGCAGAGGATCGTCTGCGCGAGCATGGGAACGGCAGGATAGATGAATTCGAACACTCGCTTCGAGTCGATGTAGAACAGGCTCGCTGGAGCGGCCGCAGAACTCATCGCGGCTTCAATCTCCGGCGATTGTGCGAGTGATGCCGTATCGGCCGGGCGGGAAAGGTACGCCTTGATCCCATGGGGAAAGAGCGAAACAATCACTTCCTCCTCCGTAAGGCACCAGGCCGGCGCCAGCGGCCATTCCGTGGTTCGAGGGGCGAAAAAGCAGATTGTCCGGCCGGCGTGCTCGAACTGCTCGATCCGCGGGCCCGGCCGGCGGCCGGACTCGGGCTGCGGCGGCATGTGACTCTTGGCGAACGCCAGGAGCTTCTCGTGAGTGGCAGCCAACGTGGCATGGTCGTCGACGCTTGCGACGGCCACCGCGCCCAGCGGCACCACGCCCACCTCGCTCGGCGAGCCGTAAACGCGCCACCGATCGCCCAGGGGACTGAGAAGGTCGCGGCGCAGGTCGATGTCCGCGGCTCGTTCGAAGCGTTCGATGCCGTACACGAAGTGTTTGTCGCCGCCGCGCTCAGCCATCGCGAGAAGCAGGTCGAAAGCTGTGCGCAAATCGAGCCGCATGACCCCGGCTAAGGTGGCGTCTGCGGGAATCGGAGCGAAGTCGGCGGCCTCGAGTGGCTCACCCGTGAGCAATGCCAGCAAACCCTCGGGCTCGCCGTCGATGGCCAGCAAGGTACGAGTGAGGAAGCCGTCGCCGTCCAGCCCCGTCACGGCGGCGGCATACTGCACGTTGCCCAGGCCGAGAGGCTCAACCACGCGAGCAACCTCCGCTTCATCGGCCCCTCCGACTTCCCGGATGACTGCCTGCACGTTGACGTACGTGCATGTTGCAGGGCGCTCGACCGGAAGCGCGGCCCGCATGTCGGCAAGCCACTTTGGCGGCGCAGTGCGAGCGCGTTGGAGCACGTCTTCGACCATGCCCGAACCGACCCCGACGATCAAGTAACTGCCGCGAATGCCCCAGGTAACCGTCGTCAGCGGAGCACGGAGTTTCATCCGGCACCACGTTTCGCCGTCAATTTCCACCTGCTCGACCCCGTCGCCCAGCAGGGCCGCTTGCTGCCGCGCGAGCATGGCCTTGAGCGTCGCGCCGTCCTCGTGGCCTATCCGTACCACGGCCGCAGCGCGAACAATGGGCGGGCCACCGGGCTGGTTCACCAGTTCCGGAATGAAGAACGCCCCGGGACACGCGAGCAGCTTCTCGGCCAGCTCGAACGTGCCGTCGCGCAGTAGGGCGGCTTCGGATCTTCGCCGTTCGGCCATGCGGTCCAATGCCTGGACAATTGCCTGATTGACGGCCGACACTGTCCGTTGGACTTCCGGCTCGGCCAGAAGCTGTTCGGTACGGTTCGAGCCGGTCGGGTCAGGCACCACCGTGGCCGCCCAACTTGTGTAGAAGAGGCACGTTTCGGGGGCCACCTTGGCCAGCAGTGGATCCTCCGGACCCGGCGGAACACCCAACGGCAACCCCAAGCCGCCGCCCAGAAACAAGATGAACAACAACTCGTACGGGCCGAGAAACATCGCTGGCACGGCTGTGCTCCCAAGTGTGCAGGCAAGAGAAGGCAACGTGCCCAGCCGGCATTTGCGGGGCACATCCCGACGGCCGGCGGTCTGCCAGTGTAGCACGGATTGCACAGGGTGCAAGAAGCAGGGCTCAGGGGCAGGTTGACCTCTTTCTCCGTGCCCTCAACCACTCGATGCCGGCGACGACTGCCGCGGCTACAAGCCACGCAATGCCGCCAATCATCATGGCAGGGCCGATCAACACAACAGCGAAGCCGGGCCCCCCACACTGCGGAATGTCGGAAGGATTCATGCTTTGGGACACAACAGCCATGACAACAATGGCCACCAGCGGTGCGGCAGCCAGCAGAAGCGACACAACGGCGCCCGCAATTCGGTTTCGCTCGCTGGCCAAGGCACCCGGTAGGATCGAAACCGCCAACACGGGATTCAGCAGAAACTCGCCGCCGAACCACATTGTGGCCACGTTCGGGCGAAAGAGGCGAACATACATCACATCGCCGGCGATCATGCCGATTGCAGACCCGAGGACGGCGTAGGCGACACGACCGGTCGCTGCGCCCACGATCATTCCCGCGGCCATCACCACCAGCAGTCGTACCGCAATCGCGGCGGATGGCGATCGGGCCACCTCCACTTGTAGCATGAAGACCAGTGCGCCCGCCGCCAGGCAAAGGCCGACGCTCAGGCAGATGAGGCGCCGAATCAGCGACCATATCGGGCGTTGTGACGTATGCATTGGAGCTTCCCTCGCGGGCCATCCGGTCATTTCCGCAGCATGGCCTTGGCGGCCTTTACAAGCGGCGCCAGCGCCAACAAAACCATCAGCAACAACCGGCGCATCGTTCACCTCCTTTGCGAATAGGCAAAGCCGGTGCGGAACGCAAGGTTGCTTGCCGCCGGAAACAACGACGTGCGGCGAGCCACATGTTATGGACGCGCCGCACACGCCATTTATTCCCTCACGCGTTGGATTGCGTCGATTCATCGACGCTTTCCTTCGCCCTAGCGACCGCACAGAAAGCGGGAATGAATTCCCGCACTCCAAAGGGAATAATCTCCCTCACCACGGGCTCCATAATGTTGGGAGCGGATCACAAACGATGTAGGCGACCTTCATGAGCCAATCCGTACCTCTCAGGAACATCAGCGTGGCGGTTGCCCTGGGTATCCTATTCGCG
This sequence comes from Thermoguttaceae bacterium, assembly GCA_034005525.1. GTDB lineage: Bacteria > Planctomycetota > Planctomycetia > Pirellulales > Thermoguttaceae > PWXP01. The sequence goes on along the minus strand of JAVEUP010000098.1, from coordinate 23,288 downwards.
ATCGGCGCGGTGATGGTCGGCATTGTCATCGGACTGCTGACCTCTGCGTTGCTCGGGCACACGTTCCGCGGATATTGGGCTGTGAACGCGGGACTGATGCATGCATGCCTGCTGGCACTGGGAGGGGTGTTCCTCGCCGTGCGAATTGCCGCGGCGGACAATGCTCGTCGCGGGGCCGTTTGCGGCGGTGCGATCTTCGCCGCTGTGTGGCTCATGATCTCCGCATTCATCGTGTCGGCCGGAGGACGGCCCGACATGACGGTGAACTGGTGGATGGCGGCGCTCGGCGTGCTGGGCCTCGTTTACGGAGCACTAGGCGGGGTCGCGTGCCGCATCTCGTGGCCGGGCAACCTGACGGCCGTCATTTCCTGGCTGGCGATGGCCTATGTATGCGCCGATCTCGGCTCGCTGGCCGGCGGCGCGAACCTGAGTGCGGTCCAGATCGTCGCGCGGCGGCTCCGTGGAGAAATCGAGGGCACGCCGGGTATAAGCTTTGACAATGGGCCCACCGTGGTCCAAGCGACAAGCATCGGCGCTGCCTGCGGTGGGGCGCTTGCTCTTGCCATCGCGCTGGCCGCCAGTGCCCGAGGCCTGTCGCTCCGGAACCTGCCATTGGGCCGGCTACACGGAGGGCCCACCGTAACGCTTGGCGACGCTCTTGACCGGGCTGCGGCCAGGCTTGCCCGCGCGATAGGCGATGCTTGCCGTCCGATATGGAACAGCCGTTGGCGAGTGCCGCTACTCCTGATTTCGCTGGCCACTGTCACTGCGGCGCTCGCCATGACCGTTCAGCATGCCGCCGCAAAGCGCCAAGTGATCGCACAAGAGCAGCGCGAAGCCGCGGCCGCACTGGAAGAACTCGGGGCGAAGCTCCTTCACGGTCGCGGCGGGGTTACCGTTGTCGATTTGGAGAACAGCCAGGTGACCGATGCCGACCTGGCGCTGTTGGTCCGTTTCCCCCGTCTGGAGAACTTGAACCTTCACCAGACCGGAATCACATCGGACGGACTGGTCCACCTTCGGCCGCTCAAGACGCTCCAGCGGCTAGGCGTCGATAGCGATCAAGTGACCGAAGACAGCGTGGAGCACCTGCGGTGCTTGACCAACCTGCGTGCCATTTACGGGTACGGGCAGCACAACCCATATCTCGATGAACTCAGAAGAGAGTTTTTCTGGATACGCAATTGACGCCGCTGGGGCAATTCGTCCGGCAGAAGGAGGTCGGGGACAAGGTCAGGGTGTGGTGAGCGGTCGGCCAGAACGCGGGCGGCTTCCTCGGGTGTGAGTTCGCGATGGGCGTCGCCGATCAGGTCGACGGACACTACCAGCCGGTTGGGGGATCACTTGGGGTCAGGTTCTGACATTTAACTTTTCGTTGGCGAGCACACGATCGCACGCAAAAGTTAACATTCAAGACGCGACCCCCATATTTGCCCAAAAGTTAACATTCAAGACGCGACCCCCATATTTGCCCGAACTATCTCCCCTGCACGCTGCCGCCGCCGGAGGCGGCGGCAGCGTGCAGGGGAGATAGGGAGCCTTGGCGCCGTCTTAGCCGACTGACCACCGCTCCAGGCCGGACAAGCCGGCCGGTGGCGCCCACGGCGTGTGCACCACAAGGAGCGACGTTGAACCGACAGAACGATAGAACCGCGGCTCACCTTTACTTGGCAGGCGCGGTGACTTCGCGGAACTGCTTCAGCCCTTCCCAGGCAATCCGCTGGAGGTCGGCGCGGTCCTTGGCCGAAAAGGTTCGCTTCAGCGGCCCGCCATCGGGATCCGGGGCCGGCTTGCCATCCTTCATGCGGGCTTCATTCACCGTGTCGATTGGCAGGCCTTCGGGACTGCGGTCGAACAAAGCCGCATAGAACGTGCATGCCGTTAGATACCCCATCGTCTGGTTCAGGTGGCCGTCCGTAAGGTAACGCAGCGGCAGGTCGGGCCGGACCGTCTGACACCGCAGAGCCACCATCGACATGGGCACGACAATAGCATCCGTGCGTCTGCCGAGGGCCGCAATCGCCCTGGCCTTCTCAATCACCGGCGCCGGATCGGGCGGAGCAGCCAGGGGCTTGCTGTTCTGGGTGGTGGGCGTCGTTTCGTACAGCACGACGCGTCCGCCCTGGGCCTTGATCAACTGGGCGAACTTCGGCGCATACTCGGCGTACAGCGACTTGTCGCCCTCCATGTCGTCGCGATACGACTGGAGCACGACGTAGTCCCATCTCTTGCGACTAGCCTCGAGAGACTCGCTTAGTCTCCGGTGTCGGGATAGCGCGGAGATCGCGTACTTGTCCGTGGGATCTTCGGCAACCATCCCCTCCAGCGACTTGATGGTAGCTTGCTCCTCCTCGGCCGTCAGGTCCATAATCCGCACGAAGTTCGCGGTGCCCAACCGCCAGTGATCCACCAATCGCCGACCACCGTAGAGGACCGTCGTCACGTCGAAGCAAAGATCCGGATCGCCGGCCTCGGCCATGGCCTTCACAACGCGCGACAGGTCATGGCATGCCGTGAAGCTATTGCCGATAAACAGCACGTTGAGCGTCTTCTGTCGCGTGATTTCGCGCGACGGCTCGGCGGCAACGGACGCATTGGACACGAGGATGGCAGCGGCGAGCAGCGCCGCCAGTTTCAGAGGCAATCTTCGCATGAGGTTTTCTCCTTGATGCAGCGCAACACGGTCATGTTTGCTCCATTATAGCCTAACCTGGATTATTCATACAGGGTGGGACAAGGTCGAACCAGTTCTTGGTGGGCCTGCGCAAGTCACGCCTGGGGTAGTCTACATGTTGTGAGCTGGAAGCAGGCCCGGCCAATCGACGGAAGGCCCACCAGGGTCTTGGCTTGCTTGTCACCACCCTACATCGTCGTGAATAATCCGGGCTGAGGCCCGGTTGCTGCAACACCGAACCTCCACGCGATCGGTTCGTTGAGGGGTAACCGGCGTTGCCGACGACTTCCGGCGATCCAACACAGCCCCTACAGCCCCAGCCGGCGCAGGATGGCGTCGACGTCGTAGATGCAGCCGCCCCAGGTGCCGCCGCCGAACTGCTGCAACGCGGCCCAGAGGCGGGTTTCGTCTGGTAGATGGGGATCGGGGGAAAGGTCGGGGTGCGGCGGGCGGTCGGCCAGAACGCGGGCGGCTTCCTCGGGGGTGAAGTCGCGATGGGCGTCGCCGATCAGGTCGACGGTTCCTTCCAGCCGGTTGCGATCGATTTGGATGCGTATCCGGTCACCCTCGCGGACTTTGCCGAGCGGGCCGCCGGCAAGCGCCTCGGGACCGACCAGGCCGATGCACGCGCCGGTGCTGACGCCGGAAAAGCGGGCGTCGGTGACCACGGCCACCTGGTGCCCCCAGGAAAGATGCCGCAGCGCGGCGGTGATCTGGTAAATCTCCTCCATGCCGGACCCCAGCGGTCCGCGGCCCATCAGTACGAGCACGTCGCCCGGCTCGATGGCGCGCCCTCTCTGCCCTTTCACCGCGGCGATGGCGTCGGTTTCGCGTACGAAAACACGCGCCGGCCCGGTCATGCGGAAGACGCCGTCGGCGTCTACCATGCACGCATCGATGGCCGTGCTCTTGATGGCGGAACCTTCCGGCGCCAGGTTGCCGCGGGGAAAGCATACCGTGCTCGTAATGCCAAGTTCCTTCGCCCGGGCCGGTGGGAAGATCACCTCGTCCGGATCGACGCCGTCCGATTCGAGAAGCCGCGATCGCAGCGCCCGGCGGCGCGGCGAAGTCTCCCACCAGTTGAGCACGTCGCCGAGCCGCAATCTGCTGACAGTCAGCACGTCCAGGTCGAGCGCGTCCATCGCGCGCAAATGGAGCATGACCTCGGGCACGCCGCCGGCCAGGTACACCTGCACGGTCGGGAAGTTCTTCGGACCATTGGGCAGCACGTCGACCAGTCGCGGCACGCGGCGGTTCACTTCGGTCCAATCGTCCACCGTCGGCCGGGCAAGCCCGCCCGCATGGGCAATGGCCGGCAAGTGCAGCAGCAGGTTCGTCGATCCGCCGAACGCGGCGAAGACGGCCATGGCGTTCCGCACCGCTGCATCGGTTACGATCTCGCCCATGGTCATGCCGTGGCGGTCGAGTTCCATCAGGGCCCGGGCGCTGCGGCGGGCCAGGTCGCACCAGATCGGCTGGCCGGAGGGCGCCAGGGCCGAGTGCGGCAGTGCCATGCCCAAAGCCTCGCCCACCACCTGCGACGTCGCCGCCGTGCCCAGAAAATGGCACCCTCCGCCCTGCGAGGCGCACACCCGGCACCCCAGCACCCGCGCGTCGTGCAGCGACAGTTCACCGCGGGCGAACCGTGCCCCGATCGACTGGATTTTCCCCGTGTCTTCGCCTTCGGTGGGCGGGAGGGTGACCCCGCCGGGCATCAGTACGCCGGGCAGGTTACGAAAACCGGCCAGGGCCATCATCATGGCCGGCAGCGACTTGTCGCACGTGGCCACGCCGAGCACTCCGCGCGCAGTGGGAATAGAGCGGACCAGCCGGCGGAAGATGGACGCGGCGTCGTTCCGGTAGGGCAGGCTGTCGAACATGCCGGGCGTGCCCTGGGTGCGGCCGTCGCACGGATCGGTGCAATAGCCGGCGTAGGGCACGGCCCCTGCCCGGGCGAACGCGCCGGCCGCCTCGCTCAAGGCAACGCCCAACTCGTAGTGCCCGGTGTGCCAGCCGAGGGCGACCGGGCGGCCGTCGGGCTCGCGGATGCCGCCCAAGTGGCTAAGCATTACGTATTGCGGCCCGGCCAGTTTTTCCGGCGGCCAGCCCATGCCCGCGTCCTGGGTCATCCCGAACGCATCGCCGCTGGGCCGGTGCCGGAGCACGTCGGCCGAAAGGGGCAATTCCCCCGGCGGCCCGGGCCCGTGCGTAAGCACTTCGTACAGGGCAGGGTCGCCGGAGTCGAGAAGGTTCATGGCATTTTCTGTTAAACGATGCCTTGCTGGAGCATGGCGTCGGCCACCTTGACGAACCCGGCGACATTGGCGCCGCGGACGTAATCGACAAAATCGCCGGTTCGCCCGTATCGCTCGCAGTTGGCGTGGATCGACGTCATGATCTGCCTTAAACGCATGTCAACCTCTTCGCGCGGCCACCGCATCACACCGTAGTTCTGGGTCATCTCGAGTCCCGAGACGGCAACCCCGCCGGCGTTGGCTGCCTTGCCGGGCCCATAAAGGATCTTGGCGTCGAGGAACACGTCAACGCCTTCCGGGCTGGTGGGCATGTTCGCGCCTTCGGAAACGCAAATGCAACCGCCGGCCACCAGGGCGCGGGCGTCGTCGCCGTCGATTTCGTTCTGGGTTGCGCTGGGGAATGCCAGGTCGCACTTCACCCGCCACGGCCTCTGGTTGGCGTGGTACGTTGCCCGCGTGAACCGATCGGCGTATTCGCTCATTCGCCCGCGGCGCACGTTCTTCAATTCCATGACCCACGCGAGTTTTTCCGCGTCAATCCCATCGGGGTCGACAATGGTCCCGGCCGAGTCGGACAGGGTGACGGGCTTGGCGCCGAGTTCCAGCAGTTTCTCCACCGTGTATTGTGCCACGTTGCCCGAGCCCGAGACAGTGGCCACTTTCTTTTCGAGCGAGTCGCCGCGGGTGGCGAGCATTTCCTGGGCGAAGTAGACGGCGCCGTACCCGGTGGCCTCGGGGCGGATGAGCGAGCCGCCGTAGGACAGTCCCTTGCCGGTAAGCACGCCGCAGAACCGGTTGGAAATGCGCTTATACTGGCCGAAGAGGAACCCGATTTCGCGGGCGCCAACGCCGATATCGCCGGCCGGCACGTCGGTGTCGGGGCCGATATGGCGATATAACTCGGTCATGAACGACTGACAGAACCGCATCACCTCGTTGTCGCTCTTGCCCTTGGGGTTGAAGTCGGAGCCGCCTTTGCCGCCGCCCATCGCCAGGGTGGTCAGGCTGTTCTTGAACACCTGCTCGAACGCCAAGAACTTCAGGGTTCCGAGAGTCACCGTCGGGTGGAATCGGAGCCCTCCCTTGTACGGGCCGATGGCACTGTTCATTTCGACGCGAAAGCCCCGGTTGATCTGAATCTGGCCGCTGTCATCGACCCACGGCACGCGGAACATGACGACCCGCTCGGGTTCGACCAGCCGCTCGAGGATCTTCGTCTGGCGGTACGCCGGAGTGGCCTCGACCATAGGCATAACCGACTCGACCACTTCGCGCACCGCCTGATGGAACTCCAGTTCGCCCGGATTCCGTGCCACGACATCGTTCATGAACTCCTCAACCCGGCGATGCCCTTCCGCCGAAAGGCCTGCGGCAACCTCGCCCTCTTTGCTTTGCATAGCTTCCTCCCCCAAAATGGTAGTCCTGATTGTTCAGTCACACTGCTACAGTGAGATCATCTTCGCCTTGCGTCCACCTTCTTCCGAAACTGCGGTGACCAGACATCACAGAATCAGAATTGCTAAACATAGCACGCGAACTGTATAAGCATACTGCGGGCTCGCCGCTTGAGAACCCGGGGCGGCACCAGCTTCTCGTGGGAGCAGATTGCGTTGCTGTCGGGGCTTGCAAGCAACCACGACGCCGGATTATTCGTCTACGTTGAAGTGGGCCAAGGTCGCATACGTCGTTGGTGGGCCCGCACAAGCCTCAATCAAGCTGATTTGCAGCCCGCTTGCTCGGAAGCGCGCCGGCTGTAGCGACCAATGGCCCACCAAGGAAGCGGCTTGTTTGACCCACCCTACCTGGCTTGGTGGCCCGCTAACAGGGGGGCCGGAACGCGCGAATTGACTCCGGGCGGGTACAATACTCAATAGTGGCGACTCCCATCACCCTTCAAAACGGCCTATGACCGAGCCCTCCGAGCCAAACGACAATTCGCAAGCTGCCGAGAAAGTGCGGTCTTTCCCACAATCGCCCGGTGTGTACCTGATGAAGGACGAGACCGGAAGGGTCATCTACGTGGGCAAGGCGAAGAACCTTCGCAGCCGGGCGGGCAGCTATTTCCTGAAGGCAGCCGCCGAGGACCCACGCACCGCCACCCTGGTTCGCGAAATCCGTGACATCGAGTACCTCGAAGCCGACACGGAGATCGACGCCCTGCTGATCGAGGCCCGGCTGATCAAGGACATTCAGCCGAAGCACAACAAGGACCTTCGCGACGGAAAAACCTTTCCCTACCTGGAAATCACTACCCGCGAGCCATTTCCCCGCGTGGCATTCACCCGCCAACCGAAGCCCCGCGGAACGAGGCTGTACGGTCCGTTCACCAATCCGCGGGCGTTGCGGGGCGCGATCCAGGTGCTACAGCGGATATTCAAGTTCCGCACGTGCACGCTGGACATCGACGAGGCCGATCCGCGCTGGCGATGGTTCCGCCCTTGCCTGCTCGCGTCGATCAACCAGTGCACCGCCCCGTGCAACCTGCGCATTACCCGCCAGGAGTACCGGAAAGACATTCGCCGACTGATCCGATTTCTCAACGGGAAGGGGCAGTCGGTGCTCAACGAACTGCGGGAGGAGATGACTGCGGCGGCGAAGGAGCTGCGTTTTGAAGACGCCGCCCGATTGCGCGACGAAGTCCGGATGCTCGAGACGCTGGACGACCGGGGCGAACTGGAAACGCACGTGCAGCCGGAAGTCTTTCCGATCGACCCGAAGCGGGGTCTGGCCGGCCTGCAAAAGGTGCTGCACCTGCCCGCTCGGCCGCGCACCATCGAGGGAATCGACATTGCCCACACCGGCGGCACCGACACGGTGGCCAGCGTGGTTCAGTTCATCGATGGGCTGCCGTTCAAACCGGGCTACCGTCGGCTGCGCATCCGTGGCGTGACCGGGCCCGACGACACGGCCAGTATTCGCGAGGCGGTCTTCCGCCGGTTCGAGCGTCGCGATTGCGAGAGCGACCCCATGCCTGATGTCCTATTGATCGACGGCGGCCGCGGGCAACTCAACGCGGCGCTGGCCGCCCTGACGACGTTGAGCACGGCCTCTCCTACCGTCATATCCTTGGCCAAGCGTGAGGAACTGATCTTTCGGCCTGGCGAGGACGAACCGCTCCGGCTGGGGCGCCATAGCTACGCCTTGCGGCTACTGCAATATGTGCGCGACGAGGCCCACCGCTTTGCCCAGCACTACCACCACGTGCTCCGCCGCCGCTCGCAATTGCCGGGCAAGAAGCCCGAGCGCGAATAGACCGGATGGTCTATGAACACAGCGATTTCATTTCCCGCACGGCTCGCTCCAGACCCACGAACACGGCGCGGGCAACAATGCTGTGGCCAATGTTCAGTTCGTGCATCTGGTCGATCCGGGCGACGGGCGCCACGTTGCGATAGGTCAGCCCATGGCCGGCGTGGAGAGTCATACCGGCCGCGCGGACTGCATAGCCGGCCGCGACGAGCGTGCTCAACTCTCGTTGTTTGTCTTTGCCGGGACGCGCCAGGGCATAGCTTCCGGTATGCAACTCGACCGCTTCAACACCCAGTTCGGCGGCGGCGGCAATCTGTCGCTCATCGGGATCGAGAAACAGGCTGACCACAATGCCCGCGCCTTGAAGTTGGCGCACGACCTCGCCCACTCGCTCGCGGTGCGCGGCGACTTCAAGTCCGCCTTCGGTAGTAACCTCTTCCCGGCGTTCGGGCACGAGCGTGGCCTGGTCGGGCTTGACGCGGCAGGCGATGGCGACGATCTCCCTCTCGCAGGCCATTTCCAGGTTGAGTTTCACGGCAACCGTCTGCCGCAGGATTTCGAGGTCGCGGTCCTGGATGTGGCGACGGTCTTCGCGCAGGTGGATGGTGATGCCGTCCGCCCCGCCCAGTTCGGCTGCGGCGGCCGCCCAAACCGGGTCCGGCTCATTGGTTCGCCGCGCCTGTCGAAGGGTGGCGACGTGATCGATATTCACTCCAAGTTCAGCCATGACGTGATCCTCTCGTTCCTCGAACGCGCATCGGGACACTGCCCGGTGCAATTATATCGACCGCGGAAACTCAATGTAACCGGCATGGCGAGGCCACGCTGTGTGCCTGGGCCGGCAGAAATCGCACGCCTGCGGACCTGCTATTGCCCTGCCGGGTGGGCGACTTCCACTTCGACCGTGGCGTACAGAACGCCGTACTCCGGCGAATCACAGCAAGCCGGCCGGGGTGGTGCAAGTGTTGGTTGCCCGAGCGTGGCGGCGGTGTCGGAAGATTGCGGGATCGACGTGGCAGAGTGGATATCTTCCGATGGGGGCTCGGCCGGAGGCTGCCGCCACAGGCATGCCACGACGAGCGAAACTAGGAGTATGGCGACACTCACGGCAACGACGGCGGAGAAGATACGGGGCACGGTTTCCACCTTGATAGCGGTTAGGGCCCGCAAATAAATAACTGGCCACTTTGAGCGGGCTGCGGCTACGGCTGTGGGCGTCAGGCTGCATCGACGCACAAGCAGAGTGCACTCCTCGTGCCGATTCGACCGGCCTGCATGCCAAGACCGACACCCTGCCCGCAAACTCTTTCTTCGCAATGGTTTGCGCTCCGGACGTCCACCTGAATCCCATGCGTCCTCAGCCGTTCGCGTTGTATGCACGCAACAAGAGCATGCTTTCCAGCCCCTGAATGCAACATGAAGCCTCGGAAACCACGGAATCATGCACGAAAAGGTCCTCGCCGCGCCACTGATACACTATAGAGGGCCGTGTCCACTTGATAGCGAAGGAGACTTTACCATGCGACTGACACTTCGGACCATGCTGGCGCACATGGACGGCATCCTTGAGCCGGAAGACGACGAGGACATTCGCAAGAAGATAGCCGACAGCGAGTTCGCCACCAACCTGATGCACCGCATTCGCGATGTGGTGCGCAGACTGCGGCTGGGAGCCCCTAACTTGGGTGGCCGAGGTCCAGGCCTGGACCCCAATACGGTGGCTGAGTACCTCGACAACGCACTACCGGACGATCAGGTTGCCGATTTCGAGAAGGTATGCCTCGAGTCGGACATGCAGTTGGCCGAGGTGGCAGCAGCGCACCAGGTACTCACCCTGGTTCTGGGCGAACCGGTCGAGATCGACCCAGCCGCTCGGGAGCGTATGTACCGTTTGCCTGGGGTTGCGGCCGAGGGCGAGAAGGCGGCAGAGGTGCGGCGACGGGAACGGCCGGGCGTGCCCGATTATTTGCGTGAGCCGCCCAGGAAGCACTGGGGACTGCGGACATTAGCCGTAGTGGCAGTTGCCGGCTGTGTGATTGTAGCCGTCATGGCAGCCACAGGCCGCCTTGACCCTTGGTTAGAGCGAGTAGGCCTCCGAACCGCAGAGCGCGAGGTGGCCGACGTGTCCGAAACGCTTGAAGAACCAGGGAGCCCCGCCGAGCCGGTCGAGCTTGTTCCCGAGTCGCCGAAGCAACCCGAGGCACCGGTGGAAGCCGATCCGGAACCCGCCGATCCGGGAGTTGCCGTCGATCAGCCCGTTCCGCCAGCGCTGCCGCTTACCGAAACCGAGGCCGAGCCAAAGGGGGAGCCGGTGTTGCCGAAGGCCCCGCTTCCAGACGATGTTTCGGAGCCTGGCGCGGTTCCGGCCAGACCCCAAGAGTCGGCCCCGCTTCCTGACGATGTCCTGCGTCCAGCCCCGCTGCCCGGGGATGCCCCGGCGACCGCAACGGAATCCGTTCCCAGTGCCGAGAAGCCCGGGAGTTTGGAGCCCGTCACTCCACCAGACGCGACGCCCTTGCCGCCCGCTGCTGACCAGCTTCCCGACCCCGCCCCACTGCCTATGCCGGGGCTCCCCGTTCCCGGCATGGAGGAACCCGTAGCGCCCGAGGGTCCGGCTGTGCCGCCGGAACGGCCGGAGCGGGCGCCGCTTGGCCGTCTGGTATCGGACCGGCAACTACTGCTGCAATTTGATCCGGCCACGGGAAGTTGGGACCGCGTGGCCATGCAAACGGCGATCATGTCGGAGTATCCACTGCTGGCCCTGCCCACTTACCGGCCGGTCGTTGCCTTGACGGCCGGGATTACAGTGCAACTGGTCGGCCCGGTCCAAGTCGAATTGCATCCGATCAACGGGGACGCCATGCCGATGCTGGAGGTGGTGTACGGCCGGCTGATGATGCAGACGTTAGGCCAGGCAGGATCGCAACTTCGGCTCGCCATTGCCGGCAGAGAAGGAGTGATTACTTTCGCCGAGGCCGAGTCGGGCGTGGCCATGCATGTGTACCGAGTTGCCAACCCCGGCGACGACCCTGAGAGCAATGCTGCACCGTTGGTGGCCGACCTTTGGACAACGCGAGGAACGATTACTTGGCAAACCGATGGCGGAGAGCCCGTCGTCCTGAGCACCAGCGAGGGTATCTCGCTCGGTAGCGCCGTGCCGGAATCTCCCGAACCGAAGTCGGCCAAGTTGCCGGCTTGGGTCACCGGCGATCAGTCAAGCCTCATCGACAAACGCGCGTCGGCTACGCTGGCCGATGAGATTTCGGCGGATCGGCCTGCCGCCCTCGCGCTGCGTGAGGTGGCGGGCGGCCATCGGCAACGGGAAGTCCGCTGGTTGGCCGTGCGGTGTCTGGGCTACCTTGGACAATTCGATCCTTTGGTCGCCGTGTTCGATGACGAAAACTCCAAGGCAGTCTGGTTCGAATACATTGACGAGATTCGGGCTGCAATGGCCCGCGAGCCGCGACTGGCCGCCGCCGTGCGCGAGTCACTGCAAAGACACTACAGGACCGATTCCGAGAAGCTGTACCGGATGCTTTGGGGTTATTCGTCGGAAGATCTTCGCGCGGGGGCCGCTACAACACTGGTAGACGATCTGGAGCACGAACGTCTGGCCGTTCGCCTGCTGAGTTTCTGGAACCTCCGCGAAATCACCGGCCTGGGGCTTTTCTATCGGCCTGAGTACCTGCCAGCAAAGCGGCAGCAGCCCGTCCAACGGTGGCGCGAGCGGCTCGCTTCGGGCGATATCGTTCGCAAAGCCGAAGAACGCACCGAGCCGGAACAATAATCGCTCTTGTGGCACACCCGGCAGCCGGGCACAATAGTCCCTCGACCGCTCTGCCGCTAGAGAAATGGGATAGCATGTAGGGTGGGACAAGGTCGCGTAAGTCCTTGGTGGGCCTGCGCAGGCCAGACCCGGGGTGGTTTGCACGTCGTGCGCTGGAAGCAGGCCCGGCCAAGCGACCGAAGGCCCACCAGTGGCTTGGCTTGCTTGTCACCACCCTACATAGTTATGAATAGTCCGGGACAGGTCCAATTTTGGGGATATAGGCAGAGTCGGAGACGCCCTATATTGCCAGGGCCGGACTTATCCCGTGCTTCTGGAAGGATCCTATGCTGTCAGCGCCGCCGCAAATTGCCGAACTCCTTGAGTCCTTTGGACTGGCGACCCCCGCGCAAGTGCGTCGAGCCGGTCGCCATGTTCGACGCCTTGCCCGGCACATGCCGCCGTTCGAGTCGGTCTGGCTCGATGCCCTGGCCCAATGCGGCGTGCTCACGTGGTGGCAAGCAGGCGAGTTTGTCGCAGGCCGTGGGGTGCAACTGAGACAGGGCCCCTACGTGTTGGCCGAGCCCCTTGCCGATTGCCTGTACGCGCAGGCGTACCGGGCGCGCCACATTGATGCGAATGAGCAGGTCCGCCTGATTGTCGCTGAGCAAAGCGGCCGCGCGGCGCGCGAGACGGCGGGACGGTTCCGCGAGCTTGTCGAGGCCGCCGGCCGGCTGACCACTGAATACTGCGTACTGCCGATTGCCGCTGGCCAGGCCGAGCAGGATAGCACCGCGTTGGCATCGGCCCCAGGCCGGCCGGGTGCCCGCGAACCGTCCGGCGCGCTGCGGCTTTGGATTGCCGCGCCCTGGATTCCAGGCCGATCGGCCGCCGACTGGCTCATTTGCCATGGCCGAATGCCCGCGACAGCCGTCATGCAGATTGCCCGATCTATGGCGACGGGCCTTGCCGCCCTGGAGGGAGCGGGACTCTGTCACGGCGATATCGCGGCGTCCAGCCTTTGGCTGGCCGATGACGGGCGCGTTATGCTCACAGTGCCGGGCGTGCGTGGCATATTGCGGCCTGAAGAGGGCTACTCCCTGGCCGATCTGCTACCCGAAGCTTTCGATTACCTGGCCCCGGAACGCGTCGCTGGAGGAACGGCACCGAACATTCCCTCCGACCTTTACGCTTGCGGTTGCGTGTGGTGGCATTTGCTGTGCGGGCGAGCGCCGTTGGGCGGAGGCGATAGTCTGGCGAAGCTTCGCGCTGCACACGAGGCCCGTATTCCCGACCTGCGCGAACTGGCGCCCGACACGCCCGCCGTGTTGGCCGCGGCCATCATGGCATGCACCCGGCCGGCTCCCGAGGACCGCCCGCGCACGGCCGCCGAGCTTGCCGCCATGCTGTCCCCGCCGAGTTCAGAGGGGCGACGCCTGTTAGGCCGCTCGCTGCGAGCGGCGGAACAGCCCAGAGTGGGTTGGCCCGCCGCGCGAGCACCCATAGCACAGCGCGGACGTCCGCGGGTTGCTCAAACGGTGGCGATGGCCGTTGCACTGGGCGCCGCGCTGCTCATCGCGGCCTGGCCCGTCTGGCGCGCTGTCTGGGAGAAGACGGCCGATGGCCACGCCGGGCAAGAGGTTGCCGACCGCGCCGAGAGCACTACCAGGTCGGCCGAGATAGGCCATGCCGGCCAAGAGCCAGGCATAACCGGTGAAGCACCCAGCGATGACGTCCTGCCGGTCACCTACCTTGCTGAATCCAAGCCGGAAGAGAGACACGATAACCAAGAGGACGGTCTTTCAGATGCAATGCCCGAGGGCCCTCATGATCCAGCCGGCGTTGCCATGCCGGACTTTTCAGACCGCGATCTGGTTCTCGATCCCGGCAACGTGTATGAGTGGGAGCGGCTCAACTTGCGTTCCGGCCAGCGGGTGGGCGGGCGCGACGGGACCCGAGTGCAGGTGAACGTACCCGCCGCCGGTCTGAGGATTGCCGTCGAGAGTGCGGGTACGGAGTCCGAACAGCCGGTCCAGTTCGAGGGCATCGACTTCGCGTGGGACCACGCCGACTCCGGCGGTGCGGCGATGGCCATCGTCGAAGCGGAAAACGTGGCGTTTCGGAACTGCACGTTCCAGGGACGTGCCGCCGGCACCGGCCCGCCAATCGCCGTACGCTGGGTGCATCCACCACCGTCGCAAGCCAGAACGATGGCGCTGCCCAGCGGCTCGATCCGGTTCACAGACTGCCAGTTTCGAGCCGTGGCTGCCGGGCTGGACTGCCGATCGCAAGGCGTGGTGCGAGTCGAGTTCATCAACGTGTTACACCTGGGGCCAGGACCCCTGGTACAGTCGGCCCAATGGCCCCGCTCCGATGAGTCGATGAACCTGGTGCTCGAACAGGTAACGTTGCGTGGAGCGGCCTCGCTGTGGCAGTGCTGGGTGGAACCATCGGCCACTCCAGGTCGGGTTCTTATTCGGGCGGAGCGAAGCGTGTTCGCGCCGGCCGAAGGCGGCTCGCTGGTGCTGTTCCACGGCGACGGCGACCCCGCGCCGCGGCTGCAAAACCTGAGTTGGGAGGGCGAAGGAGCGCTGGTAACACCCGGCACGCATGTTGCGGCGCGAGAGCGCCCGGGCAGCATGGCCGAACACCTCGACGATACCGACGTGCCGATTGCCGGACTCGTGCTCAGCACGGTGGAGTTCGCCGGGCCGGCAGGCGGGGCCGCGGCCAACAGCGGACTTCTGCGCTGGAACGCCCCGCTCCGCACCGCCGACCCACCCGGCTGCAACCCGGCGCGGCTGCGGTAAGGCAGCACGCCCTGAGCCGTATTCGGCTACTTCTTCTCGCCGTGGCGCTCTTGCAGAACCCGTTTGAGGTGCTCGCGCATCTCCTCCATCTGGTGCTGGAGCTGCCGGACCTCTGCCCGCAACTCGTGAACAGCCCTCTCCAGTTCCGGTGGCGGAGGACCATGGGGCATTTCGGGCCACGGCCGGTCGCGAAGCTCCGGATGTGGAGCACGAGGCGATTCGGGTCCGGCGTCGCGCGTCCTTGGTTCGATCTCGCGCTGGAGCCGCTCGGCCAGATCGTGGAACCCGCCCGCGCGGAGGTTCCCTATGGCCTGCCTGAGATGTTGCAGGCGCCGTGCCTCTTCCCGTCCGGGCTCGTCCGGACGCTTGGGGCCGCCCTGGAGAATTCGCATCAGTTCTTGGACCTCGCGTTCCAGCCGGCCCACTTCGTCGCGTTGTCCGGCCTCGCGGGCACGGACCATCGCGTCCTTCAATTCCTTGATCCGGTGCATCAATCGCTCCCGCTCCGGTTCCGGCCGATCGGGCCTGCCAAGCTCCTGCAACCGCCCGCGAATTTCCCGCATTTCCCGCTCCAGTTTCTCCGCCCTCTCACCCTGGTCGGGGCGCACCTCGCGAAGCTCGCGCTGAATCTGCTCGGCCCGCTCCTTGAGCTTGCGCACCTGCGTCTCCCGTTCCGCCTTCTCACCTTCCGCGGGTGGGCGATCACGTTCGACTCTTTCAGACTCCGCCTTTCGCTCCCTGGCAACATCCGATTCTTCGGAATCGGCCGATCCGGCGTTGACCGACATGGCAAGCGTCCAAGCCGCCACCACAACCGCGGCCAACAAGTACCGCCACGAACTCGCCAGTACACGCATCGTCAGGTCTCCTTTGCAGAAGAATGTGAAGAAGGAAACGGTCACAACACCCATGAATCTATCAGAACCGGTTACGACGGTCAACGATCATGCCCCTTGGCAGTTCAGACCGCCCCCGCATGACGAGCATCTCTTCGCTGCGCGGTTGCCTCGCTTTGCTACCAGCCCTTCAGGGCATCTGCCTACGCCGCAATGGCAGGTAACTGGATGCGCGACGAACAAGCTGCCACGGAACCTGCCGTAGCCCGGATTATTCACGATAGGTAGGGTGGGTTAAACAAGCCGCTTCTTTGGTGGAAGATCGGTTGACGCCCGGCCAAACGTGCAGAAAACACTAGGAAAATAGGGGTTTTCGCACATTCCCGGAATTCTTGTCGCCCCCCATTAACACCCGAATTGACACCTGGTAGAATGAACCCAATGAAAAACGGCACCCGGCCGGATGGACGGCCGGATGCCAGCAACGCCACACCTGAATAGGAGGTACAGCGTCATGGGTCATTCTACCACGAAGGCCGCGCCCGATAAAGCGGCTGTCTTGAAGCAGGCCCGGGCCTACAAGGCCAAGAAGCACCTACCCCTGACGGTTCACCCGTCATCGACCTGGGGGCGCTGGTGCAAGAAGATCCGGGGCCGGCAACATACGTTCGGGGCAATCGTGCCCGGGGCCAAGGACTTCGGTTCCACCGCCGCCATCGCCCTGTATCACAAGCAGAAGGAAGACCTGGAGGCCGGTCGGGAGCCTCGCGTAGAGGTGGCCGGCGTTACGGTGGGCAAGCTGTGCAGCGACTTCCTGGAAAGGAAGGATGCCGCCGTGGCCGCCGGCGAATTGTCCAAGTTCACCCGGCAAGCCTACGGCTTCACCTGCGATAAGCTGGTAGCCTACTTCGGCAAGCTGCGGTCAATCGAGGGCCTGAGGCCCGATGACTTCGCCCGGTTCCGCGCCTACCTGGTCAAGCGCGGCCTGGGGCTGGAATCGGTTGCCACCGAAGTACAGCGTACCCGCTGTGTGTTCAAGCACGCCGTAGACTACAAGCTGGTGGCTGCCCCGGTGGACTTCGGTCCTGACTTCCGCCGCCCGCCGCAACGGGCCATGCGTCTAGCCCGCCGGCAGAACGGGCAACGGTCATTCTCCGCGGAAGAGGTCCGGCTGATCCTGGATCATGCCGACGTGAAACTCCGCGCGATGATCCTCTTGGCGGTCAACACTGGCATCGGCAACAGTGACTTGGGCCGGCTGCCCGTCGAGGCCGTCGACCTGCAAGCCGGCTGGCTGGACTTCGCGCGGGGCAAGACGGGGGTAGACCGGCGGTGCCCGCTGTGGCCGGAAACGGTCGATGCCGTCCGTGAACACCTGGTAAGCCGGCCGAAGCCGCCGAAAAGGGTGGCACACTTGGTTTTCCTGACGCCGACGGGACTCTCGTATTTCAAGCCGGGAGGGGATAACCCGCTGTGTGTCGAGTTTCGGAAGCTGGTCAAGCGGATCGACAAGGCCCGCCGAGAAGCCGCGGAGAAAGCCCACCAAGCCGCCCCTGAGGCCCTATGGCGCGAGGGCAGGGGGTTCTACTCGTTGCGGCATTCGTTTGCCACCGCCGGCGACGGCGCAAGAGACCCGGTTGCCCTGCGGTACCTGATGGGTCACAGCCCCGGGAGGGATATCACAAGCGTCTATCTGGAAACGCCCGGCGATGACCGGCTGCGGGCCGTGGTGGATCATGTGCGCCGCTGGGTGTGGCCGGTCGACGTGGACGCCGGAGAGGAAAACAAGTAGGATCACAAGCGCCGGGTGTGCCGACGGGCACAAAGCGGCCGGCTGGCATAGACGGGTTTCTATCCTTTCTCGTCGATGCCGGCCGGTCGGCCTGGCAGAAAGGATAGATCATGCAAACGACTCATTACCGGGCCGACCAGGCCGAGACCACCGTCAAGCGGCTGCTGCTGGAAGTAGCCGATCACGTTGCCCGGGGCCAACTCCCACCGGAAGTGCTGCGGATCATCGACCGGCAACTGCTGCACAGCCCGGCGACGGAAGACAACCCCCACCCGCCCGGCTGGCTGAACGTGCGGTACACCGCGCTAGTACGTTCCGCTGGCGACGATGAACTGACGGAACGGGCGAGGATTCGGGCAGCGCTGGCAACGCTGAGCCGCGTCATGCGGGTCAAGCGGCTGCCCGACGATCCCGCCGAGTGGCAACGCATGGCCGCTACGCTATGCGCTGTGTGCCCGCCGCCGGCGACTGTCGATCCACCGGCCGATCCGGTACCGCCGCAATATCTGGGCGACGGCCGTGTAAGAATCGGCGGAGAAACGGTCTGTCTGGAAGGGAATGAGGCCGATATCGTCGAAACGCTGGTCATCCTAGGCGCGGCGAACATAGACGAGCTGCGGAAGGTAGCCGACAACGTGCCGCGCGTACTCAATCGCATCCGCGAGAAGTACCCCCTACTGGCCCCGCACATCATCTCGCCCGGCGCGAAAGGACGTGGCGGGTACCGCACAACGATTGCCGACGGCCGCCGGCCGTAGCTGAAACAATCGTCTACAAAACGGTACCTATCTGCCCACTACCGCGGGCGACGATCCGCGGAAAATGCGGGCATGGACGCTACCGCACTTCTTGCCCGACTCGACTCGCGCGAAATCAGCGACCGCATCGACCGACTGACCGCCGAGCGCAAGGCCCTGATTACGCTGCTACGAGCCGCACGAGCCCGGGAACGCGCATCACGTGCGCGACACGCCCCCGACCGCGAGGAGGGCCGCCGCGATGACTGACCGCGCCCTATCTGCCGCTGCATTGGCCCGCCGGCTGGGCGTCCATCCGCACAAGGTACTCGGCTGGATACGGTCGGGCGAATTGCGCGCCGTCGATCTGGCCGAGCGCCGTGGAGGCCGCCCCCGCTGGAAGATCATGCCCGCCGCCCTGGACGAATTCTTGTCGGCCCGGCAATCGCAGCCCCCGACACCGCGCCGCCGCCGGCGACGGCAGACTGCACAGAGGTACTACACGTGACCACCGCCAGCCCCATCGCCGGCTACTGTGACTGGCTGGCCGAGACCATACGACGCGCCGCCGACCTGCGCCGCGCCGGAGACCTGCCCGCCGACGTGGCGAATATGATCGAGGGTCACATTCTCGCCGCGCTGCTGACAGTCAAGAGAAGCGCAAACAAAGCCCCGCGGCCGGAATGCGGATCGACCGCGGGGCAATCGACGAAAACCAAGGCCATTATACCATGACCACGCAAACCACGCCAAACATCGCCGCCGCCGTACAGGCTACACTCCGCACCCTCTTCCGCCGCGGGGACGTGGTGGAGGTCCGGGCGCTGCGGGTGCCCGGGCGGGGCAGGCCGTTTACCGTGGCCGGCTACTTTGACTCTTCGTCGGCCGCCGGCAAGGCCGTGGCCGAGTTGGAGAAAATCCGACAACCTGGCGGAGTTTATTGCACCATCAACGAGGTCAACCCGGCGCTGTTGGCACGCAGCCCGAACATGCTGACCGACTATCCCGACCACACGACCAGCGACACCGACATTCTGCACCGGCGCTGGCTTCCCCTGGACTTCGACGCCGTGCGCCCTACTGGCGTATCGAGTACGGACGCTGAACACGACGCCGCGCTCCAGGTGGCCCGCGACTGCCGCGACTGGTTGACGGCCGCCGGCTGGCCCGCGCCGATCCTGGCTGACTCGGGCAACGGCGCGCACCTGTTGTATCGGATCGATCTGCCCGCCGACGATGATGGGCTGGTCGGTCGATGCCTGGCAGCCATCGCCGCGAGACTCGACGCGCCCGACGTGGTTGTAGATACATCGGTCTCCAATCCGTCGAGAATTTGGAGGCTGTACGGCACCACCGCCCGCAAGGGCCATCCGACCGCAGACCGACCGCACCGCCGTTCCTGCATCATCGACGCGCCCGAGGCCGCTCAGGTTGTACCCGTCGAGTTATTGACCGCACTGGGCACGCCGCCGGCGACGGGGCTGGACATTCGGCAATGCTTCCGGGGCAACGGGCAGCAGTTCGACATTGACCGGTTCATTCAGCAGCACGCGCTCGAGGTCGACCAGGCCAAGCCGTGGGAGGGCGGCCGGCGTTGGGTGTTCCGACACTCGCCGCTATGCGACCATCACGATGGGGCTGCGTTCTTGTGCGAACACGCATCCGGCGCCTTAACCGCCGGCTGTCATCACCAATCATGTTCCTGGACCTGGCAGGACTTGCGTTCCCGGTTCGATCCGGCCGCCGCGGAGAAGCCGCGGAGCGCACCTCGGGCGGCTGCTGTAGCACCTGCGCCCGGGCGGTTCCCCTGGACTGATACCGGCCTGGCTGAACGGTTCGCCGCGCAGCACGCCGGCAAGGTCCGCTACTGTTGGCCCTGGCAGAAGTGGCTTTCCTGGGACGGGCGCCGCTGGCGGATCGACGATGCCGGCGCCGTGGAAGCAATGGCGAAAGACACCGCGCGGGGCGTGCTGGCGGAGGCCGCCGCCGAACACGATGACACCCGCCGCAAAGCGCTTGTCAGTTTCGCCCGTTCCGCCGAATCGGCTGTGCGACGTGCTGCTATGCTTCGCTTGGCACGGTCAGAAACTGGTGTGCCCGTCCTGCCCGCCGAGTTGGACCGCGACCCGTGGCTGCTGACCGCGGAAAACGGCACCATTGACCTACGGACGGGAACCCTACGCGACCACTCGCCCTGCGACAACATTACCAAGCTGGCCCCTGTCGAGTTCCACCCGGAGGCCGACGCGCCGACCTGGCTGGACTTCCGCGCCGGCATCTTCGGCGGGTGTTCGGCCATTGACCAGTTCGTGCAGCGTCTCGCCGGCTACTGCCTGACGGGCATCGTTCGTGACCAGGTGCTGCCGATCTTCTGGGGCACCGGCGCGAACGGAAAAAGCACCCTCATCAATGCGCTTCTGGCCATGTTGGGGGAAGATTACGGCATGAAGGCCGTGGCCGAGCTGCTCATGGCCCGCCGGGACAACGAACACCCCACCGAACGCGCCGACTTGCACGGCAAGCGGCTGGTAGCCGCTGTCGAGACCGGGGAGGGCCGCCGGCTGGCTGAATCGGTGGTGAAGGAATTGACGGGCGGGGACCGCATCAGGGCAAGGCGCATGCGCGAGGACTATTGGGAGTTCACCGCCTCGCACAAGATCATCCTCGCAACGAATCACAAGCCGGAGGTCCGGGGCACGGATCATGCTATTTGGCGACGGCTTCGGCTGGTCCCCTTCACCGTCTGCATTCCCGACGTCGAACAGGACAAGGCCCTTCCTGAGAAGCTGCACGCCGAGTTACCCGGCATCTTCGCCTGGGCCGTCCAGGGGTGCCTTGCGTGGCAGCGCCACGGCCTGGGCGAGCCGGAAGAGGTCCGGGCAGCTACCGCCGCGTACCGAAGCGACCAGGACACGCTAGGGCGTTTTTTGGCGGAGTGCTGCATGGTAGACGCGAGTTGCCGCGTTCGCGCAAGCGACCTGCTGGCCGAGTACCAGAATTGGAGTTCCGACGTCCGAATGACACAACGCAGGTTTGGCACGGCGATGACCGAACGCGGCTTCACTCGGGTTCGATCATCGGGCATTTGGTACGAGGGCATCGGCCTGCAACGCAGTTTCAGCACGGAATGACACGTGGAACCTTCAGGAACCTTGGAACCCTTTTTTCCTATAAGCGCCTTACGAGAACACATCTATATGTTTATAGGGAAAATCGGTTCCAAAGTTCCAAAGGTTCCAAAAGCACAAGACACTACGCCAAATGGGCAAAGCAGATAAACAACCCGAGTTCACCGTTCGGCTGCGCGCCCCGGCTGACCCGACCGACGCCGGCGCCATACGCCGGCTACGCCGGACCCTACGCCGCCTCCTGCGGTGCTTCGGTTGGCAATGCGTTTCCATTCAACCATCGGACGAAACCCCCGCAGCGCAGCCCCACGGGCCGGCTTCGCCGCGGCTTCACCAACCCGGCTCGAATAAGGAGTGTCCCAACATGGACATCAATTCAGCGTTTCCCTCCAACTTTCTAAAGGCCGCCGACTTGCCGCAAGGGCAGGACGTGCGGGTGACCATGGAGAGCGTCGGCATTGAGGCAATGCCCGGCGACGGCGAACAGCGTCCGGTCCTGCGATTCCGCGGCAAGGAAAAGGGCCTCGTGTTGAACCGCACCAACGCCGAGACCATCGCCGCCGCCTTTGGTCCCGAGACCCTCCACTGGTCGGGCCGGCAGTTGTTGCTGTTCGTTGCCAGCACCTCGTACAACGGCCGCATGGTGCCCTGCATCCGTGTTCGTGTTGCATCGGGGCAGGGCACGCCTGCACCTGCACCCTTTGCTGCCCCTGCCCCTGCACCCTTTGCTGCCCCTGCACCCTTTGCTGCCCCTGCTACCCCTGCCCTGGCAGACCAGGCCGCGGCCGAGTTCGCCGCCGCCGATGCCGCCGCTGACATCCCGTTTTGACTTGGCTGCCTGCCCCGCCCCCCCTGGGTCTAGGTTCTTTCCCGGGGGCCGGCGCGGGGGGCTCCGCCCTGTTATTGAGTGGTTTTCATACGCAAAACGAAATTTCCAAGTAAGTAAGTTTGGCGCGAAATGGACGGAAACGCCTTGACGTATCGTTCTCTTGTTCGTCAGCTTCAGCGTGGCGAGCGCCCCGACCTGGACGCCATCGGCGCCGCGTTGGCCGAGGCCGGCAAGACGGCCGACGACCTACTCCGCGACCTGTACCACGATCCGCCGCCGCGGCCTGGTGACCCCTGCCCGGCGTGTTCCGCGGGCCGGCTGGCCGTCCTGAACACCCGACTGGTGCTCGGCACGCGCGTTCAGTACATCGGATGCCGCCATTGCGGTTTTCGGCCCGTCCGAAACAAATTGCTACGGCAGTAGCACAGCGGCATTTCCTCCCCGTCGGCCGCTCTGGTATCGTACCGGCTACCCTTTCACGCGAGGTTTTCCATGACAATCGACACCGACCCCACCGCCCTCGACTTTCTCGCCCGTTGCGGCGAGGTGCTTCACGACGCGGCCGAGAAGCTACGGATTGCGCAGCGCGACGCGCCCTACTGGGATCGTTGCTTGGACGCCGACGGCCTGGCACACATTCGCAGCGAGGTCGCCCGTGCCGGCATGGAGCTACGTGCCGCAATTCGCGCCGCCGTCCGCACCATGGACGGCGTTGACGCCGACAATACGGCGCACGCCGTTGACATGGCCGTGGTCATGGGTTCGCGCGTGTTCACCGATCCGACCTATCCGCGGCTGAAATAGTCCCATGGAAATTCTGCTGTACGACCGAATCGAGGCCGCCGCCGCGAAGCTGGTACGCGACCGACTGGCCGCCGCTGGCCGTGGTCCGGTCGACGTGCGGATTCATTCTCCCGGCGGTTCTCTGTTCGCCGGCATGGCGATCTACTCGGCATTGCAGGCCCACCCCGGCCGCGTCATCGTGCATATCGACGGCATGGCCGCGTCCATCGCGTCGGTCATCGCCATGGCCGGCGATGAGCGCGTCATCGCCGAAAACGCCTATTTCATGATTCATGATCCGGCCATGACGGTGGAGGGTTCCGCCGCCGATCTTCGGACGGCCGCCGACCTGGTGGACCGCACGCGCGAGCAAATCATCGACGTGTACGCCCGCCGCACCAAAGCAGACCGCGAGACGTTGACCAGGCT
>JAVEUP010000292.1:4916-6922 GCA_034005525.1 Thermoguttaceae bacterium | reverse complement strand
TCGGCGCGATAGATCCGGTTCCGGCTGATCTCGGTGTCGATGGCCGCGTGAAGCTTGATGCCCGCCATTTCGTGGCCGGTGAACAGCCGGCGCACGTGGATGTCATGGATCGTATTGCCGGTGATCTTGCTGAACGCGGCGCCCAGGCTGCCCACGATGCCTGCCTGTTCGCAGTGCGAGATGGTATTGTTCCGGACGACGTGGCTGCCGATGGTGTCCCGGTTCCAACCCCGGGCGTGGGCCCGCCTTGCGTATTCGATGAAGATGCTCACCTTCCGGTTGTTGTCCCATTCGTCGCCGTGCTTGCCCAGCGTGATGCCGGTGCAGCGCGAGTGCGAAATGATGTTGTCCTCAATAACCCATCCCTTGCTCCAGTGCGTACCGATCAGGCCGACCTGCTCCGTCCGGGGCGCCGCCCACTGCGTGGCCGCCTGCTGCATGGTGAAGCCGCGGACGGTAATGTAGTTGCAGTGCGGCTTCTCGGGATAGAACACCGCCCAGCGCACGTTAATTTCCACCGTCTCCTCGTTTGGGTTAACGCCGTGGAAATGCGCGAAGATCGTCGTGTTGCGGCGGTCGACGTGGGCGAACCACAAGGGGGTCGCGTCCGGGGGCTCAAACATCTTGTCGATGCCGTCGGCCTCGTCCAGCCACTCGCCGTTGAGATAGACGGCCCCCGTGTGATGCTCGCGGTCTTTGGCGTCGAACCAGCCCCCGCGGAGCAGTTCCCGGTACGGGTTGTTGCATCCGAAGAATGAATTGGGCAGCACGACCTTCCACACATCATCCTGAACGTGACCCCAGTCCTTGACAACCTCCGAGCCCTTGATCACGACTTTCTCGCCCGGCGCCGCCTGGTACACAATCCGTTTCGCATCCGAGTGTCCCCCGCGCGGCGGATTGACCCGCTCGCGGTAAACGCCTTCATGCACGGTGACCGTATCGCCCGGTTGCGCAAGATCGGCCGCCCGCTGGATCGTGCGCAGCGGCGCCGCCGCAGTGCCCGGGTTCGAGTCGTTCCCATTCACGGCGACGTGGAACTCGGTCGGACCGCGGTCGCCATCCCGCGCCTCGTTCCCGCTCCCATCGCGCAGCGGCCCCGGCGTTTGCGACGACGCGCGTCTTGCCGCAATCACGGACGCCCCGGTCAGCAGGCCCGCGGTTTTCAGGAATCGGCGACGGTGCAGCGTTGGCATATGGGCGTCCTTTATAAAGGGTTTTCAAGACAGTGCGGCCGCTACGCGATCGTACTGTTGGAGTTCACGCTTCAGCGTGCCGGATTCGGCTCCCGCATGATTCACACGCTGAAGCGTGAACTCCAACTGCCAGCCTGTTCCTGCAACCCAGCACCCTTCGGGCCAGTCCAGGAAGTATACCGCAAAACTGCGACGATACACCAGACCCAGCCCGCCGCGGAAGGGAATCACCACCGCTTGTCGGCAGTTGGCCAGGAGGCGTAGGTGGGTCAAGATCGCGTACATTGTTGGTGGGTCCGCACAAGCCGCAGCCGAGCTGATTCACAGCCCGCCACCTCGATGCACGCCGGCAGTCGCGACCGATGCCCCACCAACGAAGCGGCTTGTTTGACCCACCCTACCCATCAGAAACATCCGGGCTTGAGGTATTCCCGCATCAATCTTCCCCTTTTCCCCCTTTCCCCCCTTCCTCCTCCCCCGAACACCACTCCACTCACCTGAACAGTTGGGAACCTCCAAATCCCCGCTACGCGAAGCTCGTCACGCCGGGCACCGGCATGGGGTAGTCCCCGTCGGCGTCGGGGCGGGCGGGCGGTTCGGCGTCGATGGCGAGCGTTTGCGGCGCGACGACGCGGTTCGACCTCACGGCCTCGTCCCACGTAATCACCTGCCCGGTGTAGCTGGCCCAGGTCGACATGATGGCCATCAGGCTGCTGCGGGCCATGTAAAGCGTATTGTTGACCGGTTCGCCGTTGCGGATGGCCGAGAATAGGGCCTCGTGTTCTAGGTCGAAGCGGTTGCTCCGCCCGC
>JAVEUP010000292.1:0-4899 GCA_034005525.1 Thermoguttaceae bacterium | reverse complement strand
ACGCCAGGGGTTCTCACCGTCGATGCGGTAGCCGAGCAGGTCGCAACGGCCCTTGGTGCCGTAGTAGCGCGACGCAATCTCGGTGAAACACCCGTCCTGCTGGCGGCAGTAGGAATGCAGCCGGACACCGTCGGCGTACTCGAACACAGTGGCGTGATGGTCCCAGGCGTCGCCGTACTGCGGGCCGACGCGGGTTTGCCGGCCGCCCATCCCCCAGCAGCGCAGCGGCGGCACGTCGTGCATGGCCCAGGCCGCCTTGTCGAGGTTGTGGACGGCATTCAAGCCCGGCAGGTCGCACGCCAGCCAGAAGAAGTTGAACCAGTCCCGAAGCTGGTATTCCATTTCGGACCATCCCGGCTGGCGGGGAACCCAGCGGAGGAAACCCGTATTGCAGGTCTGCTCAATGCCAACGATCCGGCCGATCGCCCCGTCGTGGAGACGCGCCATCGTCTCCCTCGCGCCGGTGTCGTAGCGCCAGGCAAGCCCCGAAACGACCGAAAGCCCCTTGCGCCGCGCGACCTCGCCCGCGTCGAGCACCAGCCGGACACCCGGGGCGTCGACGGCGTGGATCTTTTCGCAGAACACGTGCTTTCCGGCGTCAACGCAGGCTTTCAGATAATGCGGATGGAAGAAGGTGGGCAGGGCCAGCAGCACGACGTCGGCACACTCGATCACGCGCCGGTATCCATCGAAACCGCCGAACAGGTGATCGGCGTCGACGGCCACCTGCTCGGCCTTCGACTGACGCAGCAGCCGGAGCGTAGCGGCCATTCGCTCGGGAAAGACATCGGCCAAGGCGACCAGCCGGGCGCCGGGGTCGGCGTTGAGCGCATTCACCGCCGCGCCGGTACCGCGTCCTCCGCACCCGACCAGCCCGACGCGCAGCACCTCGCTGCCGGCTGCATGGACGGAACGGGCAAGCGGCAAAGCGGCCGCGAGCGCGCCGGCTGACGTTGCCTTCAGGAAACGGCGTCGGGCGAAAGCATCGGTCTGGAACATGGGTGGTCTCCCTTGCGGTAAGCCTGCTCGGTGTCCTCTTCCGTGCCGAAGGCACAGCCCTATGTCAGCCCGGGGTGAAGCGGCGTGAGGAACGAACGCCGTGCAACCCCGGGTAAAAGGCGCCATGAGCGCATAGCCCCAATCGGGGCGACCCCAGGAAATCGAACCATGCGTCCACGTGGATCGTCTGCGGGAGCAACGGCTGGTTGCTCCGTCGCGGGCAACGCCGCGCCGAACCCCGCTGTACCGAGGAACCCGGCCCCGCTACTCAAAAGTGTTCTGCGGTTGATCTGACGTGTCATGCGGCGATCCTTTGAAGATAGAGGGGGTGCACCCCGCCTCGACCAGCGGAATCAGGGCGATGTCGGGGTTGTTCCAGGCGGCAGCCACGCGGGCACGCAGGCTGTGGAGCAGTCTCTGGAAATCGGGGTCTTGCCTGTCGGCAAATACCGCCCGGCCGCAGCGACCGCTGCCGCCGGCCGTCTCGGCCAGTGGCGATCGCAGGAACAGGCTGCTGGCCGGGTCGTGCAGGTCGACCCAGTGGGGGCGAAAGACCGTCTCAAACTGCTCGTGGCAGCCGGCGCAGCGGGCGGCGAAGACGGGCTCGAATACTTCGCGATCGAGTTCCACCCCGACCGCCCGCGCGCCGGCCGGCGGCAGGGCGACGTCGCCCTCCGGGGTGTAGCGGTATGGCGCCTGGACGCTCGGGCAGACGATGCGGCAGCGGTCGTGCAGAGGCGCGTTCAGATCGACCCACGCCTGCAGGTCGATCCACTCCTGCTCGGTCAGTTCGAGCGATTCGGCGTGCGTCTGCGTCGTGAGTACCTTCAGCAGCGGCGCCGCGTACGAGCCGAACTGGCGGACCCGGCTGACCTCGGCGCCGGCCATGGCCGGCGAAATGGCCGCCATCGACTGCAACCGCTGCGCAATGCGGGGATCGGCCACGTCCACGTCGGCCGCGGGCTTCAGCCCGGTGTGGCAGCCCAGGCATCGCCGGTCCAGGATCGGCCGGACGTCGCGGTGGAAGCTCACCGGCTTGTCGCCCCAGGAAACACGCTGCGACGGGGCGACCGCGGGCCGGCCGGCGGCCAGCGACGCGGTTTGCGGGCCGGGCGTGGTCATCCGCCCCTCGTGGCAGCCGGTGCAGGAGCGCACTTCGCCCGGCTTCAGGCTCACCCAGGAACGCATCCGCCGGATTTCGCGCCCCCGGCCGTCGAGCAACTGAAAGTACAACGAGCGGTCGGCCGGTACGGTGAAGTGGGCGCTGCCGTCGGGCTCCAGGGGCACGTCGCCGACGATCCGCTTCGGGGTCCAGTTCTCGGTATCGGCCCCTGCGTGCCGGTACACGGTCTGCCCGACCTCGGTGAAGTACGGCAGCACGAGATTCTCGCTAATGCGCAGGTAGCGGGGCGCGTCCTCCGGCGTCTCAACGGTCAATTCGTCCAGCCCGACCATCACGTCGCCCAGCAGCAGCACGCCGTCGCCGGCCCGGTTTTCGTAGCCCAAGGGCGACGTGGGCGGCGACTCGGCCGGCGGGCGGTCGCAGGTGCGCGGCAGGACCGGCGGCCGGCGACGCGGGCGCAGCGGCACCGGGCGGCGCGATGAAAAATCCGGATCCCGGAAGATCAACTCCTGGTTGCCGCTGCCGTCGACCAGGTACAGCCCGAAGCCGGCAACCTGGTACTGATTGGGCGAATAGTCGTACGAGCACAGCGCCAGGTCCTCGGCCAGCGGCCAGGGATCGGCGAACCAGCCCTGTTCGCTATTGGTGGTGGGCATGCCGTGCATGCCCCGCCAGGTGGTCCACGGCAACAGCGGTTCCACGGCCGTCGGCTCGCGGATGCCCGCCGCGGGATCGAACACGCCGAGAATGCCCCGCTCGAAGTTGTAATGCTGCGCGACAACAAGCATGTACTTCCGGCTGCCGGGGATGTTCCGCGGGTTGGTGTGCATGATCGGGCTGCCGAGATGCTGCCCGAATACCGGCTCGGGATAGGTGCCGTCCGGCCGCATCGCCCAAAAAGCGTGCGGATTGTTGAACGACCGCTCGTTGTATTCCCACCGCATGTAACCGATCCGCCCGTCGTCGAGCAGCCGCGGGTTGTAGTCGCCGGTGATGTTGTTGTCGAGCCGCTCCAGGTGGCTGCCGTCGGGCTCGCAGGCGTAGAGGCTGGGATGAATCTCATGTTGGCCCTGGTTGCACTGCATGCTCGAACGGCTCCGGTTCGACATGAACGCGACGCGCCCGTCGGCCAGGTACGCGGGCTCGGCATCGTGCACCCACCGGCCGCTTGTGATCCGGCGGACGGAATCGGCGTTGAGGCACAGTTCATAAATCCATCCGGAGCCCATTCGCTTCAGCGTCTCGTGCCCGGGCCGGACGGGTCGCTCGGAGAACTCCTCGTCGCTGTGCGTCCAGCCGAACACCAGCCGCCGGGCGTCGAAGTGCAGGTCGAAACCCCGCACGTGGCCCGGTGCAAGGCGGTCGCGCAGCAGCGGGCGGACCATGCCGAAGGTCTGCCCGGTGCGGTCGAGGGTCAGAATATGGAGGTCGCCGCCGGGCGAGCCGACCCACGGCAGGCCGATGCTCGAAACGTCGGGGAAGATCAGCCCGTCGCGCCGGGTGTAGAATAACAGTTCTTCCACGTCCCACGCCGGATGCCGCCACACCACCTCGCGCACCGCCCAGCGCAGTTCGCGGTACGCCGCCAGCAGCCGTTCGGTGGGCGCGCCGTCGGGCAGCGCCGCAAGCCGCTGCGCCGCCGCGTCGACTTGTTCTACAGCATCGCAAACCGGTACGCCCAGTTGCCGGAGCCGTTCAGCCTGCGCCCGGCCGCGTTCGGCGCACTGCGCGCCGTATTCCTTCAGCAGCGCGCCGTCGACATAGCCCGGCGCGGGGCGCGGGCTGAGCCCGCAACGGGCGTCCATCGCGGCCAGCCACTGCTCTTCCGCCTGCCGCTGCTCGGGCGACAGATCGGGCCGCGGCCGGCGATGCACCGACCATTGGCTCACGCTGCTCTGGTCGGCCGGGCGATTGAGGGCCAGGTTCTTGTCGGGATCGCCCGGGCCGTAGACCTCCACCTCGTCGAGATGGTGCCAGATGGGCGCCTCGCTCAGCAGTTGGATGCGCACCAGCCGGGCCGCTACCTTCGGCTCCGTGAAGCGCACCACCAGCGGATCGTTCTCGGTCGCCCCGCCGATCGGGCTGCCGTCGTGGCGGTAGCGTTCGGTCCACGTCCGGCCGTCGTTAGAAGTGAGGATTGCCAGTTTCGTCGCATTGGCGATGCCCGGCCCGTAATCGAGCCGGTTGTACACCACCACGCGTTCGATGCCCTGCATGCCGGCACCGCCCAGGTCCACCTGCCACCACGGATTCGGCTCCCGGTGCGTATGGAAGCCGTACTTGCCGTCCTTGATTCCATTCACTGCCCCCAGCGCATCGGCCATCGTAGGCACCGGCCCCGCAGGTGCCGGTTGGGGCCGCAACACCCGCATCTGGTACAGCAGGAACTGCTCAACGTAGTCGTTCTCGATCAACTCGCAGGCGTTTTCGCCGGGCGTGGGTGCATCCCCGGCGGATGCTTCAGCACTTGCCGGCGGGCCGTTCGCCCACAGCATCGCACCCAATACGAATGACGGCGTCAGGAGAAATCTCATCCGAGCCTCCGATCGACTAAGCTCATGATGTCCCTTGGAACCGGCACGCCCGGCATTCCCGCGGCACGTCACACAAACGGCGTCACTCCCGGCATGGCGATGGGGTATCGGCCTTGTTCGTCGGGCAGGACGGGCGGGTCGGCGTTCCAGGCGTATTCCTTGTAAGTTCTCAATAACCCCGTGATGTTGATGGCGGCCTGTCGAGGCGTAGCGGTGCGTAGGCCGGTTGGGCAAACGGGTAAG
>JAVEUP010000291.1:0-6946 GCA_034005525.1 Thermoguttaceae bacterium | reverse complement strand
CACACGGAGTTCTGGTGACTGTGCCCCCCCGGGCTTGCCGGACGATTCGGGTCCTCGGGCTGGCTCGCTTGCGTGACCGATCGGGCCGGGTCGCCGGGCATGCCCATGCGCGTGAGTGAACGGCCGCCGGGACCGACAACCGGGAACCAGAAGGGACGGCGCAGGTTCTCGCCGAAGTGGTATCGGGTCAATTCGCGGCCCAGGTGCTCGAAAGCCGCCTGATCGTAAGGCAAAGGAGTCACCTGCATGTCGGGAACCGGCTTCGCGTCGGGCAGCGCCGGGTCGGTGGCGTGGACCGATGCGGCAAGAGTCAAGCTCACCATGGCGGCGAACAACATGTTCCAGCAAAAACAGCATTTCATTTCGAGTCCTCCTTCAATGAAGTTCAATTAGTAAAGGCTCATTGGCTCCAGGCTGCACGTCAAAGGTAATTCCGCTTGTGTCGTAATCCATGTACTTTTCCGGCACTAATGCCCGGCCCAAACCATCTTCGGGCCTCTGGGCAGGATCCAAGGACGGATCCTGCGCCTCAAAGCACATAACACGTACTTTGTTCTCCCCGACGGCGGCGCCGTCACCCTCGCCGGGAATTGCCATGCGAAAGGTTCCGTCAGGTTGGATTGGACCGGTGGCCGGTTGGCCCTCGGCCGGTTGGAACATCACCATGCCAAACGATAGCGGCTGACCTTGATACATGACTTTCCCGGTCACCGGTGCGCGGGGGCGGCCCCTGCCGCAACCGGTGGCAGCCAGAAAAGGCACCAACAATACAACCCAAAGGCAAATCGGCTTGCACAATCGCGGCATTACGACCATATGAAGCATTGATCCAGTCTTGGGGGTTTCCCCATATTGCGACCATCGTAGTCAGGGCAAAGTCACGGGCTCACCGCGGTTGGCGGTTGCCAAGTGCCGATATAGGTCGAAGGTGATATTCTCCGACAGGAACGTCACACTCCCATCGCCCATCAAGGCATTCATGCCTCCAGGGTGACAACTGCCCAGCGGCAGATAGTTGAACCGAATACCGTCGGCACGATCAACTCGGGCGTTGATCGGATTGGTGACAACCTTGCACGCCTGCATGGCCGTCGAGTGGCTGCCCAGGATCCATGGTCGGACGTTTCCAGGCGGTTCAGAGTATTGCGAACTTGGGGACCGGTCGATTTGCACGAACTCGGCCATGGCCAGGGTGTTGCTCAGGCCGTCGGTCACGCCGGCGATGCGGCGGGACCATCCGAAGCCGAACATGCCATTCTTCGGGATCGTGCCGTAATTGCCGAACTTCCCGTTGCAGTCGTCGGCCGCGACCGTGTTGGGCGTTTCCGACGGAAACGCGCCCGCAACGCCGTGGTACGTCGCCAGGGCCCCGTCGCGCAGGTCCACGGTGCCGTCGCTGAATTTCCCCATATTGTCATAGACGGTCGGGTGCGGCCAGGACGGGCAAATGTACGTGGCGACTTGCGTGTACTTGTTCTCCTCGTCGTTGAGGGTGAGGGCCTTAGACGGCTCACAGTCGCCCGGATTCTGGTACGGCGGATCGGCACCCGGGTTGAGCCGGTCGTACAGCGATTGCTGCTCCAGGTAGGGCAGCAGGTAGGTGAACAGGCCGTGGCGGTAGTATCCGGTGGCACACGGTGGAAAATGCTCTTTCCAGGTTGTAGCATAGTTGTGCAGCGCCAGCCCCATCTGCTTCAGGTTGTTGCTGCATTGCATCCGCCGTGCAGACTCGCGGGCGCTTTGCACCGCCGGCAGCAGCAGCGCAATCAGGATGCCGATGATCGCAATGACCACCAGAAGCTCAACAAGCGTAAAACCGCTTCTTCCGTTTTTCACGGTCGGCAGTGCCGTCCTGCACATATGGTAAACCTCCTCTTTTGAACTAGCCCTCACAGCGTACCCTTTCTACCACGATGCTGCGGCAACGGCGTCATTGCCCGGCAGTGAAGCGATTTCCCGGTGACACCCGCCATGCACCATGTCCTACTTCCGCCTCCGCCGCGGCCAAACCAGCAGCCCAAGTGCGCCGGTCAGCAGAAGCAGCGCAGACGTGGGCTCCGGAATAAGCTGGAAGCCGTTAAAGGCCGCCGTCTGGTCACCTCGCATGTTCACACCCGTAATTGTCAGGGTTTGGCCTGCTGCAACCGAAACATTTCGTAGGACGCCGTAGTTGGCTCCCTCCACGTAATCGTATTCCAGCGAGGTACTCGCGAGAGTTACCGATCCGACTTCGGACGGTCCAACATCCACTGTGAGCTTGATCGTCTTGGGCAGTTCAACGGTGGAAGACTCGACGGTGCCGCCATAGAGATAGAGGTCGTAAACGCCGTGGAGGCCCGACAAGGTAACAGTAATATCTTGGGGATTTGTCTTCTGAACCAACAGATAATCCTCCATCAGGGCATTCCAGGTATTCGTCGTAACACCCGACGGGCCATCGGGAGCGTCCCAAACCATGGTGATGCCCGTTGGCTGGTCGTTGACGTCCACCAACGGCATCGTACCAGACCCTAGTTCGTCGGTGACATTCCATTTGTCGCCGTCGGACCCGATCACCGCGGCACCCGACATGATGCCGCCCGACAGGCCCCTGTTACCGAAGTCGACGCTGATCAACGCGGCGTCGCCGATGCCGGAACAGAACACGACAATGGCAACGGCGACCATCAACAAGGCTGTGATACGTTTCATCGCTCAAACTCCCTTCGCATTACGTGAGTAACTTGAGTAACTGGCCGGGCTTCGGAAACGCCCCGAAAAATCGTTGCCCGGACCAAACCGAATCCGGGGACATGGTCCCGGTTCAAGCTCGTGACCGCAACGTGACTGAACCAAATGGTACGGCTTCTGCTACCCCCATTCTGATCGGATTATGCCGATTGGTCGAGACTTGCGATCGTTGTTCGCTGTTTTCATCGTTTTCGTTCTATGCATCCTCCGGGACAGCCCAATGCCCCTCGCGGTAGGCGCGGCTGACCAGTGCGTTCGCGTCCGGCGCGTCGATGAACTGCTCGGCCGCCGGGTCGAACACCAGGTCCCGCCGGCCGGTCCGTGCGAGGATGTTGGCCAAATGGGACAAGGTGGTCGAGCGGTGGGCGATTTCGATGTCGGCGCTCGGCCGGCGGCCATTGCGGATCGCTTCCATGAAATCGGCGCAGTGCGCGCCCGTGTCGAAATAACCCTTACCCTGTTCGCGAAGCTGATTCTTCGGACCGAAGAGCTTCCACTCCTTGTGCATGTCCATGGTCAAGTAGCCTTCGTCGCCAAAGAAGGCGACGGCCGTGGGATAGTCTTCCTGGTTGTAGGCGCTCCATATCCTCTGCTCGTAGACGAGCAACTTCCTGTCGCCCGAAGCGCCGTCGCCGGGATATTCGAAGGTGACGTATTGCGTATCGGGGAACTGCTGGTCGTCGTCGAAGATCAGTTTCTCGCCGAATCCGGACACGCGCGACGGGTGGGTCGTTACCCCGAGTCCCCACTGGGCAATGTCCAGTTGATGCACGCCGCGGTTGCCGGCCTCGCCGACGCCGAAGTGGTAAAACCAGTGCCAGTTGTACGGAATCAGGTTGTCCTGGCACGGAAACATGGGCGCCGGGCCGATGAACATGTCGTAATCGAACCCGGCGGGCGGTTCGCACGGCTTGCCCCTGCCGATGTTCCGCCGCCGGTGACTGACCCATGCCTTGGCGAAAAGCAACTTACCCACCGCGCCCCCGTGAACTTTCGCAATCGCTTCTTGATATACCTTGGTGCCGCGCGTTTGCGTGCCCATCTGGACGACCATCCCGGTGCGCCGGGCGGCGTCGACGGCCATTCGACCTTCCGCGATATTGTGCGAGCACGGCTTTTCCACGTACACGTGCTTGCCTGCCTGGCAAGCGAGAATCGTGGCCGGCACGTGCCAATGGGCCGGCAAGGCGAGCACGATGGCATCGACGGCGGGGTCGTCGAGAATCTTCCGCAAGTCGCCGATGGCCTGCTTTGCCTCAAGCCGTTTCTGGGTCTTCTCCGCGCGGCTCCGGTCGACGTCGCAAGCATAGGCGATTTCCACGCCAAGCTTTCGCAGTGCGTCGCCGACCTGGGGCCCCCGTATCCCGCAGCCGGCCAAACCCATGACCATGCGTTCGTTAGCGCCGCGTGCCTGAACGGCCGGTGCCGCGAAGGCACCCAGTGCCGTCGCGGCCGTCCGGTATGTGCTACTGCGCGATAGACTCTTGCGATTGTGTTCACCCATAGGTTAACTCCTTTGGTGTATCGTGTTCTCAACAACGTCTTGAGGGGCTAGCCCAGGTGATTCATGTAGGGTGGGACAAGGTCGCGCATGTCCTTGGTGGGCCTGCGCAAGCCACGCCCGGGGTGGTTTGCACGCCGTGCGCTGGAAGCAGACCAGGCCAAGCGACCGAAGGCCTGCCTGCCGGCAGGCAGGCCCACCAGGGGCTTGGCTTGCTTGTCACCACCCTACATCGTCGTGAATGATCCGGGCTAGAAACGGAGCGAATGACGGTTCTCGTGTGTTTCTTGGGGGGCATCGTTACTCGGGCGGATAGCCGCAGGCGGCCAAGAGGGCTTCCTGGACGAGGAAATCGTGTTCGAGCGGATAAGGGTTCTCCATTTCGCCGCGGACGATCCGGGCCAGTTCGATGAGTTGCTCATCATATCGCCCCGGGATGGGCGGCAACTCGACGTCCTGATAGCCTCGCTCGAACGGCTCGCGGGCATTGGCCAGCGCCAGCCGCAGCTTGGGCGGCTCCAAGGGATAGATTTCGATGGTCCCTTCGGTGCCGCAAACGACAAACTGCCGCCGCTTGTATCCTTCCACCTCGACCACGGACGTGCGGACAGTAGCCGTCGCTCGCGGATACTCGAACACCGCCAACCCGTTGTCATACAACCCGGGCGGCTCCGGCAGCGTCTGCCGCTGGTAGGGAGTGATTCGTTCGGGCTTGCCCAACATGGCCACCAGCAGATCGATCAAGTGGCAGCCGAATATGAACATCGCCCCACCGTAGAACGTCGACAGCCACTTGCGATACGCGGGACCGTCCCGCCGGCTCATGACGCTATGCACTTCGAAGACCTCGCCGAGCCAGCCCTCGCGAACCGCGCGGAGGCAGAATTGGACCGCCGGATTGTTGCGGTACATGTAACCCATTTGCACCGTCAACCCTCGCCGGCCGGCTTCGTCCACCACCTTCTTGAACGCACTGAGCGATTCTCCTCCCGGTTTATCCAAGTGGAGATGCATTCCGGCGTCGATACAGCGTGCGGCGGTAGGCACCAGTTCGGGACCGTCGGTTTCCACGGCTACCACCGTGAGGCCCTGGGTATTGAGCAACTGCTCTTCGGTCATCCAGGGCAGATCGCGATAGGCCGGATCATTCTCCCGCTTCTTGCGCCACTCCGGGTCCGACTCGACGACGCCCACCACCTCGTAATAGTCGGCCAGCTTCCGGAAAGTGGCCATCTTGGCGGCGGCATGATTATGCCCGATGCCAATCTGGCCCACTCTGATCCGCTCCGCAGCCGGGTTCGCCGCGGCCGCACTCGGCTTCAGCCACTGCATAGCCGACGCGGCGGTACTTGCTCCGACGGCGTTCCTGAGGAAATGACGACGAGCCAAAGTGCTCACGTTGCTTCTCCCAATCGTTATTCACAGGCATGTAGCGTGCCGGGTTCCGCACTTGGCAGCCACGCACGGCGCGCTTCTCGGTCAACGATGCCGGGCCACCCGGCCATCGAACCTTTGCTCAGCGTATCATGGAATGCAGGATGGGTCAAACAAACCCCTTCTTAGATGGGTCGTGGGCCGCCTATTATCGGCGTGCTTCCAGGCACGGGGGTAAAGGGAATCAGAAAAGGAGGGGGACCCCTTGCCGTCGGCACCCAAGGAATTGGAACAGGAACGAGCTTCACTCGACCCGGGTGAACGTCAGGCCCTTGATGCGGCAGTATTCGGCAGCGATCTTGACATCGGGCTCGGTTTGCGAGTCGATGCGGATGAGGCTCCCGAACTCCAGATCGGCCTCGCAGCGAACCGTGTGGATGCCGTCGTCGCCGATTGTGTAGTCCCACTGAAGGACTGGCTTGCCGTCGACCGAAAGCACCGACTTCGCGCCGGGCTGGCCGCGGTCGTCCTTGTCGTCCATGTAGTAAACGGTGATGGCGTACCGGCCCGGTTTGCCGGGAAAGGTCCAGCGGGCGGTGCCGCGCGTGCCGCCAGCGATGCTGAACACGCCGGGCGGCCCGATCTTGATGAACTCGCCGTCGAGAAAGTAGCCCTCGCCGGCTGCGCTGCCGTCGAGAGTCATCCAGACAGCCGGCACGTGCATACTTCCGTCGGGCAGTCGCAGGTAGCCGTGCACGATCAGATCGCGGCTGTCGGCCAGTTGGTCGAGGAACGACGTGCCAACCGTCTTGCCTGCGTCCTGGGCCGTCGCCCGGACAAGGCGGCGGACCACGTCGTCGGGAATATCGGCCGCCGGCTGCAAATCCAGACGCCCGTCAACGACCCAGCCGGCCAAGACGCGATTCCAATCGTCCAGTTCCCGGCGGAGACTTGCCGTCACGTCAGGCGTCGTGGTCGAGAGTCTTCTCTGCGAAGCACCCTCCGGGCCGTTCCGGGAAGGGACCCCCGAACCCGTTTCCGCGTCCAGTGCCATCGTCAGCTTCCGTTGCCGCAGCAGCCAAGCTGTCTGGAATTGGAAGAGTCGCCAGAAGGCCAGGTCGTCGCGAATCGCCGCAAGTCCCTCGCGGGTGCCCGGGTCGAGGTCGGCCGCCAACAGCGTTTCCAGGTCGGCAAAGGCGGCGTCGATGGTCTGGAACTGCGCGACTGCGTAATCGCTGAACAACGTACGTCCAGCCGCCAGATCGTTGACGGCCTTGGGATCGTAGCCGGCCGCCTTCATATGTTCCAGGAACTCGCAGGCGCCCAGCAAGTCCTCTTGCC
>JAVEUP010000097.1:0-29752 GCA_034005525.1 Thermoguttaceae bacterium | reverse complement strand
CGTTCCGAAGCGTCGACCAGCCGCCAGCAGTCGTCGATGCGTTGCGCCGCCGAGACTTCAACCGCCGCGTGCTTGCCCGACGTCAGTACGTGAACCGCCATCTCGGCATGATAGAACGTCGGGGTGAGCACATAGATCAGATCGAGGTCGTCGCGCTCGCACATTCCTTTCCAGGCCTCGTTCGAGCCGGTGTAGACCGCCGGTTCAGGGCAGCCTTTCGACTTGAGGAAGTCTTTCGCCCGCTGAATCGGATAGTCATACACGTCGCAAATTGCGCGGATCTCGACCGCATCCATCCGGCCAAGCCGCTGGATCGACGCGTAGCCGCGATTGCCGAGGCCGATGTAACCCACTCGTAAATGTGGAATCGCCGGCGCCGAGTACCCGCACATATTGAAGACCTGTTTGCGGTCCCTGTATTGCGCGGTCGTCGCCTCCATGGTTTCGTAGAAATCCTCCGGCGATCGGTATCCTGGCGGCAGGAAGCCCAGGAAGGGCAAAACGCTCGAACGGGCGAGAAACTGCCTTCGCGACGATTTCATGAGAATGCACGCCCTCCTGTTTTCACTTGATACTCGCCGGGAACGGGAATTCGATAGAGTCCGTCCTCGCCCGGCGCCGCGACGGGCATGTCGAACGACGGATGGTCGACGTTCGGTTCGATCTTGAACCGGCTCTCGAACAAATCTTTGTACGACTCCCTTTTGCCCGTGAAGCTGGCGATCATGCCCAGGACGCCGACCATCGTCGAACTGGCCATGCGGAATCCGTCGTTGATCGGCTTCCCGTTCATAATGGAGTTGACCAAAGCGTAGTGTTCCTGCACGTACATCGAACGGATCCGGTCCTTCCGATCGGGACGCCATCGCACGTTGCCTCGCGTGTCGGTCATGAACGGAATTCCGGTGGCGTTGAAGACCATGCGTCCTTTGGTCCCGTGAAGGACGTCGATATTGCTGGAGAAGCAGTTCTCGGCAGTCCGGGTCGCACCGTAGATGCGTTTGCCGTCGGCGTAATCGTAGATCACCGACGCGTGGTCGAACAAGTCGCCCAGCGCCGGGCTGAAAACGCTGGATCGGCCGCCGAGTGCGTAGCAGGTCTCCGGCAGCTCGTCCTCCAGTGCCCAGAGGACGGAGTCGAGATTGTGCAGGAGCGACTGCTGGATTTCGTCGCCGTTGAGCCAGGTGAAATGCTCCCAATTGCGAATCTGATATTCCGTTTCCGACCATTCCGGCTTCTTCGGAATCAGATTGTACGGCGTCCGCAGATAGTCGGACTGCGCGGCCAGAATCTCGCCGATCTCGCCGTTGCGAATCCGCTCGATTGCCTGAGCGCGGAGCAGGTCGTACCGGTAGCAGAGGCCGGAGACGTTGGCGAGTTTCTTCTCCTCGGCGATCTTTGCCGCTTGGATCGTGACATGAACGCCGTCCGCGTCGATGCCGTTCGGCTTTTCGGTGAAGGCGTGCTTTCCGGCCTGAACCGCGGCCAGATTGTAGGGCGGATGAAATCGGGACGGAAGGGCGATGTGGACGATATCGCTTTCGGCGATCACTCCCTTGTAGCTGTCGAAGCCGGTGAAGATCCGGTCGTCCGGGACGTCGATCCGCCCCTTGCCGACGTCGGACGCCGCGATCGCGTTGCGCGTCGCGACGGCCTTCTCTCGGAAGAGATCGCCGAGCGCGACGACTCGGACGTTCGGCATGGCGGCCAGGGAATCGCGCAGCGAGCCCGTTCCACGCCCGCCGCAGCCCACCAGCCCGATTCTCAAAACGTCGGAGCCGGCTGAGTGGACCCATTGGGGAGTCGCCAGGACCGCCGCGCCGACAGCGGTGCCGAGTTGAAGGAAGCCGCGGCGCGAGAAGTTTTGGAGTGTCATGATTTCCCTCCGGACTTGGTTTCTTCATCCCAAAGAGACTCGATCAGCTCAAGGGTTCGGTCGACCAGCACTCGCCCGCCCTCCGGGCCTATCAGGGTGCTTTGTGGAATGGCGCCATACGCACCTCCCTGAACCGAACGTTGCGTGGGAAGGTAGCCGCCGCCGCCGGGGCTGGCCAACTCCACCACGAATGTCTGGACCGCCTTGCTTCGCGCCTTGATTTGCAAGCCATAATCCAGGTACAGCTCGAATGGATTGGTGGCTATCGCCATGTCGCCAATCCGGACCACATGCACTTTGACGGGAAGGGTGGACACGGTCTTCTGTAGCTCGTAGCGTTCCAAGGTGCGCCATGCCCTGGCCAGCAACCAGTGCTTTGCCGTTATCGAAACAAACCAGCCCGGCTTGCTCTTCAGCTCCGGGTGCTCCTCGAACTGCTTGACCATCTTCTTGTATTCAACGAGCAACCGATCGAACGTTTCCTGGACCGATTCGGCTGTCTTGTTATGAAACGTGCTGCGCCGCGTCGTCATATCCTTCTCCGTGATGACGCGCCGATTCAGTTCCACCTGTTCAACGCGATGCCTTAACACCGGATTTCGGTCAATATTCGCTTTCATGAACGGCAGTATGGAGGTCACCCCGTCTGAAATCCGGATGCCGATCTGCTGCATCTGGGTGCGCCCGGCGAGCTTTTCCATCCGTTTCTCGGCACGTTCATCCACCATGACTTTCGGCGACTGGTCCCCGGCGGCGGAAACCTGCGGCAAAATGAAGAGCTCCTCGCCCAAACGCCTGCGAAGCTCATTGCGGGTCTCATGCCAGAAGTCGGCTGAGATCTGACTTCCATAGGCGACTTGAGATGGCATGGCAAGGTTGATGACTACCCCCGTAAGGTTTCCGTTCACATCCCAGGTATAGAGCAAGCCAAGTGAATGGTCCTCGTAACCTTCCACATGACTGAAATTTGGGGTGTTTGCGGTGCCATACATGTCCGACGTGCCGTCATAATAGGCTGTCAGGCGATTTCGGCCCGTTACGGCGTGCGATAGCCCGAAGCTGATCCCGCCCGGTTTCCTCGCCTTCCAAGCCTGGCCGATGGCATTCGCGATCCGCTCCGCTGCGAACTCGACGTACTCTTCTGCCGACATGACGCCCAGGTCGATTCCCCATTTCGCCCAGGCAACCGGGACATTGATGCCGTGCTGCGAGTGCATTTTTACCAGGTCCGGCGCAGTACCCTGGTCAGGAGCAGTGTGAGTATGCGTGGCGTTAAGAATGATCTTGTCGGCGGCAACTTCGGGTGTTTCTTTTCTAACCAACTCTTGGACTCGGCAGTAGAGAATATCGGTTACTCCCACCAGATCCAACGAGACCATGATGACCATGTCCGATGCGCCGTTGTTTCCGGTTGACTCCAGGGCCAGGGCAGTTGCATGGATATGATCCTTGACGCCCTGGGAGACTCGCGCTGCCGAACCGCCCGTGATGACCACGGGCCTGTCGGGCGTGATATCGGCAGAGGCCCACCCGAGCTTGAAGCAGGCGGCGCTTCCTTCGTTTTCAGCGGCTACGCAGGGGGCAGGCGACCCTGCACCCACCGCCAGCAGACCAAGAAACAAACACGCGCAAGCGATTGAAGAACTTCTCATGATTCTGTCTTGCTCCTTGTTGTTGATGAATTGAATCACGCGTTCGGCACAAGCAAATCAGGGTCACTTGACACCTGTCGGTCACCCAGCAATCGCTGAACCACCGCACTTTCTGAAAAACGTCATTGGGTCAATGGCGGGGTGTCCGGGTCCACCTTGAGTAACATCAGCCGGTCGACGCGCACTTCATTGGGGCTTTGGGAGCCTTCCACATACGAAGGACCTTGAAGCTTCACCGAGACGTATACGTCGAATAGCTGCTTGAAATTCTTCGGCTCGAAGGCCTTCTCCAGGCTGAAATTGAGCGTCCACGACCAATGGCTCCAAAGGCGGGTCCTATCGGAATAGATCCGCGTCCTGCCGGCATAGTACCAGTGGTATTTTTCATCTTGGGGTACGTCCGCCTTCTCGAGTCGGGCGTCGGCGATGAATTTCCTGAATTTCCATTCGTAGATTCCGAAGGTGAATGGCCGGGCATGGTAGTCGTCTTTGCCGTTGCTGTCGCGAGCCTTGGCCTTGCCGCCGAACGCGTCGGAATCCATCACCAAGGCGCCGCCGTCGAGGTCCTGGACGCCGATCTCGATCTTGTCCTTGCCGTCGAAACGGACACCATCCAGCGGTGTTGCCTTGTGGGCCCCCTTCTTTTCCGGAAACTCCATCGTATCGCAAAAGAACTCGAGCGAGGCTCCCCGGGCATCCTTCCATGAACTCGGAAAGTACTTGTTTCCAAAGATGTCCGCGTCTTCGGTCATTCGTTGGCGCAGAGCCGTCTTGTCGAGGCCGAGAGGATTGCCGTGACTGTTCCAGAGCATCAGGTAGGCGTGGTCGACGACAAGGCGTTCCTGGCGGACATTTTCGAGGATGGGGCGATTTTCCGCCGCGGCCAGTTCCGCCTGTTCGAGAAGCGAGT
The DNA here is from genome assembly GCA_034005525.1 of Thermoguttaceae bacterium. GTDB lineage: Bacteria > Planctomycetota > Planctomycetia > Pirellulales > Thermoguttaceae > PWXP01. The sequence goes on along the minus strand of JAVEUP010000097.1, from coordinate 25,314 downwards.
AGAGAATCTTGAAGTACTCGGCATCCATGAAGGCGCGTTTTGCCGGCGGCAACGAGGTGAGCGGCCCGGCGGCTTCGGCCATGCGCTTTTCCGTATACGCTTTGAATTCCTTCATGGGCGCTGCGGCTTTGCCGTAGAACATCGTCATGAACTCTTCGACCAGCTTCTCGTCGTCGAGGTCGGGATCGTTCATCATCTTGGCGCCCAGGTAGTAGCGCAGGTCGAAAAGCGTGAGAGGGACGGTCGTTCCCAGCTCCATTTCGACAAAGACATGCTTGGCTCCGATATCCCGGTATTTCCGGACGAGGCCGGGGATCGCCGCCGTGTTGTGGATCGGCGTCTGAAAGCCGCACCGGTACGTCTTCCAGTAGTCCCAGATCGCGAGATGGCGCGAGCAATTGCGCCACTGCTCCAACGCCTCCTCGTAGGCGCGGTTGTTCGGATGTGAAAGGGGGAACATGACATCCCGTTTGACCTTGCCGGATTCCGTAAACTCGTGGTCCATGTAGGCGAGGCGAACGATCACGTTTCCCTTCGGCTTGAGGTCGCTTCGCGGAGGGGTGGTGGAATCCTGGTAGGCGAACATCATGATGTAAATGTCGGGGTACGCCTCTTGAACTTCGTCCCAGAGTTGGTTCATGAAGTGGATGACGAGTCCGGAAACGTCATGTTCCCGGACGAATGCCTGGCATTGCGGACAAAAACACTCCACGTGGCAATCATTCATGTCCACGACGTAGAACTGCGGGTATGGCGCCCCGGAAGCGTCGCAACGCGCACGATCGTCTTTCACGTGGTCCTTCAGTTTTTGGGCGATCCGTTTCAGTGCCTCCGGTTGCGAGAAGCAAATCGACCCGGAGTGGGGCGAGTTCACAATCTGCCGGCTGCCGTTGCGGTTCATCCAGGAGATCGCGCGCGGGAAATCGTGGGAGTACTTGTGCAACGTATGCACCCCGCCCGGCGAGCCGCAGGTTTCGCTGAAGCCGTGCCGCGGTGAATTACCGCCGCTGTTTTGTCGGAGTTTTCGCCGGTAGTCGGCGGGGATCTCCGCGCGTCCGGGATAGATGTCGCGGTAGATGAAGGGCGGGGCGTGCCGGAGGTCGGTTCCCTCCGAAACCGGCACGGCCGCCATCTCCGGGATCCGCTCGAAGTTGACGCTCAGGTAGCGCACGCCTGCGAATCGCTCCAAGAATTCGTAGGTTCCGAAAAGAACGCCACGGGGCCGGCCGCCGGCGATGACCAGGTCTTTTCCAAAGCTCTTGAGGTGGTACTCTTCCTTTCCGTAATCCTTCATGCCGTGGGCGGCGGCAAATTTGGTCTGGCCGACATAGATCGCCGGTCCCGTGTCCTGATCCGTTTCGGGAATGATCCTCAATGTCCTTCCCGTGATCTTCTTCAGGTACTCTTGGAGCTGCGCGGCGGCGTGCTCTTCGGCCTTCGTCCGATCCTCGGCGATTACAATGTGATAGGTGTCGCCCACTTTCAGGTCTTGGGCTCCAAGAGTCTCAAAGGCGCCCAGCAGGGGAGCCATGGCGGCCAAAATCAAAAACGGTTTCATGTTTGCACCTCGACGCGGACAAAGCCGCTGTTTCTCGATCGTGGTTCTCTGAAGGACAAATGCCCTGCCGCGCGAAGCGGCAGCGGGCACGACTACCAGGCATACACGTGGACGGCGTAGGGCGCAAAATCATCCTCCCATACTCCGGCCTGCGCCGCAAGCCGGCGATCTTCGAACATCACCTGCACCTGGCCGGCGGCGACGCCGGCGTCGACCCGCGCTCGCACGGCCCCACGGGAGGAATTGGCGGCCAGCAGGTAGCGCCGGCCTTGATGCTCTTTCAGCAGCGTGCTCACGGCCGGATAGCCGAGGCCGTCGGTCGGCGGGCCGCTGAGGATCTGGATCTGCTGCTTCTGCGGCGGATCGCGCTGGACCAGCACGTCGTGGAGATCGGCCAGTTGGCGCGAGATCCGCTTCAGCGCGGCCCACACCTGCGGATCGTGCGTCACACCGTGGTTCTTGCCGGTTCCGCCGTATGTGTAATAGGTGATTCCGGTGGCCCCGTGGATAATGGCCAGGTAGGTCATCGCGCTGGTTTCAGCCTCCGTGGGGAATCGCTTCCAACCCCAGCCTTCGAAATCCTGGATGATTGCCCAGACCGGCGCCTTGCGCCCGGAGCGTCGCAGGTCGTCGCCGATGAGCGTCATGTCGCGCGTCACGTTGGCGACCTCGCAGTCTTGGTCGGAGCGGATGGGATAGAGTTCCGGCAAGAAGGCATCGGTGGAGTCCACGTAGTCGGTGTACCGCGAGGGCCGAGGGCCGCCTGTGAACACAACATCGGCCTGGACCGTGATGTGGAACGGGTCGACGTCGCGGATCGCCTGATGCACGCGCCGCAGCTCGTCGGCGCTGATGTGGCTCGCCGTGTCGTCGGCCAGATACCAGGCGAGCAGGGCCGGCTGGCGGCACTCTTCGATCACGGTGCGGACCGCGTTCTGCGGGTCGCGACTATTGGCCCCGCCGCGCGGGGCGATGATCACGCGCAGACCGTGGCGCTCGGCCGCCGCGTAGAATTCCTTTAATTCGGCGTCGCGCTGCGCGTGGTAGGTGTGGATTGTATTGAAGCCTGCCTCGCGCAGTTCGGTGAAGCAACGGTTGAAATCGTAGCCGTTGTGTTCCCGCTTCCACACCGAATACAGCCCGATGGGAAACAGCGGCTTCCCATCGACCAGGATCACGCCGTCATCGCGCACGGAGGTGATGCCCGACGTCGGCGGCGGCTGCACCGAGATCCACCACAACTGCTCGCACGCATTGCCGGCGAAATCGCGGGCCTTGACGAGCACGCGGTGCAAGTTCGGCCGAGTTCCCGATTCCGGGTGCGGGCCGTCGAACCGCGGATCGGCGAAAGCGGCTTCATCGCCGGCGACGATGTCCGGGTAGTCCCAGCCGATCCGCATGACGGCAGACTGTGCACCTGGCGGGGCCGTCAGCTTGAGTTGCGTCTGTCGCCATTGAGGGCTGGGACCGCCCAGGTCCAGTCGCACGGGATCGCCGAGCGGGATATCCTGGCCATCGAGCCAGCAGACCGAGCCGCTCGGACCTTGCCTGCTCCCGGCAGGACGCAGGTCCATGGTGTGGCGCGACCAGATCGCAATCTGGTACGTTGCGCCTTCTTGCACCGAGACAGGCGGCGACGCCAGCGTGAAGGACGTATCCGTTTGCTCGCCCTGCCGGCGGACCTCGATCGATGTGCCGCCGCCCGGCTCGCGCGGCGGTCCGTGGCGAATGATCAACGCCGAGTTGAAGTTCCCAACCGACCAATCTTCGATCGCCGCCGGGCCGAAGGCAGGCTTAAGCGGCTCGCGCGGCTCGTACTGAAAGGCCGTTCCGACGCGCTTGAGCTGCGCGGTGATCGGCGCGCCGTCCAAAAATACTTCCACCGAATGGCGATCCACACCCACGCCGTCGAGGCCGTCGGACAGCGAGAACACCAAGGGCTGACTCGCATCGTCCGTACGCCGCGGCGTATAGTCCAATAGTTGCGGGGGCGAAGTGTCGGCCCCCGGCCAGGCGCGGTCCTCGATCCACCGTTGTTCGTCGCCCAGCCGCACCTGCCGGACGACGGGCGTGACGGCGGGGCGGCTCGTGCCGAGCGTCAGCCGGTATTGGAACCAGTGGTGACCCGCGTGGATTGCCGGCAACCGGGCGCCACTGGAAGTGAACTGGGATGTCGGCGTGCCATCGGGCCCGGTGAAAGGCGTCCAGTCGCGCGGCCCGCCGTCGCGGTCCGCCGCCGAGCGAACCTGCAGTCCCACGCTCGTGCCTTCCGGCACGTCCGCCTGCCAACTGACCCGACCTTGCTCGCACGGCTCCGTCATTCGCTGCGGCCGCGAGAGCATCTCGCCATCGGCCGCGTATTCCGGCGGATCGGGTTGAGTGGACCAGGCAACGCTCCGCAGCCGGAACTGCCGCGAACCGAACACGTTCGGCGAGTCGAAGCCGATTTGCACGACAGCCGTCGCTGCGCCGCGAGGGGCCTGCGACTCGACGGTTACGTTGTACCAGGAGTTGCTGGGGGTGGTGAAGCGGAACGGGGTTGTCTCCACGACGCTGCCGTCGCCATCCAACCAGCGGATCTGGTTTTGGAGCGACTCCTTGTGGCCCTGGGCCATCGACAAGTCGAGCGTATGTGCGGCGGCGATGGTCAGCCGGCACAGCGCTGCCTCGGCAACCGGAATGGGCGGCGACGTGAGCTCGAAGGCCGTGTCAGTCTCCTTGTCGTCGCGGTGTACCAACAGGCTCCGGCCCCAAGCCGCGTCGTCGGCGACCTCGATCTTCAGGGCCTGTTGGTAGTTCTTGATCTGCCAGTTGCTCAGATCGCGATCGAATCGCCACTCGACGACCGGTTGCCAGCGGCGGGCCAATTGCACGGCGTGGTCCCGGCCAGGCCCGCAGGCGATGTCGCGGCTCGTGCAGAATCGCACGGCTTGATCCGCAGCGGCCGCCAGCGGGCTGGCTTCCAGCACACCCAGCCCGATCGCAATCAGTGCCGCCATATGCGGCAGCATCCGACGGTACGTGTTCACCGCAACACCTCACTTCCTGATGATGCTCATAAGAACCGTTAACCAAATCGTAGCCGTTCACGGGTCGGCGGGGCAAGCCATTTTCTCCACTGCATACGAGAGGGACAGTCCCATTGTCGCGGCTTGTAGCAGTGGCCGGCGGTGCAAAATGTCCGATGTGCCGCGAAAACTGGGACAGTCCCCTGTGAACGGTTATACAGAATCGCTCGGCGCGGGTCCACGCCGTCTTCATCGCTGCTGCCGCTATTTCGCGTTTTTCTGGTCGAGGTTCCGGTGGCTTCGGACATAGGCTCCGATCGTGCCGACCGTATCGACCCACAACTCCGGCTGGGCCTGCAAGTACTCACCCAGGGCGGCGATGTTGCCTGTTGACAGGCCCTCGCCGCCGGGATGCTTGGGCACCTCGTGGGCGACGAGGATGATCCAGTAGCCCGTGGCGAGCGCCCGATCTGCGTAGCTTTTCAGCTGGGCGAGGCCGTCGCGGTCCACACCGAGCGCCTGGACCATGGCCAAGTCGCAGAACGCAGGATTGTTGAAGTATTCGCCTCGGTAGCCCCGGCCGACGAGGAAGTGCCGCGCCACGACGGGCACGTAACTGGCCCGATTCTCGCCGCGGCCCACAAAGTCGAGGCCGCAGGGATAGGCATAACTGACTGGCGTGACGCCGAGCATCTGGCGCAGGCTCCGGTTGGCTTCGAGCAACTCGGCGTCGATCTTCTCAAGGGTATAGTTCTCCAGCGCCCGTTCGCCGGGGCCGATCCAGGGAAAATTCCCGCTGCACGGGTGGTGGACCGAGTGGTTGCCGATTTCGTGACCGTCGGCGGCGACCGCGCGCCACAGATCCTGTTTCTTCTCGACGTTGGCGAGACTGACGAAGTACGTTACACGGATCCCGTACTGCTTGAACAGGGCGGCGCTGCGATGGTCGACTTGGCTCGCGCGCGCGTCGTCGAAAGAGATGGACAACGCGCCTCGCATGCCTTGGGGCCAGGAAAAACCGGCGGCCGGAGCGGGCTGGGCCTTCGAACTTGCGGGATTGTCCACCTCACATGTATCGCAGCCCGCGGGACGGTGCCGCGGATCGGCCGCGGATGGACTGACTCGCTCTGCCTCTGGACCGCCGGCGCCATCACCGGCCGGGGCTGGACTCGCGAGCAAGAGCAACAACGCGCAAACAAACGAAATGGATTTCACGGGCAAAGCCTCCTGGAACCAACCGGTGATTGGGCAAGGCGACGTCCATTCTGGCACTTACGATGTCAGCCCGCCAGTACTGAGTCTTGCAGCCTCGCCGGGCCGTGTCAATACCCGCCTTTTCCTGGCTGGCGAAGCAGCGCGCCGCAGTCGTCGCTCCTTGCAGGAGGTGAGCCACGGCCGTCAAGCCGCTTAAGGCCGGAGAGGCGGAACGATGAACGTGCGATGCGACGGTCCCAGGGCGAATTTGACACCGGCGAGATAGCGGGGTACCTTGGCGTCCGGAGTCATTGCGTGCGGTGTCATCACGGCAGGTGCCGTGCGAACCAGGCAGGCCTGTCCTGCCGTATTTCCCGCGACATGCAGGCAACCCAGCACGGCGAACGTTGCCCTTGAAGGAGTGACCATGGTCCGGAGAAGCGTTGTTTTAGCGTCCTTGCTGGTCGGCGTGTGTGCCGCGTCATCGACGCCGGCCGCATCTTCCCTCGATGAAAGCCTAATCGGGTATTGGCCGTTCAACGAAGGCCAGGGCGAGCAATCGGTGGACAGCGGGCCGTACCGGGCCCACGCCATTCTTAACCGAGCGGGATGGGCCACCGGGGAGTTCGGCACCGCCGTCAGCATCGGCAAGCTCAACTCCAACCTGGTGATCCCGAACATCGCCGCCTTAGACGGATCGACGGAAATGACGGTGTCGGTGTGGGTCTACTGGAACGGCCTGAATGGGAAGTACCCGAACGTTTTGACGGGCGGCTGGAGCCCGGGCGGGTTCATGTTCTTTGTCAACGAAGGCAACCTGTCGTTCCGCTTGGGGCGGCGGGGACATCGGGCTGGAAAGGATGGCGATCGGTGGGAAGAGGGGAGCTGCGGCATGGCCCGGATTCCGCTGCGGAAATGGACGCACCTGGCAGCGACATTCAGCTTGCCGAATGTCACCACGTACATGGACGGGAAGAAGGTCGGCCAGTCCGCGTGGCGGTACCCCATGGGCTTTACCGAGCCACTGGTGCTCGGGCAGTGGAACACCGAGAAGAGCCACGATGGGTTGATCGACGAGTTGCGTCTCTACAAGAGGGCGTTGACTCCGGCGGAAGTCGCACTTCTGGCCGACCGCAAGGGGCGAGACAGCGGTGAAATCAAGGTGGTTCCCCCGGTCCAACCCCGAACGCTTGTCTCCTTTGAAACGCGGTGTGCCACGTTAACGCTTAACAACGCCGGTTGGATCACTTCGCTTCTGCAGAAGGCCTCGGGAAAGGAGGGGCACGCCAGGGAACTACTGGCTGCCGAGACGCCCATGGTTACGGTTGTCCTGGAGGACAACCGCAACGTCGAGTGCCGCAAGATGTCAGTCGACAACGGGATTCTGACGGCGACCTTTCCGGGGCTGGACGGCCATGCCAGGCTGCGCTGCGAGGCCAAGGGCGACTACCTCAAGTTCACGGCGTTGGAGGTCACGGTCCCGCAGGTCAGGTCGTTCGTCTTCTTCCAGTGCGCCCCAGGTGTGAACCGGTACCGCGGCGGGTTCGCAGGGTTGGTATCCGACGACGACTCCGGCATCGCCCTGCGGGCTTTGGATTTGGAGGTCAACTGCAGCACCGCGATGAGCGCAAGCACCTCCGCCGACCTCGGCCTGACCGGTTACAGCGCGGGCCTGGCGGCAGGTCCGCGGTCCGAATTGCGCCCCATGCTGAAGGCCATGGCCACTCAGGAGGATGTGCCGCGATCGCAGCATGGCGGTCCGTGGGCGGCCGAATCGCCGATGGCCCGCCTGTCGTACCTGTTTGTCCAAGATGCATTCACCGACACCGATTCCTGGATTGATCTGGCCCGTCGCGGCGGCTTTGGCATCCTTCACTTTCGGGAGCCGTGGTTTCGCACGTTCGGGGACTACCGGCCCAACCCCAAGAACTTCCCAGGCGGCATGGACGAGATGGTGGCAGCCGCGGATCGACTGCACGCGGCAGGCCTCAAGCTGGGCCTGCATACCTTGAGCGGTTGCATCCGCACCGAATCGCCCTACATCACCCCAGTGCCTTCGCAGGAACTGATTTCCCTGGCGACCTACACCCTCGCCAGAGATTTCGGCAAGTCCGACGATACCTTGTATGTCAACGAACCGCCTGGCGACCGGCATTCGACCGTGTTCACCTACCACGGCGCCACCAACGTGTTCCGCATCGGTACCGAGTTGGTCCAGTACACGGCGATCTCCCGCGAGCAGCCGTACTGCTTCGGCAAGTGTACGCGCGGAGCCTTCGGCACCCAGGCCCAGGACCATCCGGCCGGCGCGAAGGCGGAGTTTCTCAAGCAGGTTTATCTGGCCTTCTATCCCGTTCCCGGGAGCGGCCTGATGGACAAACTGTCCGACGACATCGCCCGCGCCTACAACACCTGCAAAGCGGACTTCCTCTATTTCGACGGGGCCGAGGGCATGGGCGCCGGGTATCCCGACAACTGCATGCGCTGGACGACCTTCCGCAAGTTCAACCGCGACTGTCTCAACGAGGCAAGCAACTGGGGCCATCACAATTGGTGGTTCCATTCGCGCACCGGCGCCTGGGACTCGGCACACTGCGCCTGGAAGCCGTTTCAGGACCAGCACGTCAGAAGCGCCGGGCTCGCGCGGATGAACGACCTGCTCGAGCCGCAGATGGGATGGTGGTCGCTCAACGGCCCGGGGCATCGCCACCGCAGGCAGTACCTGGATGAGACAGAATACTGGATGGCGAAAAACATGGCCCTGGATGCCTCGATGTCCCTGGGAGGCATGCGTGTTGGCGGCGCCCCCGCAAACGCCCGGGCAATGGACATGCTCACCGTCATCGGCTGGTACGAGCAACACCGCCTGGCCAACTACTTCGACCAGGCGACCATCGACCGTGTTCGCGAGCCCGGCAGGGACTTTCGCCTGCGGCTCAGCGACGGCGGCGCCTGGCAATTCACGCCGGTTGAGTACTTGCCGCACAAGGCGGTCGTGTCCGCCGCGGAGCCGGCGCAATGGACTGTGGACAACTCCTGCGGGCAGCAGCCGTTCCGGTTCCGCATCGAGGTGCTGCAGTCGCCCGTTCCGCCCGATCCCGCCGCGCCGCGGCCGATCATCGACTTCAGCGACACATCGCTGATCGCCCGCCGGGACTGTGCCGCCAATGTGACGCAGCAGATCCTGACCGAGACGGCGGACGTGAAGGGCGGCCCTCGAAACCTCCGGATTCAGGCCGTCAACCGGAACGATTTCTCCGTTGGCGCCTGGACCAGCCTGGGGACCTCCTACGAATTCCCCTACCGGGACATCGGCGCCTGCTCCGGCGTCGGGCTCTGGGTGAAGGGCGACGGCAGCGGCGCCGTCCTCAACGTGCAGTTCCGGACCGACCGCATGTTCGGCGCGGCGGTCTCCGAACACTACGTTGACCTGGATTTCACCGGCTGGCGCTATTGCGAGCTGCTGTTCCGGGAACGTGACAGCGATCGCGCCTTCGGCCTGAAGTGGCCCTATGTGCGCGGCGCCGGCTACGATCTGTGCCACCGCAACCTGCAAACCGCCCGCGTCTCGGAAATCAACCTGTTGCTGAACCAAATCCCGGCGAAAGGCCAGGTTGACGTCACCATCGGACCAATCGTGGGGCTGACGGCGGTTGACACCACGCTCCGAGACGTTGTCCTGACGGTCAACGGTAAGCCGTTGCGGGTCCCGGTAGCGATCTCCTCCGGGGACCTGCTGGAGCTGGATGAGGATGGCGTTGGCGTACACTACGATCAGCGTGGCGCGCTGCGCACCCGTTTCCAGCCGGAATGCCCCGAGGGGATGCCGGTCCTGAATGCCGGCATCAACCAGATTGCGTTTGGCTGCGTCTCTTCCGGCGCCGGCGCCGGCCGGGCGGTCGTATCCGTGGTCGCGCTGGGCGAGCCCTTCGGTACACGCGCCGCGGACGTTGACTGGTCGAAGCTCCGATACGAGTACGACATGCCTCGTGTCATCACCCGATTCGACGGCTGGGACAACTGCTGGACCTCCGTGCCTCGCGACGAAGGCGGTGCAAGCCCCGGGGACCAGGCGAGGCTTGAATTCGACATCGCCGTCGAACAAATCGGGGCAAACAAGGTCAAGCCAACGTTGATCGTCAACGGCCAGGAGCTGAACATGCCGACTGTGATTGCCAGCGGGCAGGTCTTGCGATGCCGCGATGAAAGAAGCTGGACACTGGTCGAGAAGGGGCAGCCCCTTCTCAAAGGGGAATTCGCCGAGCCGTTGCCCGTACTGACGAAAGGAGTCAACCGTCTTCAATTGCGCTGTGACGAGCTTGACGGTGCCGACTGCAGGATTTCCGTCAGTTGCGTGAAAGTGTACGGGCGATAGATGCGCCCTCGTCGCGGGCCGGCCCTCCAAGTGCCGCAAAAGGAGCTTACACTGCGTCGTGGAGATCGTCTTTCAGATCGTCCTCGGTGATCCTGTCCACCGACAAGTCGGTCTTCGGACCGAGGAACTTCCGCAGGTTGCTCAAGTGCGTCCTCTCGGTGCTCAGTGTGGACTCGGCCTTCAACCCCTCCTGGTCGTCCAAATAATGCTGTACGAGCCGATAGCTCTTGCCGGGAATCTGCAAGATTTCAACATTGGCCAGGAGGCGGTCGAGGATCGCCCCGCGGCGGGTACATCGTGAATCAACTTGTCCAAGTGGGTCAAGCCCGTGCTGTATCCTTATCGGGTCCTGATGACCGGCATCCACCTGCTCGATACTGGCGAGGTCGAGGCCAACCTGCGGCGGCTGAACCGGCACTTCGGGTCGGTCTTCCTGGGAGACCTGATTGCCCTGAAGACGGTTGAGCGGGCGACAGTCGATCTCGACTGGAAGTTTCAGGTGGCCCAGCTTGCTGAGTTCCTCCATGTCCGCGCAATCCTGGTCAGGCAGGGGTTCTCGCTGTCCGACCGCTGGAGCGTCCTGTTCGGCCACGGCCGCCTGGACCAGCCGGCGCCAGCGCCTGGCATCGAACCCCTCCGCGGCGTCGTCGATCTCGATCTGTACACATTGCTCGACGCCCTGATACAGAACTCCGACCGCAGCTTCGTTGAGGGCCGTCAGGTTCGGCGGCGGGATGTCCGGCCGGAGCAGGGCCTCGCCTACGTGGCCTAGCAGCGCCAGCTTCTGTCCGAACTCCAGGTGATCGAACGCCGGAACGCCAAAGATCCAGACATCCGTGGGATCGGAGGCCTCTAAGCCGAACCCGCCGGAGTACCTCCACCAGGAACCGGCCGTAGATCGTTTCCCAGTCGGGCAGCGGCAGAATCGGCATGATGACCGCACGTACGGGGTAGCCGGCCTGTGCACAGGCCTCCATGGCCTGCAGACGCTCCTCCAACGACGGCGTATTCGGCTCGTACGCCTCCACCACCACCTGCGGGCTGAGCGTCCAAGATAGGATCGTGCGGCCACCGTGCCGGATCCCCAGCAGATTGCCGACGTCCGCGCTCTTGGTCAGCAGGGTAAGCCTCGCCAGCGGATGCTCGGCGAAGAACGGCACGATCTCCTGCGAGTAGCCGGTCAGCCGGTCCAGGGCCAGGCCGTCCTGGAGCTTGCCCAGGTAGAACGCCGTCGGCCGGCCCAACCGCCGTGCGATGGCATCCACCTGATCGAGGATCTCCGGCAGGTTGACGAACACCTTGACGGTCGGCGAGAACCATACTCCCTGCGTGCCGGCCAGATAGCAGTAGGCACAGCCGTAGGGGCAAAAGCCATAGGGCGAGAAGTGCCAGTAGTTCGGGCAGGTATTCCCGTTCTCGGTGCTCTGCCGGACCGCGCTGTGATGCTCCGCCAGCACCAACGTCTGCTTGCCCTCCCGGTGGCGATCCAGCGGGCTGTCGGACCTCAGGCGGATACGATTGTGAGGCGTGTCGAAGGCCTCGACCACCTCTGCCCTCGGGTACGCGGCGCAGATGGCATCCACCAGCCGGCAACGCGCAGGCGAGCCGTTGCTGCCCTTGGCCAGCACGATCCGAGCGGGCGTGAATCCGGCGGCCGGCCGAGGACGATAAACTGCTGGCAAGCGGCTCAAGCCGAGGTCCGGGGATTGCACGCGCATACGGCGGTCTCTGAAGATCAAGCGAGATTCCAAACCTCCAGAACGTCCGTCACCTCGTGCCGGCCGGCCACCAGCAGCGGCAGACGATCGCCCAGAATCCGGCGGTGAGTGGCCAACGCCAGGTCCGGCCTGTTGTTGTCCTGCGACAGGTGGGCCAGGCAAACCCATTGCATTCGCGTGGAGGCGTTTGCCAGTACCAGTTCCGCGGCTTCCTCATTGGAAAGGTGCCCACCGGAACCGGCCACCCGCTCCTTCAGCCAGTCCGGATAGGTGCCGTCGGCCAGCATCTGCGGATCGTAATTGCTCTCCAGAAGCACGGCATCCAGCGAGCCGATGACGGCCTCCAGGTCGTTGAATACGTGCCCGAGGTCGGTCAGGATGCCCAGCCGGCGCCGGCCGTCGTCGACCACAAACACCAGACCATCGGCGCCATCGTGCGGGGTCCGGATGGTCTCGACCCGGACGTTCCGCAGACGCAGGGTCTCGCCGGCGTGAAAACCGCGCAGGTCCTCGATTTCACCCAGACGGTGCCGGCTGGCCGCCTGGTAGGTTCTGGCCGTCACGTAGACCGGAAGGCCGAACTTCCGATGCAGGACGCCCATGTTTCGTGCGTGGTCCACGTGATCGTGGGAAATCAGCACGGCATCGATCCCGGTCGGAACCCGGCCATGCAAGGCCAGCCGCTGCTCGACCCGACTGCCGCTGATTCCGGCGTCGAAAAGCAATCGCACACCTCCGGCCTCCACATAAATGCAGTTGCCGTTGCTGCTGGACTGGAGGGAAATGACCTTCATGGCCTTATTGTACGGCACGGCAGGCTGTTTCGGCAGGGAGCGTCGAGCGGTCGAGGTTCCGGGCTACGGGCTTCATGAGCCAATGGCGTGTCGAAGCCCCCGTCACGGCAGGCGGCTCCAGGCGGGAGTGTGTGGCGTGCAACCCGGCGATGCGGATCGGTATCTCCGATTGCCGGGCGTGCGATGAACCGGGCGGTCGCTGCCGGTCGGGCTTCCTGCGATTGCTCCTACGATTGGTGGCCATGGGGTTGCGATGCCGACAATTCGGGGCCGTCGTCGGCAACTCGGAAATAACCCATGGTCGCTTGACTGGCGTGGTCGCGCCGGGAACCCGATGATCCACAGTTCAATGCTCCCATTGCGCTATGGGCCAAACTCGAACGTCGTGAATAGTGACCGTAGTGTTCCACATGCCGACGCCAAGATGCTTCTTGTCGGGAAGCCGCCAATCTGGGGGTGCGCTTATCGACGATTGTTTTCCTGTCCAGCGGAGGTACGGTTCGCCGTCGAGCGTAACATCAATGGTCGCCCACTGATCTTTCAGGAGGACCGCGATGACCATCACATAACGATGGTCGTTCTTGAGCGTTCCGGGGCGACGAGAAGGGGCATTGCCCGGCAACTCTGGGCCCCCGAGCTTGCCGATGCTCGATACTTGACCATGCAATGCGCTGACGCTCAGCCGACAGGCAGTTGACCCCACCGGTAAAAACACAACAACATCGTCGCGGCCGCCATGGCGTGTAAACTCCACGTGGAGTTCGTAGCTGCCCACCGGAGCATACGCCAATGCAAGCACGGCGTGCTTGGCGTACCGGCACGTGCCGGTAAGTCCGGCCCGTCCATGCTTCCAATCACCCAAAACGCGCTGTCGTCGCAGGTTGATGTTCTTCAACAGATCTACGGTACTGCCATAGGTCATCTTCGCCCGTAGTTCATCTGTTGCTTGGCCGGACAAGATGGACAGCGAGTTCGTGTCGCCGTCTCGCACTCCCGTGCCGGTCGCTCGCTCGTCAAGGAACTGAGTAGACGCGGCAGCACGCTCAGCGACCTTGTCCGAACTGTGCTCGTGGGTGGGGGATAGAGTGAGGGGACATTGTTCTCCCGTGTCGGAGCCCATGTGCCACTCATTGGCGGCGATGACCAACGCCACGCGGAAGCCCGAAGAGTGGGATCGCACGTCCGGTGGGCGGCTGTTACGGTAGGCCGACCGGCAGCAAAAGGCGTGGAGGTCCCAAGCGCCGCCGCGCCGGACGCGATCCGAATCGGACGCAGGCCCCGCAGGATTGTCCGTCGGTGAGTTGGCATAGTAACGTTTACCATACCAGTCTGCACACCATTCCCATACGTTGCCATGCATGTCGAAGAGACCGAAGGCGTTCGGTCGCAACCGTCCCACGGGTTGTGTTTGTTCCCGTGAGTTGCCTGACCACCATGTGTACTGGCCGATGATCGCCGCATCGTCGCCGAAGCTGTAGAGTGTGGTTGTGCCTGCCCGGCAAGCATACTCCCATTCCGCCTCCGTCGGCAGGCGATATGTCGTCCCGGCTTCCTTCTCCTGCGGCAACATACTGAGTCTGCGACAGAACTCCACCGCATCGTGCCAAGTGACTCGTTCCACTGGCAGTTGAGCGTTTCCCTTGAATTGGCTTGGATTATTGCCCATCACTCGCTCGTACTGTCCCTGCGTCACCTCGTACAGCCCCATGTAAAACCACCTTGAAATCCTAACACGGTGCTGGGGCGCCTCCCGCGGAAGTCGCTCGAAGTACCACTCGGGTGCCTTTTGCCGCCGTGCCTCCCCCAAGAGTCGCTCGACCTCTTGCGCGGTCGATCCCATCATAAACTCGCCCGGTGGAATGAGCACGAATTTCATTCCGATGGAATTGGTCTTCTCGACGGGAACGTCTAGGTGCTTTGCCAACGCCTGTTGATGCTGCGCCGCTTGCTTGGCGTCAAATGGAGCGACTGCCGGCGGAGGCATTCGGTCGCCTCGCTTGGAGGTGGGCAAGCTTAGGCCCCCAAGCTCCTGCAATCGTTGCCCAACCTTCGCCTTAACCAGGGGGTTGCTAATTTGCGGCTTGGCCTGCTGGTACCAGTATTCCGCACGCACGAACCATACGGGGCTCGAATCCGGGTCGGCCGCTTGAGCCAAGTCCCACCATGCGTCGGCAAGCTCGACTTGGGCGGGCGCGTCTTCCGGCGCACTGTTCAACTCGCGATCGACCAGCTTCCTTACCCCCGAATCGGAGCCCTTGGCAAAATGCGGCAGCGCCCGCTCCCAGTCGGCCTGCACGACACCGTACCACCGACCCACGGCGGTGTGCGCCGCCTCGTCCTCGGGATTCGACTGCAAGGCCGCTCGGGCAGCCTGCACTTTGTTCCACTCGTCTCGCAGCCCCTGCACCTCGCGGCGGCGGGCCAATGCGTCCACCCGAAACTCGCGCCCGGCAGAGGTCTGGCAGGCACGATACACCAACGCGGAAAGCTCGTCGGCCAAATCGAATTGCTCGGCGATGATCGCTTCGTCAATCACACCTGCCGATCCTTTTACCAACGCCCCAATCTGTTCTTCTCGGGGCGCCTTCTTCGCAAACCCATCGAGCATGGCGGCCTGGGCCAGCAGCCGATCCACCTCGAACTCCTCGGCAATCCGGCCCACCAGTTGCAACATGCGCCGGGCATCGCCGCCGTCGGAGGACAACTCGGAAGCGCGTCGGAGCAAGACGAACCGCTCCGTTGGCTCTTCGGTGTCCTCGGCCAGGGCTGCCAGCTTGTTGCCCAACGCCAAAGCTTCGTTGCGGTCTTGAGGCTCCGGATACAACCTGTCGATCGCGCGACGAACCTCCTGCTGGTCAGAGGTGGCCGGGACCGGCTTCCTCTCAGCCTTTCCCAGTTGCTTATCCGGCCGACGATCAGCAGGCGATTCTTCTGGGATGCCGCCGGGCTCAGGCAAGTGTCGCATGCGCAGGTCCGATGTGCGTGGCGATCGTGCAGGCTGCGCTTCCGGCTCGGAAACCGAGTGCTCATCGTTGCCGGCTGTAGCCAAGACCACACGAAATCCGCGAGTGATGGATCGGGTGCTCATCGTACGCCCGAAGCGGGCTGCCGACCGGCAGTCACTGGCATAATTGTCCCAACTACCGCCACGATCCACGCGTTCCGACCCCGAGCTGGGTCCCGGAGGATCGTCTGTGGGTGAGTTGGCGTAGTAACGGAGACCAAACCAGTCGGCACACCATTCCCACACATTGCCATACATATCGAACAATCGCCAAGCGTTCGGTTTCTTTTGACCGACCGGATGCGTCTGTCTTGCCGAGTTACTTTCAAACCAGGCATATTCGTCCAACCGGGAGGCATCGTCACCGAAATGCCATTGCGTGGTCGTACCCGCACGGCACGCATACTCCCACTCCGCTTCCGTTGGCAAACGGTATTGCCGCGACTCTCGTTCGCTCAGGATACGGCAAAACTCAACGGCATTGCTCCAAATCACTTGTTCCACCGGCCGCGTAGGGTTGCATGTAAACCGGCTCGGATTGCTGCCCATCACCCGCTCGTACTCCGCTTGCGTCACCTCGTATATGCCCAGGTAGAATGGGCGTGTTATCCTAACAGGATGCTTGGGCGCCTCAGCGGGAAGCCTGTTGATTAACCATTGAGGGGCACCTTGCTGTTTTGCCACCTGCAAGAACTGCTCAACCTCTTTTGAAGTGGCCCCTATCATGAACTCACCCGGCGGGATGAGCACGAACTTCATGCCGATCGAGTTGGTTTTCTCCACAGGAACGCCCAGGTGCTCGGCCCACGTCTCCTGATGGTTGGCGGCCTGCTCCGAGGCGAACGGGGCCACTGCCAGCGGGGGTGCAATATGTGCCGGGTGAGAATCAGGCGGTGCCGACGGTTCGGGCTGGTCGGTTGAAGTGGTGTCGGCCATGGCCCCGTTGGCGTCGTCGTCAAGGTGTGGTGGACTTTCCGTCGCGGCCACCGAATGACGCGCCGTAACCGTCTCCGCCGAATCGCGGGCCGCCCGAGGCCGCTCCGGCTGAATCTGTCCCGAACCGGCCATAATCCACACTAGCGCGCCAATCAACACCAGGGCGCCTATGCCGCCCACAACGACGAGCGCCGGCGACGGGTTGGTGCGTTTCACTCGTCGCACGAATCGCGGATGATCGCCGACGTCAGGAAGGGCGCCAATGTGTCCAGGCGCTTCGGGTAGGATTGGCGGCGAGGACTGGGCAACCGGCACCGGGGGAGGCGGCCCGGGCAGCGGTACTTCGAGGTCGGCGCCGCTTCTCGACGGTATGGGCGACCTCGACCCACTGCGAAGTTGCTGGTCGTAAACGGCCTTCTTCTCCGCGTCGAGCAGGCACACCCGGGCGGCCGACAGTTCGTTGAGAATTCGCTGAGATAACTCGGAGTACTGCCCTGACTGGAACGAACGCACATGGACCATCCGCTGATCGGCCGCGCTGGCGATCACGTCCGGGTCGGATTCGAACGCGCGAATGCCCAGAAACCGGTAATAGTTGGCCGGCTGCTCGTCCGCGGCAATCCCAAGCCACTTATGGTACGGATCGAAGGTTCCAGCCATGGTGAATCACCCGGGTTGGTGGAGGAGCGAGGCCTATTGTCTCCCATCGGACGGCGTTGCGAGCACTTCTCCGACGCAGTGCGTTATCGAATTGTGGCAAATTGTGCAGCGAAACCTCGCACTTCTTCTACCAGAACGGCGAAATGCAACTGCCGCTTGCGGAGCGGCCGCCGCACCACATAGAACGACTTCTTATTGTTGGCGACGGCCTTGTTAAAGCTATCGGTTGGGGCAAGTAAGCCTGCGGCGGTATTCTTGAGTCGTTTAAGTGCCGTACGGTTCCCGCCTTCCGGTCCGCAACACCGCAACTGGATGTTCCCAGCCGAATCGTCCCAGTTCTCGGCAAAGACGCCGGGATTCAATTCGATGTGGAACCAGAACCAGTAGCGTTGGTCTTCGTCAATGAGTTCTTGCAGAGGCGAAGCGAATACAACGGGCGTCGAATCGGCATGTGTAGCGGCCCATGCACCACTTCGTTGTTTGTCGGTGTGCCAGTCGCTTGGATCGGTAAACAGCTCATTCCCATGCTCAGCGACGAACCGTTTCAACAGCACGAGGTTCAGGAACCTGCGGTCGTTATCATTGTAGAACGGCTTGACTTGCTCCACACAGCGGGCAAAACTGTCCCCGGCAGTGTCCGCTTCGGCACGACAAAACTTGTCCATGGCGTTGAGCAGGCCGAGTTCGCGTTCGAGGTACTTCTGGTAGTCCGTTACCAGCAAACCGAATCTCGCATCGGCGGCAGGTCCCGGCGGCTGCGACAACAAGTCGAGCACATCGGAGTAGTCGAGTTGGACAATCCCATTGCCACCACACGGATCAAATGAAACGTCGCACCAGCCCAATGCAACCAGGATGTCGCAGTCGTTGAGGTAGCGACCTAGTTGCGCGCTGCCTCCAACGGATTTCGTCTTATTTTCCACGACAACCTTGCAGGTGTTGCGGCTCGATGTGTCCTCGACCGTCAACACCACATCGTACCGACTCTTTTCGCGGCGGACCTCCGCAGCTACCTTCACCGTCGTAGCAGCGGCCAGTGCATCCGCCAGCGCGGGTTTGCCGCGTTGCGCCAGAAGCGACGCGAACCCTTCGAGAAAGCGACGATTCATGCCGTGTTCGTCGGCACGACTCGGGTCAAGCAGCCACTCCAACATGGCCGAGTGAAATAACTCCTGGTTGCCTTTCCGCAGAACGTCGATCATAGTGCGATCAGTTCCCATTGGTATTGCTCCCTTCGGGTTATACTGTCTGACCGTTGCGACTTGCGTAGAAAACGTGGAACGGGTGAAGCGGGCGCCGAGCACGGCCAAGGCCAAGCCTATCCCCATTGCGAACCGTGGTCAACCCCGCAGCCACGGTCTTCCCGTGCCTTGACCGCTGCATGGATATAGCTCATTCGTATCGCATTCGATGCCTCCTTGGCGTCATACCCCGAACCCAATCCTCTTCCCATGCGCCCCATTCCACCCACCCTCCTGCTCGATACGAATGGCCGTCTGGAAGTCGTGCATGGTTACCAGGCCGGCGTCGGTGCGCTGCAGGGCGAGGCGGGCGGCGTTGAGGATGATGTTCTTGATCTCGCCGCCGACAAGGTCCGCGCGGCTCAGCACGTCGAGTTCGACGTCGCGGGCGAGGGGGAGCTTGCGCGGGAGAAGGCGCTGCCATATCTGCCGGCGATGGTCGCGGTCGGGGCGCGGGAAGTCGATCTTCAGCGCGATGCGGCGCTGAAGGGCGCCGTCGAGGGCTACCTTGCGGTTAGTGGCCAAGATGCACACTCCGTCGAACCGCTCCAACTGTTGCAGCAGGACGTTCACGTCGCGGATCTCCCAGTTGTGCCGGGCCGAGTCGCGGTCGAAGAACATGGCGTCGGCCTCGTCCCAGAAGAGCACCGCCTCCTGGTCGGCCGCCTCGCGGAACGCGCGGACGATGTTCTTCTCGGTCTGGCCCACGAAACAGTTCTGGATGCGCGAATAGTCGACCGCCAAGATGGGCCGGCCGAGCCTGTGGGCCAACGCTTCGGCCGCGGCCGTCTTGCCCGTGCCGGGCATGCCCGAGAAGAGCAGCGACATGCCGCCCCCGTAGGGAATCAGTTCGCCCAGGCCCCAGTCGTCGCTCAGCCGCCGGGCGCTGCGGGCGTGGACGGCGGCCAGGTCGAGCGCCCGGGCAACTTCGGGCGGCAGGACGAGTTGGCTCATTCGCACCTGCGGACGCCGCGCCTGGTACTCGCCCTTGGGGCGGACCAGCCGGAGCTTGCGAAGGCCCAGTTCGTCGGCAGTCGCGCGGGTCAGCTCGAACTCGACGTCTTGCAGTGCCTGCGGGTCGTCGGTGGCCAGTTCCATCGCGCCGCCGCAGGGGCGGACCAGCCCGCCACTTACCAAGCCGGAGGCGGGGCCCAGCAGGCCGAGCACGCGGTGGTAGTGGTCGGTGGTGGGGGCGGCGGCCCGGGCCAGTCCGCCGCCGGTGAACAGCTCGTGGTCGGGCGGCAGGTGGCCCAGCGCCTTGCCCAGCAGGGCCAGGAACATGAGCCACTCGACGTGGTTGAGCCGGTTTTCGCAATATGCGGCCAGCTTCCAGTTGCGATGGCACTGGAGGGTCTCTTCCAGCCGGCTCATCAGCCGCCGCACCTTGCACTGGGTTTTGAACGTGTCGCGGTCGGCTGCGCCGCTCTGCATGAGGTAGCCCTGCTGTTCGCTTTTTCGGGCCAGGGCCTGGGTGACTGCCTGCAAGCGTTCGTACAGTTCCTGTTCGGAGCCGACCCGCCAGCCCTTTTCCGCCCGCACGTTGCGCGAGAGCACCGCATCGACCAGCGTGGGGTCGATCATGGGCGAGCGCCGGGCGAGATCTTCGTCGGGGTCGTCGTAGGCGAGCAAGCCGGCGCGGTACAGCCGCCCGTGCTCCGAGAGCATCCTGAGCGCCTCGACCGCCTTGGCGCCGGGCACGGCCAGGGTGTCGAGCACGTCGGCGCAGGAGCCGATGGATTGCTCCAGCAGCGAAAGCTGGCCCAGCACCAGCGCCGCCAGTATTTCGCACTCGGTTCGGTTGAGCCGGTGGCGCCGGCACAGCCGGCCAAGGGCGAGGTTCGGCTTGCCCAGCCGGAGCGAGGCGTGCCAGTAGCGGGTCCACGCCCGCTCCTCGTCGCGCGCTGCACGGAGGGCCTCGCGGGGGCAGCCGGGTGTCTGCTCGGCCTCGACCAGGGCCTGCCGGGCGGCGAACAGTTGGATCGACGCATTGAGCAGCTCGTCGTCGGAGGTGAACGCGGCCGGCGTCCGCGGGCATGGTGCCCTGCGTACTCGGGTGCCGCGCCGGCGTCGGGTCAAGGGGAAGTCCATGATGGGTGTTGGTTGGTTCGTGTGGTTTGGTTTGGTGACGGGGATGGGTGCAAACAGCGTGCCTCTTAGTCAAAGCACTGCTTTGGTAATCTGACGCCAGAGCCTTGTTGGGGCCGAAACCGGGGGCTTTCTTGCCTTCGAGGCCGACGCCGTTGGGTTTTCAGGGTATCACCCACACAGTTCAACTCGGGCTTGAATGAGATGAGATGTCATCAGAAATTGACACAACAGCATCGCGAATTGACGGCCCGGCAAGTCGAAGGGCGTCAGGCCTTGCGGCCTTTCGGACGGTCGGCGAGCCAGCCCTTCAGTGTGTTGACCGAGACATCCAAAGCGCGGGCCGCCGCCTGAAGGCTCCCTCCGCAGGCCGAAAGGGCATGTTGGGCGTAGCGACGCCGAACCTCGTCAAAGGGCAGAACCTCCTCAGCGGAGCCTGGTGACCAGTCCGTGTCGGCTTCCTCCTCGTGAACGTGCAGCCGGAGCCGGCGTTCTTCGGCAAGTACGTCCGCTACGCCGAGCCCCAGGTACGCAGTCCGCCGGAGCGCCTGGATGAGCTGGCGCACGTTGCCGGGCCACTCGTAGGCGTGCAGTTGCCGGCGTTCGTGTGCGGTAAGCTTGCGGGGGCAACCCTTGGTGGCCAGTTCGGTAAGAGTGTGGTCGATGAGCGTGTCGAGGTCGTCCGGGCGGTCACGAAGCGGCGGGACCGTGATCCGCAGGGCCGACAGCCGGTAGAACAGGTCGGCGCGGAACCGGCCGCGGCGGATCATGGCGGGCAGGTCCCGACCGGTCGCGGCGATCAACTGCACGTCGGCCTCGCAGGTCGGCCGGTCTGCGCCCTCGGGAATGATCTCCCGGTCTTCCACCACCCGCAGCAGCTTCGCCTGGATGTCCAGCGGGAGTTCCCCCAGTTCATCAAGGAACAGCACGCCTCCGCTGGCGGCGACGAACGCGCCCTCGCGGTCGGCCCTGGCATCGGTGAACGCCCCTCGCTTGTGCCCGAACAGGGTCGAGTTGGCCAGGCCGAGGTTGCCGGCGAACACGGCGCAGTTGACCGCCAGGAAGGGCTCGGTGGCGCGGCGGCCCCGCTGGTGAATCAGGTGGGCCACGTGTTCCTTGCCCACGCCCGACTCACCGAGGATGAGCACGGGCTGATCAACGGCCGCGCATTTGCGGATCCGCTCCTGAAGCTCACGCATCGGGGCCGACTTGCCCGTCAGGGCGTACCGCACTCCATGGCGACGGTGGACCTCCACGAGGCGGTGGTCCTGTTCGTCGTATTGGCCCTCGGCCAGTTTCTGCACGGTCGCGGCGTATCGGGCGGGATCGCGGTACTTGAAATACTCGGCCGTCGAGGCGGCCACCAGGTCGAGCCAGAACTGCTGCTCCTTGCTCGGCGCCTTGCCGGCTGCGCTGACACCCGGATCGTGCTTGGCCAGATCGAGGAGAAATCGGGCATTCGGTTGGTCGGCCAGCTTCAGATGCTCACAGATGGCGCCGGTATTGCTCGTCGCGTCCAGAAAGACGGGTTGGCAGAAGGCAGCGTAGCGAGCTTGGTCCTCATTGAGATACCCGCGTCCGCAATACCAGACAATCGCCGCCCCTTTCTGACGCAGGTCCTCCGCATGTCGGGCAACCTCATCCCAGTTCCCGTACATGCCGACGCCGCAAACCGGGATCGACGCCGGAACAGCCGGCTCCTGCTTGAGCCGCTCGAAGGTCGAACCGATGGTCCGGGCGCTGCTGACCACGACATCGGCTTCCGGATGCCGCAGCAGCGCCATGGCAGCCGCGCATGCTCCATCGACCCCATTGTAGGTCACGATGGTCACTCGCTTACGGCGCGACATCAGCCTCCCTCCACTTGCGTTGCGGGATGTGCAGGCACAGGCCCCATCATATCAAATCAAGATCACGTGTGGAACGGGCGTCGTTTCCCGCGCACCGTCTCGACTTTCAGGGACGAATACGTAACGGAAGCCCACAAGCATCAATGTGCTGATTGAAGGACCACATTGCTCCCGACCTCCGCTCTTCCACTCCCAATCCCGCCCAGAACCGCCAATTCGCTAAATTTCAGCCCGAAACGTGTCAAGGAACATGAGAGGGGCGACTAGCCTTTCA
Organism: Thermoguttaceae bacterium; assembly: GCA_034005525.1. Taxonomy (GTDB): domain Bacteria; phylum Planctomycetota; class Planctomycetia; order Pirellulales; family Thermoguttaceae; genus PWXP01. The sequence goes on along the minus strand of JAVEUP010000097.1, from coordinate 2,617 downwards.
ATTACCCACTTTCCAATAAGGAGCCGAGTCATGTCCAAGAAGTCCAAGAAACACCACAACGGCAACCACAACCAGAACACCCCGCAGCCGGTCCGAATCATGCCCGAGCACCAATCCCAAACGGAGGCCAACCCAAAACCGGCCCGCCGCTGGTTCCCGCGGATCCGCGCCTACGTGGCCGACTGCGTGCAGGCCTTCAAACGGGGCTACCAGGAAGGCCGCCGGCAGGCCAGGACCGTGTACGAGACGGCTAAGGTCGAGGCCGTCGCCTCGGTCGGCCGTATCGCCGAGTCGGCCAAACCTCGGGTCGCCCGCGGCCGGCGGATGGCCCAGGTCGATCCACGGTCGCCGAGCCTCCGCGTGGCCGGTGCGGCGTTGGTGGTGGCCGCCGTCTGGGGTCCGCTGGGCTGGCTGGCGCTCGTGATCGGGATCCTGTTGTTGGTTCGACCGGCGGTGGTTCCGCGGCTGGCCGCCGATGGACTGGCCTGGGCGATGGCCGGCGCGGAGGAGGCGGACCGGCTGCTTGCGCGAGCATGGGCGGCCATCAGCGCGAAGTGGAAGGTCGCGACCGCGTCCGTGATGGTGACCGCAACGCTCTTCTGGGCGAAGGTCCGGTCGCGGATGACGGCACCGGTGCTGGAGGCCGAGCCGGCATGCTGAACGTGCGAGTCCGCATCGGGCGAACCTGCGGGATTTTGGGGCGGCAACCGTGCTGCCCCCTTTTTAGCTATCAGGGATTGATCAGGAAGCCGCAGGAGCCATTTTGATGCGTTTTGTGGGCCAGGGGTACCCGACTGTCGGCCGATCGGACGTGTCTACGGGCTTGCTGGGGGCTTCTGCGGGTTCTTGTGGAGCGTGGTCGGCAATCGGAGGCAAGATCGGGGGTGGGAACCGCCCGATAAGCGGTTCTTGGGCGCAACTCAGACTTGTCTTGGTTCGGCCTCCCTGGGCACTTGAATGGAGAGTCTGAGCAAGTGGCAGCAGCGGTATGGGTAACGGCCGCGGAAAAGCAAACGCAGTGAACTCACGCACCTTCCACAATCACGACGTCTTCGGGATTGAACCCTGGCAAACAAACGATCAGAACGGTCTGGTTCCCGATGGCACGGTGTCGCACTCCGGGTGGAATGAACACGCAGAAACCCGGCTGCACCGGCAGAAGGTCCTCGTCCAGTTGCATCTTCGCACCCGGCTCGCAATCGAGCACATAATAGGTTTCCGTCAGGCGGCGGTGGTAGTGGAGTTTCGCATCGCGCGTAATCTGCGTACGATGCAGGGTTCCGGGGAACTCGGGTACGTCGGCCAGGGCCCGGCGGGCGATGCCGCATGTGCATTCCTGCCCCGGCAAACCGTCAAAGTCAACAACCCGGTATCGCTTCTCTTCAGACGCCATCGACTGCTCCATGTCCTACAAGGGATGAACGAACCTTACGAAAACCATCCAATTCTCTCATGATCTAAATCTATTGGGAAGTCGCGAGGGGTAGGGATACGAAAACTGATTCCATGGAACCCAAGGGTAGCCAGGAGAGGTCGGCAGGTAAACGGGGGATAGGCAGGAAAGCCCGAGGCACAGCCTTTCGGGTCTGCATCACCGGCGTTCGGGAGCTTTCTCGGCGAAGTTGGTGCGCGAGGATGCCGACAGCAGGCTGGGTGGCATTGCCGAGACAGGACAATGCCCCGTAGCATCGACGTACCCTCCACGGGCCAACTTGCCGATAGGCGAAATCACTCGCCGTCCTCCCCCGGGATCCGAACGTAACCGGGAGGCACCGATTCGGTTAGCCAGACGTTGTTTTCCGAACGATAGAACGGGTAGCCATCGCCGGACATCCGCCCCGCCTCGATCACCAGGACGACCGGACGGCCACGGCGCCCGCCCACTCGGTGAGCCGTCTTGGCATCGGGCGACAGGTGGACGTGATGCCGTTTGCCCCGCACCAGTCCTTCCCGGCGGATCGAGGGCAAGAAGCGAGCCACGGTTCCATGGAACAGCAACTCCGGCGGTTCGATTGGTACAAGCCCGAGATCGACCTCGATCGAGTGACCCTGGTTGGCTCGAATCCGCAGGCCATCCGTCGAGAAAGCAAACCGCCGTTTGTCGTTCGTCCGAACAATCTCGTCCAGTTCCTCTCGGGAAATCGCCTTGCCGTGTCTGGAGCAGGCCGCCAGCAACCGATCGACGTCAATCCAGCCTTCGTCGTCCAGGGTCACGCCGATGGTTTCGGGGCGATGGCGGAGCACCAGGCTGAGGAACTTGCTGGTGGTGACTTGTTCCTTGTTCATGGCAGGTCAACTCCCAACGGTCCTCCGACCTCCTGCTCGGCTCGACGGTCCTCTGCCAATTGATTCTTGCATGCCCCCTCAATTCCGAACCCCGTCTTCGCGTAAGTTGTGCCGCATTCGCGCGCCTGGCCGTAAATAAACCCTGACAAACTTCAGCCGATCATAGAAAGCTTCACTCCCGTTCGGTTCAAACGCTGACCACTCGCTGCCACTCTCGCGAATGCGCCGGCGGGCGATGTTGAAATACCAGGGGAACGTGTGCGATGGCGTACGGCCGTTGACCCAATGCAGGGGGTCGTCATCCTGGGCAACCACGGGAATGCGAGATCGG
>JAVEUP010000290.1:0-6958 GCA_034005525.1 Thermoguttaceae bacterium | reverse complement strand
AAGCTCTCCGTTGACGAACACCTTAACACCTCCGCTACCGGTCCCATCGTCGGTCACCACCACGTGCTGCCACTCGTCGTACTCCAGAACCCCGCTCACCCGGAACAGATCGGCGCCGCCTCCACCATCGGCCCTGAACGCTCGGATGTCGGTCGTGTCCGTGCCGGTGCCGGTGTCGAGGTACCAGCGGTCATTGCCGTCTCGGTCAATGCTGATGAACCCGTTCGACCGGCCGCTGCCGCCGGTCTCCTCCATGCGAACCCAGAAGGCGATGGTCTTCTCGCCGGGCATGTTTGTCACCACGTTGTCGCTTCCGGCCAACACGTATTGACTCTGACTGCTGTCCAGCCGCAGCGCGCCGCCTACCCGGCCGCCGGCAATCCACGCACCCGTGCCGTCGCTTCCCTGAAGCGTGCCGTGAACGTTGCCCATCGCGTCGGTTACCCTCGTCCCGGCCCCGTCGTCGAACGTCCAGTGGGCAATCAGCTTGCCGGGGGCCCACACGCCGGTCCCGTCGCCGGCCAGCGGCAGGTAGAACCTCTGGCCGTCCTGCACGACCTGCCCGAGGGCTTCCACATCGGCATTCAGGCCGATTGCATGCACCCAATAGCGGCCGTCGACGCGTGTGCCGCCGCCGTCGTTGTGGGCATTGAAGAGCTTCTGCACCTGGCCAAGGTCGTAGCCAAGTTCGGCATGCTGGGCCACGTTGTACAGCGCCTTGGCCTGCGGATCGGTCAGGGCGACGCGCCAGACGCCAACGTCGTCCAGGTCGCCCTTGAGCCAGCGATAACCATCGATGTGCCGGGCTACGCCGAAGCGAAGGACGCTGCCGGGCAGAAGACCGGAGTAATCGAACGATTTGACCGTCGCGACGAGTTGGCCGTCCACGTAAACCCGCGCGCCCCCGGGGCCGGTGCCGTCATCGGCAAGGAGGACGTGCTGCCACTGCGGACTGTTGTAGTTGAGTACGTTATCGACAATGAACAACTCCTCGCTGGGCCCGCCTCCGTCTTGTGATACGCGGAGATCGCCGCCGGAATTGTGGTCGTCGATGTACCAACGGTTTCCCGACGTATCATTGTCGATTCCCAGGAAGCTGTTTGACGATGGCTTGTTATCCTTCAATCTCGTCCAGAATGAAAACGTCTTGGCGCCGTCCAGCGCGGTGACGACGTTGCCGGCGCCGACGTCAACCTGCTGAGCGAGTTGACTGTCGAACGCCAGCGCGCTGCCGAACTTCCCCTCGATCCGGGTGGGAAGATTGTCGTCGATGCCGTGGAGCGTGCCGTCGTTGGTTCCGGCGGAATCGTAGGCAGTTTTGCCAGAGGTCTCGTCGAATTGCCAATGTCCGATCAATTCGGCGTTGGCCGCGAAACCGGTGCCGGAACTATCGAGGGCCACCATGTAGCGGCCGTCGCTCTTGAACACCTCGCCCACGGCGGCAACGTCGGTTCGGAGGCCGGTGACGGATTCCCACTGAAGACTCCCATGCCGGACACTGCCGCCGAGGCCGGCGTCGTAGGTGTCGAACAGGGCCTGCACCTGGCCGAGGTCGTGCCGAATATCGGCGTGGTCCGCCAGGCTGAAAAGGGCTCTGACGTGTGGTGAGGCAAGGGGTGTACTCCATACAGCCACCTCGTCCATCAGGCCGTCAAAACCTCTCTCGCCGGGCGCCGGACTGCCGTGCGTCGTCGAATCGCCCAGCAGGAGCGTTGGATCGGTAGGAACCGGGACCGGGGGCGAAATGACGTGCGAACTCTTTGCCTCCCCGTTGACGTAGAAGGTCAGACGCGTCCGATCGACCCAGTCTTCGCCCACCTGCACCTGGTACACTTCACTGAGCGTCACAGCGACGTGCTGCCACGGCGCATCGGGCCCCACTTCCACAGCACCGACGGCGCTGCTCGTGTATAGCGACGGTCCGTAGTGCAGCGCAAGCTGGCCGGTGCCTCGCAAATACACTTCGTAACCGCTGCTCTGAGAATCCGAGCGATGGTTGAAGATGCGGCCCGCGTTGTTGCCACCCAAAGAGTCCGGTTTGATCCAAGCGGCAATGGTCAGCGCGCCGCTGGCGTTCATCGGGTTATCTTGGGGGACTGCGCCCATATCGACCCATCCGCTGCTGAAATTCAAGGCGTTTCCCAATCCGTCTTTTCCCGCCACCCATCCGCTACCGTCTCCCGGCCAGGATCCCGCCAACGTTCCGTGATAGTTTCCGAGGACGTCGGGCAAGGTGGTTCCCGACGACTGGTTGAAATTCCAGTAGGCAGCCAGCTTGCTCTGCGCCGACACGCCGGCGCCGGTTGCATCGAGCGCGATGGTGTACTTGCCGTCGGCAACAACCACTTTGCCAAGGTCGGCCGGATTGGTACTCAGGCCCGTAGCGTAATTCCAGGTGCGCCCGCCAATGGTTGCCGAACCTGCGCCTGCGCCGTGGAGTTCAAAAAGCTGCTGCGCCTGGCCGAGATCATAGTTCAGCGCTTTGTGATGCACGACCGAATGCAGCGTGGCGATGTGCGCCGGCGCCAGCGCCTGCCCCCACACGCCCATGTCGTCCATCAGGCCGTCGAAACCGCGGGGACTATGTGTGGTCGAATACCCGAGAAGAAGCGTTGGATCGGCGGCGGTAATGACAGGCGGCGGTGTCACCGAGGCGGTGTGTACTTGTCTGCCATCCACGTAGAAGGTCAGAGTCGTCTTGTCGGCAACGACCTCGCTCATCGTTACAGCAACATGCTGCCAAGGAGCCGTTGAACCGACCGTGATTGCACCGGCTGGCGTGTAGACATAACTGCCAGTCCCGTTCACGCCATGAACAGCAAGTGCGCCGCCGGATCGCAAATACAATTCGTAGCCGCCATGGCCTGTAGTATCTGTACGATGATTGAAGATTCGTCCCGCGCTGCTACCGCCCAAGGTGTCCGGCTTGATCCAGGCGGCAATGGTCAGATTGCCGCTGACATTCATCGGGTTGGCCTTCGGAAGTCCGCCCATGTCGACCCAGCCGCCCTTGAAGTTCAAGACCTGGCCCAGTCCGAGCGTGCTTTGCACCCACTGGCTGTTGTCACCCGGCCAACTGCCGGCAAGCGCCCCGCCGTAATCGCCAACAACGGAAGGCAAGCCTGTCCCGGCGGTCTGGTTGAAATCCCAATAGGCAACCAGGTTCGGAACGACTGGATCGGCATGGGCACGGTTTCCGGCAAGGACGGCTATTGCCGCGATGGCGAAAAAGAATTCGGCAACCCTCACGTAATCAACTCCGCTCGACCCGTCTGCCCACTGTTCCGGACGACTCAACCGTACGCCGCGTCGAGGGGTGGGACAGACTGCTGCCGGGACCTCGATTCCCGAATCCGGTCACAATACGTTTACGTGGAGACCGATTCTAATTGGCCTCAAAATGGAAAGCAAGTGCATGCACTGCTTGTGTGGGCTTGCAAGTGGGGGCTTGTGCCCCTATATAAAAGGGGCGCTACTTGTCGGCAGGCCGCGTACCGCGGTAGTAGTCGGCCAGGGTCTTCATCAGCGCGGCGCCGGCGTCGAGGCTGCGCTGCTTTGAGGTCCAGTCGCCGGCGCCTTCGCACAGCACGCTGGTGATGCCGAACTGGATGTGCGGCCCACTGTTCCACTGCACCCCGCCACCCGGTTTCTCGCGAACGGCCGGCGGCTTGATGAGCCCTTGCGGGTCGTTCTCCTGCATGATGCGGCGGAACTCTTCCCAGGGTCCCAGCACGGTGCCCATTTCCGGCCCGCATACCATGATCGGCTCGACCAGCCCGCCCCAGGTGTGCATGCTCCGTACATTGGCGACCGGCGCGTCGGCTTCTCTTCCGGGCACTCGGAGGGCGGCGTTCGTACCACGTCCACACGGCGCCGCGTTGGGCCAAGAGCCGGCGGAGTTCCTGTTTCTCGCGGGTGAGGCTGCGGCGGAGCTGGCGGCGCAGTTCCTCGCACCGGCGCTTGCCGCGGGTGTACTGCTGCAAATCGTCCAGCAGGTTGCCAGCGCGCGCCGCCAGTTCGGGGCTGCGGCCGAGATAGATCGAAGTGGGTCGGGGCACAGCTCCACTGCCGAGCGCGTGCCGCCCGCTGCGCGGCCGGCAACGCACGCGAAAATTGGGGCCCAGGCGGTGCCCGCGATACGTCCGCCACGTGGCCTCCACGCAGCCGTAGTCGACGAAGAATGCCGCATGGGCGAGGATTGCGGCGCGGACCTGCTCGAACCGGGCCTCTTATCCCGCGATTGACTCTTCCGTTTCTAGGTGCAGGCCACGCCAATGTAGCAGCCACACGCCGTTGTGCCGTCTCTGGGTAGAGCAGTCTGCACCTGGAAGCGGAAGAGCCCCGCGATTTGCCCTCCCCGCTCGTTCCTCGCGACCCTCCCGGAGGGAGGATAACGCCCAAAGTAACTGGCATTGGATGATCGCCAGCGGCTCCCATGTTGGAGTTCACGCTCCAGCGTGTGATTTTTTGCCCCCCATTTTTCTGCCCGCCTTCTTGACTCTCCTCACCTTCCGTCCTCCACTCCGAAGCGTCTGGGCAGCCGATTTCGATTTTTCCGATTTTGCGCGCTGCGCAAAGCGGGTTCCCACCATTATATATGCAGACCCTTCCATCCTCAGCTACGAATATCCCCCTGAGGAATGGTTTTTTTGGCAGTTGGTTTAGCCCTCCGGTGGGGTCACCGCGTAAGAGACACAAAAACCCCTATGAGTCAGTCATCGTGTGCAGGGATCAAACCCCCTGCCAGCGAATAAAAAAACGTTCAGCACTTGGTTTAGGAGACCATCCATGTTTCGCCGCCTGTTCGCTCCGTCCGCTCGATCCGTTGACAACCCCCGGCCCCGCCCTCTCGGAAAGGGCCGCGGCCTTTACGACCGCAAAATGCTCCTCGAGCCACTGGAAGATCGGAGCCTTCTTTCGGTTTCTCCGCTGGAAATTGTCGGCGTTCAAATCGGCGAGTGGGGACGGATCGAGACCCCGATGATCGATGAACGCAGTATTGAAGTCGTGCCAGGCGAGAATCTGCTCTTCTACCACGGAGCGGCGCAACCCGCAACGCCGGAGTTCGGTACGGCTTCGCATATGTGGCGTCAAGACGCGCCGTCCGGGCCTTTTGGAGATAAGACTGCGGTTGAGGTCAAGTGGTGGGATGCACCAAGCACAGACGAGACGTATCACAATGGGAAAGCGGTAACAGTCGCAAGCCAGGATTTTCCGGATATCTCAGGGCAGGCATATCTCAAGTATGTCGGGTATCAACGATTCCAGCTCTGGAAATCCTATGATGGCAGCACTTTCTCGAACCCGGTCACGACGATCGCGATGGGCGACGCCAACGGCTACTTGGGAGAAAAGAAGTTCACTCTCTACGACGGCCACGTTGTCGTCAACCCCGGCACCGACGACGCCGTCGGCCGAGTGACATTTGCCTGGGACGAAAGCGTGATGACGCTGGGCACGGCAACGACTCCCACAGGGTTGCAGTATTCATACAACGAAACGGTTCTGGTGCCCGGCGCGACCGTGTATTCGCCACAACATACATGGGGGCCAGGCAGCACTTACGGTTCGGGGAACCCGACTGCTACTGTGCGAATCAAGGGTGCGACCGATGTCGCCGATGGCACGCAAGGGACCATCTACGGCTCCCAGTGGGCCAGCATGAACGGCATCGATGTCTACATGCAGCGCGAATATGCCGGCTGGTACTACCTGTGGCAAGACGCTTCCTATACGGTCCCTGTCGTGCCGACCGACATGAACGATCTGAAGTATCTCGTAGGCTCCAACGGTGCTAATCTTGTCGACGGGGTTACGCAAACCACCGTCACCGAAACGGGCGACGTGTTCCGCGATCCCATCATTCTCAACAATGGCGGCGGCAATCTGGAAGCCTATTTTTCGCCCGCCGGCGAAGACGCCTCGGCGACGGCGACGGGGCTCATCCGGGCGACCAGCAACGATAACGGCCTCACCTGGGCGGTAGATCCCATTCTGGGAACCGACGTACTGAACGGAACCGTGTCGTTGGGCAGCGAATCGACGCCTGCCGCCTTCGGTAGCTTCTCTCACATGTGGGCGCAGGGCGGGGGCGGCACCGGCAACGATGGTCAGGCGATTACGTTCAAATGGTATAACGAAGGTGGTGGAGTGTCCGGGGCGCAGTACAACGGCCGGGCGGTCACGCTGTTGGGCAGCACGGTCACCGACGTCAATGGGCAAGGGTACCTGAAATATACCGGCTATCCCGAGTATTATCAGCTATGGCGCAGTTTCGACGGAACCAACTTCAGCGATCCGGTGACGACCACGGCGAGCGGTTACCTCGGAGAAGGGAATGGATTCATCGCCGACGGACACGTGTCACAGACCTTCCCCGGCAACGGCGCAGTCTCTGTTACCGAAGTCGGCACCCAGCGGCTGCTGTTCGCCGCAGACAAGTACGGCGACATCAACCTCTTTACCTCGCCGGCCGGAGCAAACGGCCCCTTCTCGCAGCAGGGCATCTTCATCGCCAACGGCGTGACCGGATCGCCGGCCAGCACGATCACCAGTGCGGCCCGAAGCGGCGTTGCGTTGCCCGTCACCTTGCCAGGCTCTACGAACCAGGTTCTGACGATGTACGTCGATGGCAATTTCAACGGTGCCGCCGACAACGAAGCCAACCAGGGGGCGATCGGGTTTTTCGCCGTGGATAGCTTCTTTGACGTCATGTATCAAGTCGACGATGTCGTTCGTATCGATGATCCTCTGGGCGGAGGAAGCAAGGCGGCCAACGGTGTTCTCATCACGTTTGCCAACTCGGTCAAAGACGCGGGTATGACGGCTCTGGAGGAAGCCACGCTGGCCAATGTCGAATTCGTCAGCAATCAGATGAACGCCCTGCTGTTGGTGATTGGCGCCGTCGACGATCCGGGAACGTGGACGGTCTTCAACGGCCAGCCCGACCCGCGGTAGA
>JAVEUP010000096.1:0-29934 GCA_034005525.1 Thermoguttaceae bacterium | reverse complement strand
ACAATCGCCCTCCATGAAAGCGGCTGGGCGCAAGCCCTCCGGTATCGGACAATCGCGCGAACCGACACCGGGCGGCTTGCGCCGCACCGCTACAATCGCCCTCCATGAAAGCGGCAGGGCGCAAGCCCTCCGGTATCGGACAATTGCACAAGATATCCGGCACCAACCAGCATCCGATCCAATTCGCCGTGTACACCGATCCCATTGCCTATTTCATCACTTGGACTTGCTACGGCACTTGGCTGCCCGGAGACGAGCGCGGCTGGGTGAAATGGCACAGAAGCCAGCAAGTACCCCAACCCCTGCTTGCAGACTGGTGCCGCGAACAAATGACCGAGCAAGCCGTCATGCTCGACGACAGCCAACGCCTCTTGGTTGATCAGACAGTTGCCGAGCATTGCCTGATACGCAACTGGAAGTTGCACGCAGTGAATTGTCGCACCAATCATTGCCATGTTGTTGTGACGGCCTTGGATTACGAAGGTGAAGAGGTTCGCGATCAGTTCAAAGCCTGGTGTACGCGCAAGTTGAAAGAGTTAGAGAGATCCCGTCATGGGGGAGTTGAAACCAGTCGTGAGCATTGGTGGACGCGAAAAGGAAGTGTTCGATATTTGTTCGATGAGGAGTCGCTGGCGGCAGCAATCGAATACACGCACGACGCGCAGGACGTCGGTGGTTCCAAAGCCAATCATTAACGTGAGCGGCACAATGAAAGCGGCTGGGCGCAAGCCCTCCGGTATCGGACAATCGCGCGAAGCGACACCGGGCGGCTTGCGCCGTACCGCTACAATCGCCCTCCATGAAAGCGGCTGGGCGCAAGCCCTCCGGTATCGGACAATCGCGCGAACCGACACCGGGCGGCTTGCGCCGCACCGCTACAATCGCGCTCCATGAAAGCGGCTGGGCGCAAGCCCTCCGGTATCGGACAATCCCGCGAACCGACACCGGGCGGCTTGCGCCGCACCGCTACAATGCGGGGACCAAAACGCACGAAGAATAGCCGAATGGCCAAGGCCAAGCATGACCAACGGTCATTGGCGCCGCAACTGCGGTTCCCGGCGTTTCGTGGCAGTCAATCGTGGACTGCGAAAACACTCGATGAGTAAACCGCATCGCGTGCAAACGTGCATCCACCGGCTACGAACAGCCGGAACCACCCACCCTACGCACTACGCACTTTTTTCGCCTTGCAATCCGGGTGCGATCTGCTAGACTCGAGGATGTGTACATAAGTATACTCAAACGTGCAGGCCGAAAGGCGAGCGGGGGGGAGAAGGTGCTAGGTGGCAGGTGCTAGGTGCTAGGTGTCAGTACGGCCAAGCGGCCGGGGGTAAAAGTGGGGGGGTGAGTGTGGAAATCCGGGAAATTGACACCCAAAAAACGGAAGCTGGGAGTTGGGAGTTGGAAGTTGGAAGTTGGGGGGAAGAGGATGTCAGGTGTCAGGTGTCAGTAACGGCCACGCTGTCGGGGGGCGAGACAGGCGGGGTGAGTGTGGAAAAGCGGAAATCTGCCAGCCAAAAAATCGAGGCCCGGTGGGAGCACGGGGAGGGGCGGAGCGACCATGGACTCAGCGGCAGCGAGGTCCCGCCGCGACAGCTTGCGATTGCGTTCCTGCCGGGCGGATGGCGTCATAACGACAACCGATGCCGGGTGAATGGAATCCGGACGGCTTTCGTTGCGCGCCGCTTGTCCCTATACTGTGCATCTGTGCGGCAGGGGGAAGACGACCATACTCGATGGGCATCGGAGCTATGAAACGAATCCTCGGAATCGTCGGTAGTTACAGGAAGAACGGGATCATCGATACGCTGGTCACGGAGGCGCTGGCCGCGGCGGAGGCGGGGGGGGCGGCGACGAAGAAGATCTATCTCATCGATGCGCATATCGAGTTCTGTAAGAACTGTCGCCAGTGCACGCAACCGCCCGGGCCGGAACCGGGAACGTGCGTGCAAACGGACGATATGGCCGGCATCCTGGCCGAATGGGAGGAATGCGACGGGCTGGTGCTGGGCGCGCCGGTGAACTTCGGCAACGTGACGGCCGTGACGCGCCGGTTCATGGAGCGGCTGCTCTGCTTCGCTTACTGGCCCTGGGGGAAACTCGCGCCGGCAATGCGAACCAAGCAGAAGAGGAAGCAGGCCGTAGTGATCACGTCGTCGGCAATGCCTGCGCTACTGCTCCCGCTGATGACCGGCGCGCCGTCGGCGCTGAAGTGGATGGCCGGCATCATGGGCGCCAAGGTGGTCAAGACCGTCTACGTGGGACTGGCGGCCGGGGAAGAACAGCCCGCGCCGCCAGGCAAAGCCGTCCGGAAAGCGCAGGCAGCCGGGCGGCGGTTGGCGTCAGGGTGAGGAAGACCACATGCGCGCGCCGTGCTCGCATGCTTGCACCCCTTCTTGGTTTGCTTGCCTAGCCGAAAACAGAAGGGGCCTCTTGACTTGACGCATATCAATGGTATACTGATAGCAAGAGAAGGCCGAGGCTGCCAATGACGACATCCCAAGCAATATCGCAGCGAGTTCAAGCTTTGCCGGAGGCCGCGCAGCGAGAGGTCCTTGATTTCGTTGAGTTCCTCCATGCCCGCACTGAGGCGGCCGCTGCGAGCGAAGCCGATACCGCCTGGCCGGACTTCTCCCTTGCCTCAGCCATGCGGGGTATGGAGGATGAGGCATCGCCCTACACTGCAGCCGATCTGAAGGAATCGTTCTGATGATCCGGGAGGGCCAAATCGTCTTGTTTGCCTTCCCGCAAACCGATCAGTCTGTCGGGAAACTGCGTCCGGCACTTGTGCTCCGTGACTGTCCCGGGCCGCACGACGATTGGCTGATTTGCATGATCTCGTCGCAAGTTCATCATGAACTGAAGGGGATTGATGAGATCGTTCGTGCGACGGACAATGACTTCGTTCAAACCGGTTTGAAACTGACGAGCGTAATACGCATCACCCGTCTCGCCGTTGTGGCCGGTATGCGTTTGCAGGGCGCCATCGGCACCCTTGCCGATTCACGCCTCCTGCGGATCCGCAAATGCCTGGCCGAATGGCTGGCTGGTGAGCAACCGCTACAGTGCAAACCTGGCAAATGAAGCGAGCCTCAGAGCGGGGCTACATGACGTGCATACGCGTCCGACCGCACCCCCGGCAGGAGAACCCGGCACCTCCGAGCCGGGCCGTCCGGCGGGCCCAAGCGGCCGGACGCAAGCTGGCGTCAGGGTGAAGAGGATCGGCGTCAGGGTGAACAAGATCATGGACGCGAGCACCATCCCGCTGAACGGTTATTGCGGGTCGTGGATTCTTGCTGCGTGGTATAATCGAGAAACTGCGCGAACCCTTTCCAAGCAGCAAGCGTATCGGGATGGGGCAATCTGCGCCGCCATGGGGGGCCGGTGTGTCCCGCTTGCTCCGATATCCGCGTCTATAACGTCCGCACCGAATGACCCAACTACCCGATTCGTCTCGAACGACCGAAGTATCGGCCGGCCAACAAGTTACATCCACAGGCGGGCGCCGTGGGCTACTATTGGCGGCCGCGCTGTTCTTGACCGGAGCGGCGGTCATAGCCGGGGGGTACAGTGCAACGACGGGGCTGTATAGCGTCCAGGCGCTCGCCTTGCAGACCCTGCTCGCCGCACTGGCCGCCTGGATCGCTCTGAATTCCGCCCGGCTGCGCAGGGGCCGGGCCGAGGCCGAGGGGATCGTCGCCTCGGGCACCGAAGAACAGGCCGACGCTGCCCGCCGGCAGTGGCTCAGTTCCGGCGACCGGGAAGTCGAGCAGACGTATCACTCGGTCATGGCCGACGTGGAGCATGGCCGGCGGCTGCATTACCTGTTCGTGGCCGTGCTGCCCACGGCCGTGGTCACTTTGCTGATCGGCGCCGCCTTATTTGCCCGCGGGACCGAGGCCGCTGCAGTGACGGATGCGCAGGCGACGGCGTTGGGCATTTTGTGCCTGGCGGTCTCGTGCCTTTGGCTGGTGCTGGCCCGCTCGTTCGGCTCCATTTCGGCGGACGAGTTGCCCGATTCCCATCCGCTCATGCTGGCGTTGCGCGAAAGTCAGTGGACGAGCATCCTGGCTTCGGCAGGGCTCTTTTCGCAAATGATGTGGGCGGATCTGGATTGGTGGATTTCCCGGATTGTGCTGGCCTGGCTGCTGGCGGTTGCGGTCGAGCAGTTGGCACGGTTGTTGTGGCTGTGGCTGGGCCGCCGTGGGGGAGACGCACCGTTCCTGCCCCCGCTGGTAAGTCTGCTGCGCGAGTTGGTCTTCGTCCGAGGCAACCCGGTGGCCAGCCTGTTCGAGACCATCGAGACGCACTGGGGCGTGAGCTTCCGCTCGTCGTGGGCCATCCGGTTTGTGCGAAGGGCGCTTGTACCCACGGGAGTCATGGCGCTGCTGATGTTCTGGGGGCTGAGCTGCCTGTCGATGGTCGGGCCGAGCGAGCTGGGCCTGCGCGAAACGTTTGGTCAATTGGAGAAAGTGCCTTTGCAGCCGGGATTGCATTTGAAGTTACCCTGGCCTTTGGGGCGCATTCACCTCTACAAGGTGAAGCGGGTGCAGGCAAAAGCAATCGGATTTATCGAATTGGACCAGCCGACGGCCTACCTGTGGACGAACCGGCACGCCGAGGAAGAGTTCGCTTTAGTGCTGGGCGACGGCGCGGAAGCGGTGGTTGTCAACGCGGTGGTGTATTACAAGATCCGCGAGGACCACGACGGGTTCCTCGACTACGCGCTGAGGTTTCAGAACCCTGACGACGCTTTGGAGGGCTTCGGCTACCGGGCGCTGATGGAGTTGACGCGCAACTCGACGGTGCGCGAGGTCTTGGCCACGAACCGGGCCGAGTTCGCCGCCGAGATCGAACGGCTCATGCGAGAGTACGCCGAGGAAAACCGGCTGGGCATCGACGTGGTCGACTTGGCGCTGTTCAGCCTGCATCCGCCCATCGAGGCCGCGCCCGATTACCTGGAAGTCGTCAGTGCCCGGATCGATGCAGACCGCTACGTTACCGAGGCAAAGGGCGAGCGGCTAAGGCTCATGGAGGAGTCCGCTGCTGAAGGGGCGAAGGCCATTGCCGAGGCAAAGGTTGAGGCGGCCCGTCGCGTCGGCAAGGCGATCGAGGAATCGGCCGAGTTTGTCGCCGTAGGCCAGGCATACGGAGTTGCCCCTGAGGCGTTTGAGTTGCGTCTGCGCGGCGACGTCGTTCAGGAGACGCTCGAGAATCGGCCGGTGATCCTCATGGACAAGTCGTTCACCATTCAGCCCGGCGAGTTCTTCTTCGATTTTCGCGGGTCGCGCAATGAAGAGGGTTCCAACCAGGGAGTACGCTAACATGGCAACAATTCCGCCCGACGCCGGTCCTCCGGAACAGCGCCGTTCGTTCGGCACGATCGTGTGGCGTCTGCTCTTCGCGCTGGTTGTGGTCGGGCTGCTGATAGCCTACGGGTCGTCGTATACAGTTCAGGAGGGGCACAGCGCCATCGTCACGCAGTTCGGCCAGCCGGTTCAGGTGCGTACCGAGCCGGGCCTCTACGGCAAGTGGCCCTGGCCCATCGAGCAGGTGCACTTCGTCGACATGCGTTCGAAATACCACAACACGCCGTTCACCGAGACCTTCACCTACGACCGCAAGAACGTCGTCATGCTCAACTACGTTGTGTGGCGAGTGGAGAACCCGCTGTTGTTCTTCCAATCGCTCGGTACACAAAAGGACGCGGAGCAGAAACTCGACGGGATGGTAACCGCGTCGAAGAACTTCCACATGGGCAACTTCGAGCTAAGCGCGTTGGTTTCGACGACGCCGGGCGAAATCCGGACTCCCGAAATCGAACGGCTTATCCTCAACGACCTCCGCAAAGACATGGAACGCACCTTCGGCATTGCCGTCGAACAGGTCGGGGTCAAACGCATCGCCTATCCGGAGGACAACATGGAGGCGGTCCTCGAACAGATGCGGGCGGAGCGCCGGTCGGAGCAGGGTGAGTTGCGGGCACGGGGCACGAAGGAGGCGGAGGCGATCCGCAACGAAGGCATGGTCCAGGCCGAGCAAATCCTCCGCGCCGCACGCGAGGAAGCCGGTAAGATCGTTGGCCAGGCCGAACAGCAGGCGGCCGAGACCTACGCCAAGGCACACCAACTCGACCCCGACTTCTACCGCTTCTGGCGGTCCATGCAGGTGATCCGGAACACGCTGGGCGCTAAGTCGACGGTCGTTCTGCGCAGCGACCAGGAACCGTTCCGCGAGTTGTTTGAGAGCGTGCCGGCCACGGGACAGCCGCTCCGGCCGGCCGGCCAGGCCGATCTGCCCGCCCTCAGCGGCTCCGCCTCCAATACGGAGGACGCACCATGAGCGCCAGGCGAGCCCGGCCGACGCCCGTTGTGTTCCAAGGCCTCGACGCGGGGCTGCGCATGTTCCGCTGGGTGATCCTGATCCTTCTGGGTTACTTTCTGGTGTCGGGTTTTGAGAATGTGAAGACCGACAACGTCGGCCTGCTGTTGCGGTTCGGCGGGTTGACGGGCGCCTCGCGGGCCGAACAGATCAGACAGCCCGGACTGGTGCGGGCACTGCCTTACCCGATCGATGAATTGCTCCAGGTTCCAGGTCCGCAGCGCGAGGGCAGCGTGGCGCTGGAGGAGGTGTGGAAGCCGATTGGCGAACTGGCCGCCTTGGACAAGATCAATCCGATTGTCGAGGGTTACTGCCTTACGGGCGACCAGAACGTCATTCAGGCCCGGCTTTCTGCAAGGTATTGGATCTCCGACCCGATCCGCTTCCGGCTGTTCATGGACGATCCGGAGGGCATGTTGCACGATGCCGTGATTGCCTCGCTGACTCAGACCGTCGCGGAATGGCAGGTCAATGACGTGTTGCGATTGCAGCGCGGGGGCGAGGGGGGGCCGGGGACGATGGAGAGCCTGGCCACGGTGGTGCAGCGCCGCGCGCAGGAGCGGCTGGACGCCGTCGACTGCGGCATGCAGATTTCGGCGATTGAGTTCAAGGAGATTCATCCCCCCCGGCACGTCGTGGCTGCGTTCCGCGACGTGCAGAACGCCCGGATCGAAATCGAGACCAAGAAACGCGAGGCCGAAGGGTTCGTGCTCGGCAGAATCCCCGCCGCCGAGGCCGAGGCGAACCGCATGGTCAAGTCGGCCATGGCATACGACAATACGCTCAACGCCCGCGCCTCCGCGGAGCTTTCCGTCTTCGAGCAAGTGTACGCCGAGTACCGCAACAACCCCGGCGTGGTGCGCCAGCGGCTTCTCATGGAGACGCTTGAGGCAGTGCTGACGAACGTCGGCCGGCGCATTCACCTGCCGCTGGGCTCGCGAGTAATCCTCCCGCCCCCCGGAGAAATGGAACCGTGAGCAGTAGTTCGCTGGCCACTCCCCTCTCGTCCCGCATGGAACGATCGCTGGACGTGCCGCTGACGCTCGCCGAGCGCGGCCGGATTGTCGTGCAACTCGGCACGGCCATGCTGGCCGCCGCCCTGCTGGCCGTCGGGTGGATTCAGCTTCGGTGGGGTCCCACCGACTTGGCGAACATCGCCGAATTGATCATCGCGCTGGCCGCGCTGATCGTCGCCGCGCCGGTCTTTTGGGAGGCTTCCCGCGGCCTGATCACCGGCGACAAGGGCGCCATGACCGACCAGCTTGTGGCCCTGGCCACGCTGGCCGCCATGATGTACGGCGATTTCGTCACCGCGACCCTCATCCCGGTCATCCTTCACTTGGGCCACTTCTTCGAGGAACGCAGCGTCCTGGGCGCGCAGGCGGCCATCGAGGGTCTTCGCCACCTGCACGCGCGCAGCGCGACGCTCATCACGCCCGAGGGCGAGCGGGACGTCAATCCCGAATCGCTCAACCCGGGTGACATGATCCTCGTGCGTCCGGGCGATACGATCGCTGCCGACGGCGAGATCGTCGAGGGCATTTCGGCGGTCGATCAGTCGTCCATTACCGGCGAATCGGCCCCGGAAGACGTCGGCCCCGAGAGCCCCGTTTATGCCGGCACGGTGAACCTTTCCGGCCTGCTGCGAGTCCGCGTGACAAAGACCGGTGCCACCACGGCCCTTGGCCGCGTCGTCGAACTGCTCCAGGAAGCCGAGCAATCGAAGACGCCCGTGATGAAGCTCATCGAGCAGTACGCGGGCTATTACGTCCCCATCATCCTGATTGTCGCTGCCGTGGTGTTGTTCATCACTCGCGACATGTCGCGGGCCGTGGCCGTGCTGATTGTCGGCTGTCCCGGCGCGTTCATCCTGGCGGGCCCGACGGCCATGGTCGCCGCACTGGCTGCCGCGTCGAAACTGGGTATTCTGATCAAGAACACCAAGTTCCTCGAAGCCCTCGCCGACGTCACTACCGTCGTGCTCGACAAGACGGGCACCGTCACCCTCGGCCGGCTGGAGTTGGTGGGTGTTCGGGCGACTATTGGCGTGGGAGAGGTGTCGCTGCTTGAGCGGGCGTTAACGTGTGCCGCAGCCTCGCGGCACCCGGTTTCGCGTGCGGTGGTTGAGGCGGCTGCCGCACGGGGGATCGATGCGCCCCGCGGGCTGCCCGGAACCACGATCGAGGAACTGCCCGGCAAGGGCATGCGGGCAAGCGGCAACTCTCACATAACGATGCTGGGCCGGCGCGAGTGGCTGGTCGACGAAGGGGCTGACGCGCCCGAGAATCCGCAGCACCCGGGGCCTGTGGTGTGGGTGGCCGAACGCGACGGGGCCGGCACGATCCGCATGCTCGGGTGCTTGCTGCTGGCCGACGTGGCCCGGCCGGAGGCGCGCGAAGCGGTCGAGACCCTGCGGTCGCTGGGCATCAACCGGGCCGTGCTGCTGACCGGCGACCGGCGCGAGGTGGCCGAGCAGATCGGCGTCACGCTCAACGCCGACGAGGTCATCGCCGAGGTGCTGCCCGAGCAGAAGCTGGCCGTGGTGCAGCGCGAGTGCGAGACCGGGTTCGTGATGATGGTGGGTGACGGCGTGAACGACGCCCTGGCCCTGGCCAGCGGCGACGTGGGCGTGGCCCTTGGTGCGGTGGCGTCCGACGTGGCGCTGCAAAGCGCCGATGTTGCCCTGATGACCAACGACCTGGGCCGGCTGCCGATGACCGTGCAGCTTGCCCGGCGTACCCGGCGTACGATCAACCAGAATATCCTCATTGGTGCAGTCATTTCGATCGGGTTTGTCTGGCTGGCGTCGATCGGCCAGATTGGCCCACTGATGGGGGCCATGTTGCACGTGATCGGCGAGATTGGCGTCATCGGCAACAGCGCCCGCCTACTCGGCTTCGCCCAGCAGCGGTAGAATGAAGGTGGGGAGTGAATGCGGCAAGCTATAGCTCTTCCGTCTCCAGGTGCAGACGGTCGGGTTGGAGTGCCGCCTTCAGGCGGTTTCGCCGCGCCGGCTGAAGCCGGGACTCCAGCAGAGCGGGGTAAGTTCGTGGAACTCCCCAGACTGCAACCAACGGCATATTACCTGCGCCAGGTTCACCCAAGCGTTCAGCCAGAGACTTTTTCGTGAGATTAGCACTCGACAACTTCCGATGCCCGCTGGCCATCTGCGTCTTCTGTGCGTTGCTGGCCACGCTGCTTCCGAGTGCCGGCTGTGGCCCGCGACCGGACGCGACGGCCCTGGTGGGTTCGCAGCGTGCGTCTCAGGAGACGCAGCGCAAGAGCCGGGAGCAGGAGGCATTCGAGCGGACGTTCGAGCGGTGGAAAGCGTTGATGAAGCAGCTCCGCGACGTCGACATTGAATACCGGACCGCGCATCCGTCGCGCCGCGAGCCGATTGAAGAGCGCTACGACGAAATTGTCAAGCAAGCGGAGCGACTCGAACGGGAATTGACCGACGCGGCGGTCCTTGCGTTTGTCGACGATCCGTCGTCGAACCAGGGGCTGGCACAATTCCTGCTGGGTGTGCTGAGCATGGAGATGGTGGCCGAGCGCTACGAGGACGCGCTTCGGCTCGCCCAACTCCTGATTGATAACGAGATCAAGATTCCCCAGCTTTACAACCTGGCCGGCGTGGCGGCGTACAACTCGAACCTGTTCGAGCTGTCGCGGAAGCATCTGCGCCGGGCCCACGAGTTGAACGCACTGGACGAGTCGGGCCGGAAGTGCGCCGCGGCCCTGGCGTACAGCACGGAAGCTTGGGCCGAGGAGCAGAAGCTGCGCGAGGCCGAAACAGCCGCGCGCAACCTGCCTCGCGTTGTCCTCCACACGAATAAGGGCGAAATCGAGATCGAGCTGTTCGAGGACCAGGCCCCCAACACCGTGGCCAATTTCATTTCGCTGGTGGAAGACGACTTCTACAACGGACTGACGTTCCACCGCGTCAAGGAAGGGTTCATGGCGCAGGCCGGCTGCCCCAAGGGCGACGGCACCGGCGGGCCCGGCTACACAATCCGCTGCGAGGCATACGAAGACAATGCCCGCAAACACTTCCGCGGCAGCGTGGCCATGGCGAACCGGGGGCCGCATACGGGCGGCTCCCAGTTCTACATCAATTTCGTGCCTACCCCGAACCTCGACGGCCGGCACACGGTCTTCGGGCGGGTGGTGCGAGGGCTCGACGTACTGGCGAAGCTTCAGCGCCGCGAACCGCGCGACCCCGTTGAGGTGGCCATCAATCCACACGCGAACATTGTCATCCCCCGGGCCGATCGCATTGCCAGGGCGCGCGTGATCCGAAAACGCGACCACGAATACTCACCGGTGGTCAAGCCTGAGCCGGAGGTGAGACCTCAACGCGACGATCCTTCTCGAATGGCCATGCCGGGCATCCCATGACGCAACACTACTTACTTCCATGCTCTTGCGGCCAGAAGCTTGCCGTCGCACCGCGCCAAGCGGGCGGGTCGGTTACCTGTCCATGCGGCAATGTAATGGAGGTGCCGCCGCTGAATCAGCTTCGGGCGCTCGAGACGGTTGCCCCGGAAGCGGAACTGCAAGCCACGGCTGGCGCCGCAAGGAAACGCGCGGCGTGGGGCGGGCGGCAAGCCGGGCTGTTCCTTGGGGTGGTGCTGCTATGCGTGGGCGTTCCGTGGGCAGCCTGGCTTGAAGTGACGAAGCCCCGGCTTGTGCCGGTCGAACGCATGTCGCCCTTGCAAACCTGGGGGATGTGGCAGGAGTTGCGCGTCGGAGCCAACCGATATCCCTCGCCCCAGGCACGCGCCTACGCCGAGGCGCTCAGCCAGAACCGCAACTGGTTCATCGTGGCTATTGCACTGGGCGTTGGCGGCCTGCTGGTTTGCGTCGGCTCTTATGCCCTTCTCAAACCCTCCGTGTCAGGCGGCACTCCGGGCAAGTAATCGCCGCGAGCCGGCCCAACCCGGATGATCCATGACGATGTAGGGTGGTGACAAGCAAGCCAAGACCGTGGTGGGCCTGCGGTCGCTTGGCCGGGCCTGCTTCCAGCGCACGACGTGCAAACCACCCCGGGCGTGGCTTGCGCAGGCCCACCAGGGACCTACGCGACCTTGCTTCACCCTACGTAAATAATCCGGGTCAGCTCAGCGGCCTCTTCTGCGCGAGCGCCGCCTGTCTCGCATTCGCACCCAAATCTGCTTCAGCAGCCTGCAATCGGCTTTGGACAGCCCGGCAGCTTGCAAGACAAGCCGATCGTTCTCGAGGAGGACGTCGGTCATCCGGCCTTCCCTGACGAGCCGGTCGATTTCCGCGACGGGCATGCCCGGTTGCAGATGGCGGGGCATGAGCAGGCGCTCCGCCTCGGTCGGTTCCAGCTCCAGGACGCCGCCGCCGTAGCTGCGGCCCTCGATCTCCGCCGAAGCCGCCGCCAGGTGCGTGTACAGGTTCGTGACAACGGCCTCGCGATCGGACTTGCACCGCATCCGATGGATGGTGTCGGTCGACGTCGCCTGGGCGTCGTTGACCACCACCCGCGGGAAGTCGTAAATCTGCCGGAAGAAGAAACAATCGGGAATCCACACGGCCGGGACCCGGTACCAGGGACTGCGGATCGAGCACTTGTACCCCCGCTGATGTCCCGCCGCTTCGCCACGCGCGACGTATCGCTTCGCGCCCGCCGTCAGCCTGGCATCGTCGCCCGCCTCGATCCGCAGCAGAAACACCTTCTGCCCCTCGTCGGCAAGTGCCTGCCACTGTCGCCGATCGATCGCCGCACCTCGCAGTTGCGAGGATCGGCCCAGAAGCGGCATGGTGTATTCACCGAGATGGAAGGAATCGACCGTCGGGCGATCGATGACGAAGAACTCGTTCCTTCCGGTCACCACGCCGATGTCCACCTCGGCATGGGTTGCCAGGCACGTGAGAGCGGTGTTCGTCTTCAAAGACCGCATGAAGCCGATTTCTTTGGGCTTCAGAAAGTACTTCAGCCACTTCTCAGTCGAATGATCCAGCGTGCAGTATTGGTCCGGCTCCCGGTGGTTCGGCTCGGTGGCCAAGATGTCGTCAATGCTGTCCGTCGCCACCATTTCGATCAGGCAGGCGTTGGCCTTTCTCGCGTTCGGGTCGTAGCCGTCGGCCAGCAGCAGCACGACCTCCTGCTCGGCGTTCTCAAAGAAGAGGTGGTTGCACGCGAACAGATGGATCTTCGAGAAGTGGCTCGCCAGGAACATCCGGAGTTGCGACGCGTACGTGACTTGCAGCAGTTCCGCCGGCACAACGAAGGCCAGACGCCCGCCTTCGACCAGGCGGCCGGCCGCGCCGGCAACGAACGGCACCCAGATGTTCGTCAGTTTGTTGGGCCGCAGCCCGTGCCGCTGCATCATTCGCATTGCCAGCGACCGCGAAGGTTCGGGAAAACTCTGGTAACGAATGAACGGAGGATTGCCGACGGCGCAGTCAAACGCGTGGCTGGTGCGATCCATCCATTGGAAGAAGTCCGATCGAACAACCCGCCCATTCGGACCCGCTCCCAACACTTCCTTCAGCCGTGCGCGGGCTTTGCGTGCCTCCTCGTGGGCGATTTCGACCCCGCGAACCCCCCTCATTGCGTCAGGGCGCGTCGCACCGAGACTGAGTAGCCTTTTGCACGCCTCCACGAGGAACACGCCATCGCCGCTGCTGGGCTCCAACACCCGGTCGGTAGGGCGTCGGATAGCCCAGCGGCAAAGCCATTCGGCGAGTGCCGGCGGAGTGTAGTACCCGCCGCGGAGTTTGTTTGCGAGAGCCAGATGCCCCGTCGTGTCCGCCATTGGACTTTCTTGGTTGCCGTTGCGGCGATTCCTGTTCCTTGCCGTCCGAGAAAGGCGATTGTGCCTCATGCCGCCTCACTTGACAACCTGCGGGTCACGCGGCCAATCGAACCGCTCAGACGCGGGCGTTCCAATTCACGAAAAATCTCAGCCCGTTGAAACCGATTCGCCCCAGACAGCGAACAACCTTCCAGTAAAACCGTCATTTCCGAAATGAGAGGGGGGGCCGAAATTGGCCCCCCCTTTCTGTTGCGCGGTCGCTTCTGGGAAACTAGAGGCAGCTTGCGGGCAAGCGTTTGCCGGGGACGGTCCCCTTCGTCTCCAGTCAATCATTCGCGGGCCCGCAACCGATGACGGAACCCGAAGCGTGGCTGCGAGTGTACTCGAGCGAATTGCCGGAGGCGATCCGGCGGCTGTCGATGAATGCCTCGACCGATACGGCGCCTTGGTATGGTCGCTTGCCCGCCGGCACGTACGCCAGCACGCCGACGCGGAGGACGCGGTTCAGGACGTCTTCATCGAGGTCTGGCGGAACGCCGGCCGCTTCGACGCGGCCATCGCCTCCGAGGCAACGTTCATTACCACCATCGCCCGCCGGCGGCTGATCGACCGGCATCGAAGGCAATCGCGGAGGATTGCTACGCAAACCCTGGTGGAAGAGCCGGTATCGTACGGCCGTTCGCAACAGGGTCAGGTCGACACGGAGGAAGACGCCCGGCGCGCCCGGCTCGTTATGGGCCGACTGCGTGCCGAGGAAAGGCGCGTCTTGGAAATGACGCTGCTTGACGGCCTGACTCAGAGCCAGGTAGCCGAGGCGGCCGGCATGCCGCTGGGAACCGTGAAGACCCATACCCGCCGCGGACTGAAGCGCCTGCGTGAAATGCTGGCGCCCGCTGCATCGCCCAATCCAAACTTGACGTGATCGAACCCATGAGCGAAGACACTTCCCTATCGGCTCGGTTCATTACACATTCGTCGCGTGCGTTGGCCGGTTACGCGGCGGGCGACCTATTGCAGACGCAGCCCGACCTGGCGGCCGGCCTGGGGCCTGCGCCATTGGAGCGATGGCGACAAGTGTTCGTGCAATGCCTGGAGGAGTTGGCGGCGGCGTTGCTGGCCAATCGGCCCGGGCTGTTTGTCGACTATGTCGTCTGGATGCGATCGCTGCTTACATCTCGGGGAATGCCCGATGGCGGACTGGAAGCGGCGTTGGAGTCGCTGTGCCGGGTTCTCGCGGCGGAGCTTCCCGCCGAGGCCGTCGAGGCGGCCACGGGCGCGTGCCGCGATGCCCTCGAAGCGGTCAAGTCGGCCGGTGAACCCTCGGGCTCCCGCCTAGCCACCGATTCGGACGAAGGCCGCCTGGCTGGCAACTACTTACTGGCCCTCTTGGAGGGCGACCGGAACCGTGCGACTCGGCTGGTCCTCGACGCCGCCGAAGCCGGTCACGACGTGGCCGATCTCTACCTGAAGGTCCTGTTGCCGGCCCAACAAGAGGCCGGCCGGATGTGGCAGGACGCCGAGATCAACGTGGCGGAAGAGCATTTCACCACCAACACAACCCGGTCCGTCATGGCGCAACTTGCCCGCTACGCTCCAAGAAAGGAACCGACGGGCAAGACCATCCTTGTCGTGGCGGTTGCCGGGAACCAGCACGACCTGGGCGTGCAGGCCGTGGCCGAGTTCTTCGAGATGGCCGGCTGGCGGGCCATCCAATTGGGTGCCGATTTGCCCATTCCCGACCTGGTGCAGGCCGTCGACTTCTATCGGGCCGACCTCTTGGGCCTTTCCGTAGCCCTGCGGTCCCAAATGGCCACGCTCAAGCAAACCATCGAGGCCGTGCGCCACAGCGAGCGCGGGCGTGTCGTGAAGATTCTCGTTGGCGGCCGCGCGCTGCTCGGCAACGCCGACCTTGCCGCAACCTTCGGCGCCGATGGCTACGCCCTCGACCCCATTGAAGCCGTCGCCCTGGGAAACGCCCTGGTGGGCCTTGACCGCGACGGAACGCCTTTGCCGGGTACGGACGAGTAACCTTCTGAATTGGTTGACGGCGCAGGGAGCCGGGAGACGGTGGTTGACCTCCCTGCGCTGGTTCCTATACGATAAGAGACGATGTCGGAAAGGGTCTTTGGCATTTCCTCTTGCCGGGAGAGCGCCGAGGCCCGCGATGCAGACAAGATTGAACCCACCATCACGAAGAAAGTCCCTTGCCATGCGTATGCCCAGAGAAATGCTCTTGTTGGCTGCAATGCTTCTCCTGCCGGGTCGCGCCGCGGTCGCCTCGGCCGAGGGCCGGGTTGAACTGGTGCGGGACGGTGCCCCGGCCGCTGTCGTCGTGATTGCGGATACGCCGTCCCGGACGGCAGCATATGCGGCCCAAGAACTCGTGAATCATATTGAGCACGCCACCGGCGGGCGGCTGCCTGTCGTTGCCGAGGCCGACGTGCCCGAGGATGTCGGCAGCCGCATCTTCGTGGGCATGACCGCAGCCGCACGAGCGCAGGGGATCGTTGCCGAAGCGCTTGGCCCGGAGGAGTTCGTCCTGCGGTCGGCCGGGGCCGATCTCTACATTGTGGGCGACGAGGACGAGGGCGACCCGCTCAGCCCGTACAACTCGAAGTGCGGAACCCTGTTCGGCGTGTACGAGTTGCTCGAGCGCTGCGCCGGGGTCCGCTGGCTGTGGCCCGGCGCACTGGGAACGTACATCCCGCCGACCGATACCGTCAAACTCGACGCGGTTGACGAGAGAATTGCCCCGCGGCTTGCCTTTCGGGAAATCGCCTGGGGGCGCGTGCGTGCCGCGGCCATCCGGAAGACCGAACCGCTCACCGATGCCGAGAAGATTCTTGGCTTCTCGCCCGAAGGGCTCAGCCACTACGGACACGACCTGCAAGACTACCTTCGGCGGCACCGCATGGGCGGCATGGACCGCAAGCCAAGCACGGGCCATCACTTCAGCGGCTGGTGGGAACGGTACGGTGAGAAGCACCCCGAATGGTTCATGATGCACGAAGACGGCACGCGAGGCCCGTCGAAAAGGTCGGGCACGCGGCAGGTGCCCATGTGCGTGAGCAACCCGGAGTTGCACCGGTTCATTGTCGAGCGCTGGGACGGTAAGAGCACCATTCGACTGGGCGAGGTCGACTGGCCGGACGCCTGCCGCTGCCCGGCCTGCCGCGCCTGGGATAGCCCGCAGCCCGACCCCCTGCCCGGCTTTCTCACCTCGCAGATCGATTCCGGAAACCCAGAAAGCAGCCGGCTCCAGGTCCATCGCAGTCACGTCCTGCGTGGGTTCTACGATCCCATGTGTACGTCCGATCGTTATGCCCGCTTCTGGCAGGCCGTCCGGAAGCGGGCCGCCGAGCGCAATCCCGAGGCGCTGGTGACCACGTACATCTACTACGGCTACTTCCCTGCACCCGCAACGGATATCGAACTGGGCGAACACGTTTTCGGCGAGTTCGTACCATGGGGCAACCCGCAGCACACCGACTTCTTTCCGATGCGCGAAGAGGCCCTCGCGTGGCTGAAGGAGCAGTGGCTGGGCTGGCGGCGCACGGGCATGAGGCTGGCGTACCGGCCCAACTACCTTCACGACGGTTGGGTCATGCCGCTGGTCGACGTTCGCCAGGCGGCCGAGTTCTTCCAATTCGCCGTCGAGAACGGCATGGAGGGCTCGCGGTTCGACAGTCTTACGGGGCAGTGGGCCGTTCATGGCCCGAAGCTGTACGTTCACATGCGTTTGCACGCGAAGCCGGAACTGGCGGTTGACGATATCCTCGACGAGTACTACGAGGCATTCGGACCCGCCGCACCCGAGGTGCGCGAGTATTTCGAATACTGGGAGCGGTACTGTGCGGACAACCTGCAAAAGATCAACGACCTGTACATCGACGTCGGCCATCGCTGGGCGCGGTTCCTGCTGATGGCGCACAAGGCCTTTCCGCCCGCCAGCTTCGAGGCGGCTGAAGCGATCCTCCAGCGGGCAAAGCGGGCCGCCGCGGATCATCCCCGTCCCGAGTACGCCGCGCGGGTTGCCTTCGTGGCTGCCGGCCTGGAGCATGCTCGGCTGGCCGGCCGGCTGGCGGCGTTGTTCGACGGTGACCGCAACATCCCGGCGGACTCGGAGCGATTCGAGCAAGCGGTCGAGGCACTTCGCGAGTTGGTGGCCTTCCGCCGGGCGCACGAGAAGCCGTACATTTCCGACTATCTCTACGGAGCCGCAGGCCGCGAAGCCCGCTTCTGGAACCTCCGGCCACTGTTCGCCCGTCTGGAAGCCGGTGAACCTGTTGAAGGGGGGGGTGGTTTGCAGTCCGAGGTCGAGCCGGCCGAGTCGGCTGACCGGGACTAATCGACGCGCACCTTTCGTGTGGAGATGAGTTCTCCTTGACACCGGCACGCACAGCAGAAGCGACAGATTCTGGTCAAAGAGCAGTTTCATGGCACGGCTACCAGCAGGCTCCGTTCTCACTCGGCGGCGAAGGCGAAGCAAGCTTGAATGTCTTCCGCCGTCAGGTAGGGGAAGTCGTCGAGGACCTCGGCCAAAAGAAACGGAAGAACCAGTTTTCCGATAATCGGCCGCGTCGACACGTGAGGCTCCGGGGCTAGTCGCCCGAGAGGCGCTTCGTGAACCTCATCGCGACGAATCCGGCATCTGGGGCAATCCCCTTGCGGGGTTGCGCCGCACCGTCGAAGGTCTCAGGGGGTGCGAGCAGGCATGAGTATGCGTTGCGGAAGTCGAACCCGGCGCGTTCTGCCAGAGCGATCGTTTCAACGGGCTCATAAAAGGTGGCTGTTGAGTAGATGGAGTGGCCCTGGGCGGCCTTCTGCGAGTACAGCCGTCCCCAAGGGCTGTCCGCGGGAATCAGGCCGACCACGAGACGGCCTGTAGGTTTCAAGACGCGGTGACATTCCTTCAGTGCGTCTTCGGGGACGGCAAGGAAGCACAAAGCCGTTGTCACGAGCACACCGTCGAACCTCCGGTCGGCGTATGGCAGAGACTCGGCCACAGCCTTGACCGTTCGGACGCCGCGTTGAGCAGCCATCGCGAGCATGGAATCGCAGGGATCGATCCCGTCGGTCACGCCCAGCGCCGCGGCGAACCGTCCGGTTCCCACGCCAACCTCCAGCCAGCGTCCCGTCGCCGGCGACATGAGCCTCCGGAGGCAATCGGCTTCATGTAGAAAAATATCTTGCCCGGGCGCCGACTCGAACCAGGCATCGTATGCTGCGGCATGGTCATCAAATGGGTTACGGTGTCGGTTCATCTGTGCCGTGCCATGAATCGGTGACTACCAGGGCAGCGGTTCTCCCTGTGAGACGGATGACCAGGACTGAGCAACTCACCCCTCTTGCCGGGCGGTTGGTTTCCCTTGACACCAGCCGACGGTTGCCTTACCTTTGGCCGTGCTTCTGGTTGCCATACCGTTCCGGACAGAGGATTGATGCCATGAACGTCAAAAACCACATTGTAGCGCAACTGCACAACGATAGCAAATCGGAGCTTGTCGAAGTGGCAAACCATGTCGCATACCGGGTTTACCTTGTTTGGCTGGGCATCGCTGTCGTCCTTGCAGGCGGCACGCCGGCCTTCGCCCAACCCCGCACGCTGTACAAGCCCGGCGATGTCGAAAACGCGCGCCGCAACATTGAGCAGTACAAGTGGGCGCAGAGCATTGTGCGCGGGTGGGAGCGCAGCGTTGTGGTGGCGATGGAGCAGGATCGGAAGTTTTTCGAGGGCCTGATCCCCGAGTTGACGCCCGGAAGCTACTACGGCCAGAACTGCCCTGCATGCGTCGGCAAGCAGTCGGTCATGGGTGAGAGCAATGTGTTTCACTGGAGCATCACAAAACCTGACCAGATCAAATGCCGGCGGTGCGGTACAGTGTATCCCAACGAACAGTATCCGGAAACCGGCGTCCTCGAATGCCCGCGCATGGGTCAGGTGTTCACCTACTACCAAACGCCGGGGGAGCGGGAGAATCCCGACAAGGCAGCGGAACACGCACTGCGGTGGTTGGGAACGCGGCCAACGATGACCAGTTTCAGCGGGATGATCCGGTACGCCAGGGTCAAGTGGGCGTATGGCCAGGTGCTGATACTGGCCAAACTGTACGCCATAACCGATGACATCGCCTATGCGGAACGGGCGGCGTGGATTCTGGACCGCTTTGCACGCGTGTACCCCAACTACCTGTATCATTCCTACGACGGCAGCTACGCCGACTGGCCGCCCTCCGACGTGGCGGCCAACATGGGCGAACAGGAGGCGGTCGGCGGCCCCCGCGGAGGGCGGTTCGCCAAGGACGTCATCCGCCACGCCTATGGCCTGAACCGGCGCGACGATTACTCGACGTTGTACAACGGCTTCTGGGGCGCCGGCCGGCTGAGCGTCCACGGCAAAGGTAGCGACGCCGGCCCCCTGCTGAACTTGACGGTGGCCTATGACCTGATCCGCGATGCGAAGTATCCCGACGGCCGGCCGCTGTTGGCCGACGACACGTCGCGCCGCATTCGCGACGATCTGATCCTGGCCGGCTGCACCGACATGGAACACTGGGACGCCGTGAGCAATAAGGGAGTCGCCACCTTGTCGCTTAGCGCCGCCGTGGGCGTGCTCCTGGAACAGCCCGAAAGGGTCCGCCGTGCACTGGACGGCTTCCACCGTATGTTCAACGAGCGATACCACTTCGACGGCTTCTATTCCGAGTCGCCGGGCTATGCGGTCCACAACTTCTCGAACCTGCGCGAACTGCCCGACATCGTACACGGATACAGCGATCCGCCGGGCTACCAGCCGGAATCAGGCGGGCGGCTCGACGACGTGAACCTGTTCGCCGCCGGGCGCGTTCGCCTGGCCCTGGAGTCGCTGGTACGGATGCTTGCCCCCAGGAACCGCCTGCCGGCAATCGGCGATACCGCCTATGGCAGCCGATTGAGCGTTCTCTATGCCGACATTCTGGCCGCGCGCGCCGGAGGCCGCTATGCCGGCCTGCTCGAAACTCTTCAGGGCGCCGAAGTTGCCATCAAGGGCAACGAGTACGCCCTGTGGTACCGGCCGGCCGGGCTCCGGGCGCCGGAGGCGCCGGTGAAACTGCCGTTGCGTTCCGAATGGTTTCCCGGCTGGCACGTCGGGGTGTTGCGCGGAGGCCGCGAGGAGAACGATACCGCGCTGTATCTCAATGGCAACGAGCACCGGTGGACCCTCCGCACCGGGCACCGGCAGTGCGACGTGCTCAGCTTCAGCATCTACGCGTTTGGCGAAGAACTCGCCTCCGACCGCGGTTATTTCTCCGGCAGCGGCCAGTTGACCCGCGACGGCCGCTCCGGGCAGCGATGGGTTCGAAGCTCGCTCTCGCACAACCTGGTGATCGTCGATGAGAAAGACCAGGTCGCTCGCCAGTCGGGCTCCAACCTGGAACTGTTCGGTGTCGCTCCCGGCGTTGAAGTGGTGCAGGCGTCCGGGGTCAACGTCTATCCCCAGTGCGAAGCGTATCGCCGCACGTGTGTCCTGGTCAAGACACCCGGCGGGCAGAATTACCTCGTGGACTTCTTCCGGGTTGCCGGCGGCCGGGTCCATCAGTACAGCTTCCACTGCAACGGTTCGCTGATGGCCGTGACACCCGCGATGCCGGAACCGGAGCCGGTCGAGTTGTCGCCGGCCTGGAGCACGTGGCTCAGCGGCACGCGGGCTGTTCTTCCAGAAGAGTCCGGCGAAGAGTCCCGCACATTCACGTGGCGCTTCCGCGAAACGAAGCTCGAACTATGGCTGTTGAACGATCGCCGCAGCATCGACCGCATCGTGATTGCAGATGCCCCAGGCTGGCGGAAGGGTTCGCCGGCTTCTGAACTGGCGAAGCCGCCCATTCAGCAGATTCTTGCCGAGAACCGCGCCGACGACGATAACGCAATACTCGGCACGCAATACGCTGCCGTGATCGTGCCGTATCAAGATGAAGTCTCACCCGTGCGCTCTGCGCGGCTGCTCGAAAACGATCCGGAGACCGGCGTCATCGCCATTGAGGTGCGGCTCGCGGAGCGGACTGACTACATCATCTCAACACGCGATCAGCAGCAGAGGGAGTTCGGACCAGTCGTCGCGGCCGGACAGTTCGCGCTGGTGTCGGTCGACCGAGAGGGCCGCACCGTCAACGGTTACCTGCTGGCCGGTACCCGCCTGGCGTGCGGCCGGTTGGACATCAACCTGCCGGCGCCCAGCACGACGGTTGGGGTGCGTTCCGTATCAGGCCGCACGTTCCACCTTTCGGAGCCGCTGCCCGTGGACCTGGCAACTCCCGGCTCCTACCTGCTCTCGTCCGGGCCGGCGCCGCTCTCGGAAGACGCCCCACGCCCGCAGACCGGTTTCGAGATCGAATCGGCCACGGCCGACGCCATTACCGTTCGTGAGTATCCGCCGGTCGAATGCGATGAGGTTACCCTACTTCACTCGAAGTGGCAGGCATTGCCGCCTGGCGGCGGGCGGTGACACGGCAAGCTGGCGTAGGGTGAGTGGTTCCGGCTGCCTCGGCAGCCGGGTTCACCAGCGCGTCAAACTGAACGATCCCGGTTATCGATTACCGTCGAGTGGACGGAGCGTGCATGCCGGCCTGTTCAACCCGTTCGACCTCGCGGCCACCTTCGCGATTTTGCCGAAAGCAGGATCATACACATCATCGACAGTAACATCAGTGTGCCGGGTTCGGGTATTATTTCGATTTGGTTGATCGGGCCGCTGGCCAGTTCCAGGTGGGTTAGCATCAAAGGCGCCGTTGCTCCGGTGGGCACGAAAGCAAGCGTGTTCCAGCCGGGCAGCAGCGTTGTCCAGTCGATAGGCAACTGCCTCGCCACGCCGCCACCGAGGTCGCCTCCCAAGGGCAGGAATAGGCCGTTGAGCAGGATATCCCACTCGGATTCCAGCAACGGGCTGCCGACGGCAGTGGCAAGATTCAGTGTCGGTGCGGGCGATTCGTCGGGCTGGGCTGCCATGTTCGCCAGCCCGGTCAACCAGCCATCGTGCAGTTCAAAGGGAATCGGCTCGCTTTCAAAAGGGATTTCCAGGGGTTCTTCCGGCAGCGCACCCGGCGGGGTGTTCTGTTCCTTCAGATCCACCTCCGTATTGCCGTGGTCGGTGAAGTACAAGACCAGTTGGGTGTTCTCGTCCAGGCCCTCGCAGATTTCATCGATCATGTCGAACAGGTCTTGGCGCGTCGTGCCGCCACCCCAACTGGTATAGATTGCGCTCTCCTGAATTGGCGGAGGGGCCGACTTCCAAAGCTCAGTGAGCTGTTTTTGGATATTGGCCATGTCGTTATCGTGCCGCTTTCGGTTGTTATCGCCGCCGAAGAGGATCGCACGGTGCTTCGTTCCGGCCTCATGCCACTTGATTTCACTGCCGCCGTTGCCGCTGGCAAGTTGTGGAGTCTCCTCGCCACTGACGGCCGTTGTGCTGGTCGCGTTGGCCTGTCCGACCGTGTCGCTCACGCGCTGGTTTGGATTGGTCATCGATCCTGCCAGTGCGTTGGTCCAGAAATCGCCGAAGGTGGTGCTGTCGCCGACACCAGCATCGCTCGGGCCCCAGGAAACCTCCTCGGCGGCGGAGGCGGACCCGCCCACCCAAGGCACGCCTTCGCACGCGCCACCCGGCCCGAATATGCGGCCGAAGTCGTCGAGCAAGCCGCCGCCAAAGCAGCCTTGTGTGAAGATCTTCACGTCCTTCACCAGGGGCTTGCCGGTGTCGGGATCCCTGGGAATTGCGGCGGCCACGTAGTCGGCCAACTCGTCGTCCCGCACGCTGCCGTCCGAAGTGACAACGCTCGAGTGTTGGCCGAGAGGCTGCGACGCAGGCGGGATGTCCACCGCCCACAACGACCCCCCGCCAAGAACCATGACAACCGCAGTGAAGAAACTCAATCTTTTCAGCATCGAGACTCCTCCTGGTGTAGGGCACTGCAAGGCAGTCGTCGTGGGACAGGCTTCCAGGCAGACGGTTGAAGAACAGCCAATTCAATCCCGGACACAACCGTAAGCCTAATCAGGGGGAGGAAACGTTTCAAGCGGCAAGGCCATCATGACAGGAAAAGGCCATGTACATTGTCGGCTCTTCCGTTTCTAGGGCGTTTCGTCTGCTCATATCTCGGTCCACTGGCCGGGGATCGGAACCGGCCAGTTGCCTTCGGCATCCGGCTGAACCGGCGCGGGGCCGCCAAACTCGAGCCGGTCGACGATGGGCGAGAAAGCGAAGGTCGAATCGAGCATCTCCTGCCACGTGATGGTGCGGCCCATGTGCGCGGCGGCCCGGCCCATAATCGAGGCCAGGTTCGCCTTGATCCCACGTTCGGCCTCGTTGAAGGGCTGGTCCTGCCGGATGGCTGCCACGAAGTTGTTCCACTGGGCCTGCCAGGGGTTGGTGGGCTCGCGCTCGGCCCGCCAATCGATCTGGGCATTGTCGATCTCGGTGCCTTTGTACGTGTGCACCGTGGCGGCGTGTATGTCGCCGGAGAACTGCGCGGCGCGCTTGCTGCCGTGAATGAGCGTGGCAAACGGCGAGACGCCTTCGACCATCGCCTTGCCGCCGCCGGCGAACGTGTACTCGATGGAGTAGTCGCCCAGGTTTTGGCTGCAATTGTCCGGCCGGTCGGCCGGGGTGCCTTTGCCAGTGGCCGACACGGGCCAGCCGTCCATGATCCAGCAACATTCGTCGATCTGGTGGATTAACAACTCGAGCAAGATGCCCGAACGGGCCCAGAGGAAGTGTATCCCTCGGGCAATCTGCCAAGCCACGTGGTCCTCGTCGGCCGGCGGTTTGGCCAGGAAGTGGCTGCCGCAACTGCGCGTGGCGCGCACCAGGGGAATATCGCCCAGTTCGCCGGCGCGGACCTTTTCGATCAGCGCTTGCCGGGCGACGCTGTGCCGGCATTGCACCCCCATGGCGATCTTCAGGTTCTGCTTCTTCGCCTCCTCACCCGCGGCCAGGATACGGTGGCAGCCGGCCGGATCAGCCGCGAATGTCTTCTCGAGGAACACGTGGACGCCTTTCTTCACGGCATACTCGATCTGTTGCGGGCGGCAGTAGGCGTACGCGGTGAGCATGGCCACGTCGCCGGGGCGAAGGCAATCGATGGCATGGCGGTAGGCGTCGAAGCCGGCGAAGCGGCGGTCTGCAGGCGCGTCGACCCGATCGGTGAAGTGCTTCTCCAGCACGTTGTGGGCGGTGTTGACGCGATCCTCGTGCAGGTCGGCCATCGCGTAGAGCTTCACCGGGCCGAGCCCCGTGCCCAGGGCGTTGCCCACCGCCCCGCGGCCCCGGCCGCCGCAGCCGATCAGCGCCAGGCGGATCGTGTTGTCTTCGGCGGCATGGACCCACGGCACGCCTGCGCCGGCAAGCGATACCGCCGCGGCCGCGCCTCCGGCCTTCAGCGCCTGGCGGCGCGAAACGGATGGGGAGTTTTTCCGAGACGATTCAACAGTACGCTTCATGGCAATTCTCCTTACACGGTAGGTCTGCAATCCAATGTCATCTTTGCGGTGCTTCGCGGCCTGCCTTGCGGGCATCCGGCTCCTTGTCCGGATTATTCACGATCGGTAGGGCGGGTCAAACAAGCCGCTCCTTTGGTGGGTCATCGGTCGCGACTGCGGGCGTGCATCCAGGTGGCGGGCTGTGAATCAGCTTGGTTGCGGCTTGTGCCGACCCACCAACGATCTACGCGACCTTGACCCACCCTACGTGTATGAATAATCCGGGCTTGCCGGCCCGGCCCAAACCGCCCGTTGGCGTCTTCCTTTCCGCCCCGATTCGAACCGCGTACCCGGCACATGGTTACTATAACACGACGGCTTCTTGGGTAGCAATAGGCGCAAAACCCCCGATTCTCAGGGCCCGCCGGCTTGCCGGGGCTTGCGTCTGGCAGCGCAAGAGCCAAGAATATGGGGAACGAACGATGGCAGATTCACAACGTGAAGGGATGAGGCGAATCATGAGCGTTTTGGCATCCGTGTTAACGGGACGGCACGTGTTTTGGCACCGGCACACCCCCGGAGTGGGTTGGTCACGGTGCGCAGCACGCATCGCAGCCGTCTGCATTCTGGTGTTTCCCGCGACGGCCCTGACGGAAGAGGCGGGGCCCATGACACCGCTGGAGCGGGCACGGCTGGTCATCGAGGAAACGCGGCCACTGGAAATCGAGCGCGGTGATCGGATTCCCTTCATCGTTTGGCCGCTTCAGAACGTGACCGCTGAAACGGATGACGAGCTGGAAGATGTGCTGAAACAACTGGCCGACCGCGGTATCGCGGTCGTGACGAACTGGAATACGCGCAACAAGGAGGCCAGCCTGAAAGAGGCTCTGCGCAGCGCCGCCATCCACAAGAACTTGGGCATCCCGGTCGCGGTCAACTCGACCAGCGTGATGAGCCTCTTCTTCAACGGCGACGAAAGCACGGCCCACGTGAGCGCCGAGGGCGAAAGGTTCTTCGACATGTCCCAGAGCGATCGTATCAAGATCGGCTGCCCCTTCGCCGCACAGGACCGCTACGCCGCCATCCGCGAACAGGTTGAGTTCTTCGTCAAGGGATATCACGACGCGGGCATGCCGCTGGACATCGTCATTGCCGACTGGGAGATCGACGGCCCGATCGAGTGGAACGGTGCGTGGGGCCACGCGAAGCGTTGCACCCGCTGCCGCGAGAACATCCCCAACATCGAGAACTTCGGGGAGTTTCAGGCGGCCTACCGGATCATACGCAGCGAGATGCAGCGCGAGTGCTACGCGAACGTCGTGCGAGGGCACTTCCCCGAGGCGCTCGTCGGCAATTATGCCGTCTATCCTCATAACGGCCTGCGCTACTGGTACGACTACTTCGAGGACGACGCCGGCGATGAGCATCCCTACGTGGCCGACCAGCGGGCGCGGTACCGGCCGTGGTTTCATGAGTACTCGCTGTGCCGCTACACGTTCGGCATGCCGGTCGTTTACACGTGGTACCGCACGTTCGATTGGTACGACTTTGAGAATCCCGACTACCGCTGGTTCTACAATATGCTGCTGGTGGCCAGCAACGCAGGCCGGAGCACCGGACCTTCCACGCCACTGATCACCTTCGTCCACTGGCATACCACGGCGCCGCCGAAGGACGCCCAGCCGCACGTGCAGCAGTTCAGTGAGGCGGCGTACCAGGAACTCCTGTGGCATATCCTGTTGCGCGGCCACGACGGGCTGGCCATGTGGTGTATGCGCGACGAGATTGCTAAAGAAACCCGCCTCGTTCAGGAAGTGTACGCCGCGGCGCTTCAGTACAAGGAGTTTCTGGACAAAGGCGAGCCGGTCACCTTCGACGTGCCCACACAACCCGGCCCAGTGGTCTCCGGCCTGCGGTTGGGCGATCGGGTGCTGGTCCGCCGCACCGATTTCGACGAGACAGCCGGCCCGGTCGAGTTAACCATGGATGGGCGGGTTGTTCCGGTTCCCCGCAACAGTGGAGAATGCCAGATTCTCCGCGTCGGTCGTTCGCCTTGACGCCAATCGGTCGCGGCGTTAAGCTGGGGACCGCATTTCGGTGCGTCCTTGCCTTCTTTTTAGAGTGCGGCGGCTTGACGCCGCTTTGGTTTTGCATCAGCTTTGGCGTTGCGCACGGTGGCCGTTGGAGGCGCAGAGAGAAAGAAAAGCATAGCCAAAGCGGCGTCAAGCCGCCGCACTCCAAAGAACCGGACCAGCCAGTGGCAATAGGAATCGGCACGTTCGGGGAGACGACAAGTGGGTGAAAACGAGACCAATTGCCCCCCCACTCCCGCCCCCTCGAGCCTTTACCAACCAGGAAGGATTCTCGATATGTCGGTCGATCTCGCTGTTGTGCCGGTTGCCGGCCGCGGTACCCGGCTGCTGCCGTTGACGAAGAGCCAGCCGAAGGAGATGCTCCCGGTCGGTCGGAAACCGGTCGTGCAATACGTGGTTGAGGAACTCAACCGTTGCGGCATCAGCAGGCTGCTGTTCGTGACCGGGCCGGGCAAGACGGCCATCGAGAACCATTTCGACATCGACGCGGAACTGATCGCCAACCTGCGCGAGACGGGCAAGGAGGAGTTGCTGGCGGAACTGGCCTTCGAGCGGGAGGACATCGAGTATTTCTACACGCGGCAACGGCGGCAACTCGGGCTTGGCCACGCGATCCTGTGTGCGCGGCCGGTTGTCGGCAACCAGCCGTTCGTCGTGGCGCTGGGCGACTCGATTATCGGCCTGAATGCCGGGTCGCGCGCGGTGGCAACCATGATCGAGCAATTCAGTACGTCGGGAGCAGACGCCATCGTGGCCCTGGAGGAGGTTCCGCACGAAGAGGTGGTTCACTACGGCATTGCGCAACCGAAGGGCCGTGTCGATGAGGTTTTCGAACTGGCCGATCTTATCGAAAAGCCGTCGTTGGCGGAGGCCCCAAGCAACCTTGCCGTCGCCGCCCGCTACGTGTTCAGCCCCGCCATCTTCGACTGCCTTGCCGCCACTCGGCCCGGAAAAGGCGGGGAAATCCAACTCACCGACGCCATCCGCATGCTCATCGAGCAGGGCCGGCGCGTGCTGGGTTTGCGGCTGGGCTCTAACGAGCGGCGCTTCGACATCGGCAACTTCGAAAGCTACTTCCTGGCCTTCGCCGAGTTCGCACTGGCCGACGCCCAGTCGGGCGACGCTTTGCGGAAGAGACTCCAGACATTGCTCGGTTGCTGAGAGGAATTGCCATGCTGCTCATCCGCAAACGAGCGTTCGCCCGGGCCGGATTGATGGGCAATCCGTCCGACGGCTACCATGGCAAGACGCTCTCGCTGGTTATCCGGGAGTTTCATGCCGAGGTCACACTGTACGAATGGGACGAGGTCGAGGTGGTGTGGAGCCACAACGATCAGAGCCGGTTCGAAAGCGTCGACGGCCTGGTGCAGGACGTGCGGCTGCACGGCTATTACGGAGGCGTCCGACTGGTCAAGGCCACCATTAAGCGGTTTGTCGATTACTGCCGCCAGCAGGGTCTGAAACTGCACGACGGCACATTCGCCGTCCGGTATCAGAGCAATATCCCGCGGCAGGTCGGCCTGGCCGGCTCCAGCGCGATCATCGTGGCCACCCTGCGATGCCTGATGGAGTTCTACGGGATCGACATCCCAGTGCGCGTCCAGCCGTCATTGGCGCTTTCGGTCGAGCGCGACGAGTTGGGCATTGCCGCTGGGCTTCAGGACCGGGTGATCCAGGTGTACGAGGGCCTGGTCTACATGGATTTTGCCGAGGACCGAATGGAGCGGATTCATGGCTTGGAGTGCGGGGTTTACGAGCCCCTGGATCCCGCCTTGCTTCCGCCGCTGTACGTCGCCTACGACGCGAACGTCAGCGAGCCGACCGAGATTGTCCACGGCAACTTGCGGGCCCGATTCAACCAAGGCGAGCCGGCGGTAGTCGAGGCGATGAAGGCCTTTGCCGGTCTTGCGGAGCGGGCACGGGCGGCTGTCCTCGATCGGGATACGGCAACACTCAGCCGCTTGATCGACCAGAACTTCGACCTGCGCCGCTCGATTTGCCCGTTGCCTGCCGGGCAGGTCCAGATGGTCGAACGTGCCCGCGCGTGTGGCGCAAGCGCCAAGTTTGCCGGCAGCGGGGGGGCCATCATTGGCACATACCCGGACGATGGGGCATTCGGGCGCCTTCAGGAGGCCCTCAGAGCGATCGGATGCCGGGTGCTGAAGCCGACGATTCAGGCCATTTGACCGGTATGGCCGGATCAGTTTGCCTGCGCCGCTTGTTCGGCGCCGGGCGATGTATCCTGCTGCTGCTCTGCCTGCTTGACAGCCATGGTGGCAAGCTGGACACCGCCTCGGATTTCCAGGGGCGAGAAGTACGGCCTGCTGGTTCCGTTGGCAAACCGGAGCCGCTTGGCAGCCAACTCCTGCCAGTTCATGTCGCACTGGAGCATCCAGGCGGCGACTTGTGCCGCCCGCTGGTCGAGCTGACCGGAACCAAGCATTTGGCAAAGCGAGTGGACTGCCGGGCGGTCGGTGAAGTCCTCAATGGGTCGGATAACGTAAGGGATGGCCGGTCGCGGGTCCCTTTTGCCGTGCTCCAGGCATACGGTGGGCACCTTGAACTGGCCGACTCTTTCCGGCGCGACGTTGAAGAAACCGCCACCGCCACCGCCGCCCATGCCGCCGCCCATGCCGCCCATGCCGCGCCCGCCGCGCATTCCGGACATCATGCTGCCCGCCATATCGGCGAAGCCACGGTTATTGGTGTTGTTGGCATTGCCCACGAAGCTGAGCTGCGTATCCTCAGTGAACCTGGCGACGATCCCAGAAGCCTGGAAACGCGGCTTGTTCGAAATAGTGCTTTGATTCGCAATCGCACTCTCCTCATCCGATACGGCATTGCGAAGGTCATATCCGCCGCCTGCGGCGACGTCTCCGAACCAGCCGTTCATCATACCCTTCATGACGCTCAAGTCGATGACCGTCTCCTCGTTGCCGTCGTTTATGCCTGTGAATTCAGCCTCGTCGGATTTCTTCTCGAGAACCTTCACCTTCTCGACGATCTTCGCCGGAATATTCTTGGTTGCAAGCTGTGGGTCGTTCAGGAAGAACGTCTTGCCGTCGATAGTTATCTTGCTGATAGTCTTTCCGTTGGCAGTAACGGTTCCGTCGGATGAGACCTCTACGCCCGGAAGCTTCTTGAGAAGGTCCTCGAGCATGTCGTTGTCGGTGGTCTTGAATGACGACGCCTGATACTCCACTGTGTCTTTCTTGACGATGATA
>JAVEUP010000095.1:0-29935 GCA_034005525.1 Thermoguttaceae bacterium | reverse complement strand
GCTTCGCATAGGCAATCCTCCGGCCGGCGCAGCGTGCTGACATCATGGCAAACCGTTCGACCGACGCAACATGCGGCCGGAACCATCCACCCTACGCGCTGGCTTGCCCCCGTTCTTGTTCCGCCTGGTGCGATGGAGAAAGCCTGGCTGCATTGAGACGAGCCGAAATCATCGCATCAGTCCCGAAGGGACGCCGCTATACCAGCCCGGGGTGAAGCCGATGCGAGGTACGAGCGAGGTGCAACCCCGGGTTAGAAGACAAGTGCAATCGTGAAGCCCGCAGGGCTGGCCTTAAGCCGAGGACTTACCGCCATAGCTCGGCTGGGGATCCCGGGATGAACCGTCTGGTCGGAGAACTCGGTTTCTTCATGGCCGACTCGCTTCGCCATTCCATCCTCGACCAGGCAGGCGAATGATCTTCGGACGGCCGGCACGGCAGGAACTGCACGCGCAAAACGCGCTGGAAACACCGCCGGACCGTCCCCGCCAGACCGCATCTCGCGGGCAGGGCGAGTTGTTCGAAAGCGGATGAGTGGCGGTGCTGTATCCCCTTCTCCCGCTCACCCCCTTGACTTCTCCATTTTCCCTCGTCTATCCTTGATTCTGTGGCAAGCTCAGTTTTCCTATCGCTGACTACGGTTGGAGATCTTGGCTGTCCGAATAAGGAGGCTCTCATGAATGCGTTGGCTCAAGACTTAAACGAGGCTCTGGCTCGTCTCGACGACGAGACGGCGGTTCTGCTGGAAAAGGCGGTGCGTGATGCTTTGGCA
Organism: Thermoguttaceae bacterium; assembly: GCA_034005525.1. GTDB lineage: Bacteria > Planctomycetota > Planctomycetia > Pirellulales > Thermoguttaceae > PWXP01. Next base: position 29,165 of record JAVEUP010000095.1, on the reverse strand, counting down.
CTGGCGGAACGTCGGTCGTCCGCGTCGCCCGCAGCCGATCCGATGGGCTATCCCGCAGGTTACTTCGAATCGACCGCAGGCAGTTTTGCTGACGAGCCTCTCGAAGTTCCTGCGGACCGATCCCCGGAAACGCGGGAGCTGTGGTAATGCGTTACCTCTTGGACACAAACACTTGGATTCACTACCTGAAATCCGTCGCCTCTCCGGTAGAAGCTCGACTGCGTCAGATTCCCGTCGGCCAGGTTGTCGTCTGCTCGGTGGTGCGGGCAGAATTGTTGCACGGAGCCAGGAAGTATGAGAGACGCAATGAGCGCGTCGCCCGGATCGAACGCATGCTCAGCCCATTTCGCTCCCTGCCATTCGATGATGCCGCCGCTCGAGACTACGCGTCGATCCGCGATACGCTGGAGACCAGCGGTCAAGTGATCGGGGCAAACGATCTGCTGATCGCCGCCATTGCGATTACCCACAGTCTGACCCTTGTTACAAACGACCAAGGATTTGGGCGAGTACCCGGGCTCGTCACTGAGGATTGGACGGCACCCTACCCAAGCGAACGATAATTCGCCGGGGCCAGTCGAACGTCCGGCCGGCGCTGTTGGCGTTCTTGAGCGCGCGATACGGTCGGCCCGTCGCGGCGGAAGACGTGATGGCCTACGCGGCGGCGGTCGCCGCGCACCCGGCGCACACCGCGCGCTTTCAGCCCGACCTCGTTCAGCCCGGGCTGCGCGTGCCGCTCACGGTCGACGCCGGCCTTTTCGACGAAGCGATCCGGCTCGGCCGCCGCGTGGTGTGGCTGTACACGTTCGGCGAGCGGTTCGCGTCGGCCGAAGAGGGGCGCCCGAAGGGCGCGCCCCGCCTGCCGAAGGACCGCGCCCCGCGCATTCCCGCCAAGGGCGCCATCCCCGACGCGCCCGGCGCCATGCCCGAGGCGATCGACTACGACCCGTCCCGCGAGCGGCTTCTGGCGGGCGAGGGCTACATCGAGCGCGTGCCGCCGGCCGTGTGGCACTACGAAGTGTCGGGCAAGCACGTGCTGCGGCAATGGTTCAGCTACCGGCAGAAAGACCGTTCCTGTCCCATCATGGGCGACCGCCGCCCGCCATCGAAGCTGGGCGAAGTCCAGCCCGAGCACTGGCTTGCCGAATACACCACCGACCTGATCGACCTGCTCAGCGTCCTCGGCCTGCTGGTCGACCTCGAACCCGACCAAGCCCGCCTGCTCGACCGCGTCTGTTCCGGCCCGTTGATCCCCGTTTCCGAACTGCACGCGCAAAACGCCCTCGAAACACCCCCCACCCGCCCCCGCAAGACCGCCTTGCGCGCGCAGCGCGAGTTGTTCGATGGCGGGTAAGAGCCGGTGCCGCGTTGAATCGAACTCGTCCTCGGCCAATCGCACGTTGCCGTGCTGTTGCCCACATGTGCGGGGGTACAGATTCCCGACCCGTCCCGACCCCTGGCCCGGCCTGGCGTGCTAGGACGTTCTAAAAGATACCATGAAAGAGCCGGGGTCTCCAAGAATAGTACGCTTGGGTCGGGTATCTTTACTCATCCGTTACGCGGTTTCTGCCGAGTGATCCTCGCGCCAGCGAGCGAGCCACGTCTGTCGGACGCCAACCGCTAGGCCGCACGGTGCCCACGGGCACGGCATCGTCAGTGCGAACGTCGTTGCGGCTTGTGGTACTCCCTGCCGTTGCCGGACGCCGCAGTTGCCCGCGCGCGGCTCGTTGGGTTCCGGCGCGACTGCCGAGCGCCGGGGGGAGCACCTAACGCCGCTCGTTCAGCATCCCAATTGTGGTTGCCTGCCGACCCCGCTGTCAATCGGCCCCCCCACGAGCCTTTTTGCGCGGTGGGGTTTCCGTGCAAGGCCGGGAGCGCGCTGGGCGGGTAGCTGATCAGTCATGGGACCGGCCGGGGCAGGCGGTAGCTGGCAGGTCATCCATCCGGCCGGGGCGAGCCCGGCGGGGAAGAAGCGGAGGGCCGGGCGGAGCGAACCCAGACGGTCCAAAGGCGGCCGTGGACGATACGGGCAGTTAACAACCGTCTGCTCCACCGGTCCGCAAGAAGAGTGAACGCGGCCGCCTTGCATCGGCTCTTGGGACGGCATAGAGTAACGCAAGCATGAACGAGCGACACGAAAAGCGGAAACGTTGGGTCCAACGGGGACAGTACGCCGTGGAAGTCGAAGTCGAGGTGGTCTATCCGGCCGATCGCCCCTACGAAGCCTGTCTCGAGCCGGACACGGTTCGGTCGCTCGATGAGGTGGCGCGCCGGGCCGAGGTAGGCGACGTGGAATTCTTGCGCCACGCCGGCCGCGTGTTTCAGTCGGTGTGTTCTTGAACCGGAACGTACCAGGGAGTCAGCACGTATTCTCTCCGGCGGCGGGTCACCGTCCAATGGCGGCCACTACCGGGCCGAAGCTGACCGGCCAGTAGCAGCCCCGTGTGCCGGCCGTTGCGGCGCATCGCTTTGTTCTGCCGCCGTTCCCGGATCGATGATGCGTGCGACTGCGTCCGTTCGGCGCTCGTTGATGGTGGCGATCAAGCGGCGAACGCTGTGCCCGGCCGCCTCGGACATGGCAGCCCGAACGCGTCGCACCTCGCTATAGCTATTCATCGGCACTCTCCTGAAGGAGTTCCAGGGGCGTTACCAGCGAGGGATTCCCTATCCCCAGTATACCGTTCACGCGACGAATATGCGCGAACTTATTTGCGTTGGCAATGTGGCGGCAGTTCCAAGTGACCAGGAAATCGCATCGATGGAACGAAGCAGCCGCAAGGTGCAGCGCGTCGCCTGCCGGATTGTTGGGCATGACGCGCCGGGAAATGTACGCGTCGACGGTCTCGGCGACCGCTTCGTTCAAATCCAGCAGCGGAAATGCGCCCAGCAGTTCCAGCATCTCCGCTTGCTTCGGGTACTGGCCCGCCTCCAACTCAGCCTGGACGGCCAAGCTCGAGACCAGTTCATCTGACCCTTTCATAGCCGTGTCGAGCCACCGGCGGCTCCAGTTTTGCCGAGCGACCATTTCCGGTTCAGCGCGAACGTTGAAATAGAAGCTGATAATGGTCGTTTCGATGTAGATTCTGGCCATGAAGCATCTTCCGGTACGCTTTGAAGCTGCCACGACGTACGAGCAAATCGTGGGCAGTCCAAACGTCCCTGCGCCTCGTTGTACTCCGTGCCGTTGCCTGCACGCGGCTCATTGGGTCCAGGCGCGGGTCCCAGCCGCGGGGGAAGTGCGCAACGCCGCTCGTTCAGCATCCCAATTCTGGCCGCCTGCCAACCCCGCTGTCAATCCCTCCATCCCCGATTCAAACTTGGGAGCATCCTCATTGTCGGCTTCAGCCGACCCATGGTTTGCCACCAGTTTCAACTGGTGGGAGCGGTATCAGCAGCCTCGCTTCTAACGAACCGGCTCTAGCCGGGCTTCCGAACCGATCGCATTGAAAAGCCCGGCTGAAGCCGGCTGCTGCGGGAAGGGTGCAGCTTGTCCACCCCCAGTTGAAACTGGAGGCATACAGGTGTCGGCCAAAGCCGACAGAAGCAACGTTGGAAAAGCCGCCTGAAGGCGGGACTCCAGCTCGCTGTGACTCCATTCCTGCACTCTTCCACGGCGTGCGGCCCATGTTTTCGCCTTGTTATCCCGCGTCCGATCTGCTAGGCTTAGATACCTATACATATGTCCATTTGAGAGATGGGAGTTGGCAGATAGGAGATGGGGGGGAAGAGGTTTCAGGTGTCAGGTTTCAGGTGTCAGTGACGCGGTCGGGCGTGGCGCGGGGGGTAGAGCAGGCGTCTGTCACGCGGCCAGGGGGAGGGGGGTGAGTGTGGAGAATTGGAAAACTGCCACCCAAGAAATCGAGAGCCGGTCAACCGTCATTGTCTGCGTTCTGGCAGTCGTCAAACGCCGCCCGCGCGGCTGCCACGAACGCGGCCATCAACGTGTGGTCCTTCTTGCCGGGCGCATATTCGACGCCGCCGGCCGTGTCGACGGCGGCGGGGCGGGCGCGGTGGATGGCGGTGGCGACGTTGGCCGGGGTGAGGCCGCCGGCAAGGATTATCGGAGGGCGATCGGACGAGCCTGCCGTGCGGCCGAGCGGCGACCAGTCGAGCGTTGCCCCCGTGCCGCCATATTGTCCCGGCACGCAAGCGTCGAGCAGCATCATGCGAGGCAAGGCGCCCAAGTTGGCACATGCCGACAGGTAGCTGTCGATGGGGGCGAAGCCGCGGGCGTCAAGCCGGAAGGCACGCACCAGCGGCAGGTCGGCCAGTCGGGCGAGGAACCCGGCCGGCTCGTCGCCGTGCAGTTGTATTGCATCAAGCCCGAGCAAGTCGGACGCGCGCCGGATATCGTCTTCGCCGGCGTTCACGAAGACGCCCACTTTGACCAGGTCCGGGAGTGCCTCGACGATCTCCCGCGCCCGCTGATGATCAATGAATCGCTTGCTGCCGGGGAAGAAGTTCAGTCCAACAGCATCGGCTCCCGCCTGTGCCGCGGCCAGGGCGTCGACAACCGATGTGATTCCGCAAATCTTGATCCGGAACATGAGTATATCATGGCGAATGAAGCGATTTCGTGCAAGCGCGGAAACGTGCTTAAGATGCGGCGGCTGGGAAGTCGATGCCGATTAAGTGGGATTACTCACGCAGGGTGGCGATATGGCATTCTACCGGAAGCATCGAACCAGGCTGACCGTATCGCCGTCGCCCTGGTCGGTCAATACCGTGCTCCTGGTGACCGTGTTCGTAGTGACCAGTGGGCTGGTATACCATTGGGGCCATGTCGCGGGTAGCCGTGCCGAGACGGGACCAGCCTTCAAGGCGACCGCATCGATTCGTCACGCCGAGCTGCTCCCTGAGGTGGCGGAGGCGCCGCACAGCTCTCCGAGCGACGATCTCCTTGCACGCGCCGAGCAGCAAATCCGCTCCCCAGAGAGCCTCGCCCGCGCGGTTCGTCCGGCACTACCGGTTGCCGCAGACGACGCGGTTCGCGACGGCACTTCGTCCGCCGCTGCGATGGACCAACTTCAGGCCGGGCTCGAGGTTGCACGCGAGGAGGGCGGGGCCGGCGAGATGCGAATACGTCTGTCCTATACCGACCACGATCGGGAGCGGGCGTCGGCATTGCTGCTGGCCGTTGCAGGGGAGTATGCCGAAACATTCCGCCGCGAGTGGCGGCGCCGTACCGAAAAAGCGCACACCGGCGCCGCAATGGCTGCCGAAGAGGCACGGCGGGAGTGGCAGCACGCGGAAACGCAGCGGCAGGAGTTCATTGACCAGCTTCTGCGAGAACAAGAGAGAAAGGCAAATGATCACTCGCCGGTCCACTCGCCACCCATGCAGGTTTCTCCGCCGGTCCCTGCGTTCCAGGTCGAGAATCCGGAGTGGTCGCGGTTGAGACAACGCTTGGCCTGGCTTCAGCGGCGCCATGCTGAACTGCTTGTCGACCGGACGCCTGCCCATCCCGAAGTGCAGGCGTTGGACGACGAGTTGGTGGAAGCTCAGCAGGCATTGTCGGGCGTACCACAATGGATTGCGCCCGCCACGGAAGAAACCTCATTCGGCCCTCAGCCGGCTACACAGTTTGCGGCAAGGTCCCCGGTCCCGGTCTCAGAATCGGAAACCGATTCGGCTCTTCCGTTTTCCGGTGCGAACGGCACCTCGTTGGAGTCCCGGCTTCAGCCGGAAAGGGAAGACCGCCAAAAGGCGGAACTCCAACTCGGGCAGCCTGCACCCAGGAACGAGAGAGCCATCGATTCGGGACAGGCTGTCCGGCAACATGCCGAAGTCCGCCGGCAAATCGATCGGTTGGCTCGTGAAGCCGAACGGGCCCACGCCCGGTACGAAGAGCTTGCCGCGGCGGAGCGGGGCGCCTGGTCGGATCATGTGCGGGAACCGAAGATGGATATTGTCTTCTCTCCGACGGTCGAGGTAACGCCGGCCGACGTGGAACTGAGGCATCTACTGTCCACCTCGCTCCTTGCCGGCATCGCCATGATGGTTGGCGTCGGCATGTTCGCCACGGGCGCCGGCATGGAACGAACACTCGGGTCGGTGGACCAGGTGTCGCCCAATCTGGGCGTTCCGGTGGTCGCGACGGTTACCTTGCCGGGGCTCAAGCCGGCCGCTTCCGGCCGGCATCGGGGATGGCTGCGGCTGGCGTCCTGCGCCGGGGGCACGGTTCTCATTGCCGGCTGCCTTGGCCTACTATACCAAGCCATTGCTGGCTGAACGCGGGTCGGTTGGTCTACGTGTACGCAGCGCGTGCGGCCCCCGCCTGGCTGTATGCAATTCCGGTTTCAGCCTTTGCGCCGGTTATGCCGATTTCAACATACGGGCCAGTGCGCCCAGGTCGAGCCTGGCATAGGACAGGCTACGCCCGCTGGAGACCGAAAATCCTACAAAGAACACCAAGAGCAGAGGGCCGATCCGTTACGTCCGTTCTGCCTTGATGGATACCTGAAGCTCACTGCGGCAAGCAACGCCGGTTCTGCGGAAACCGTAGAGCAAGCATGGGGGGCGGCATAGGCAATATAGGTCATGTACGAGCCTTTTTTTGAGTTCCGAAAGCGTCCCTTCCCGGTGGTCCCGAACGCCGACGGGTACTTCCCCGGCGAGGCGATCGAGGCTGCGCGGACGACCTTGGTGCGGTGCATCCGCCGTGCCGAAGGGCCGGGGCTGGCTATCGGACCGTCCGGCACGGGCAAGACCATGCTCTGCCACGTCTTGGCCGAGGAGATGAGCGATCAGCTACGCGTCGTACTTCTGGCCAGTGGCCGGTTCGACTCACGCCGGGCATTGCTTCAAGCGATCCTCTACGAGCTTGGCCGACCGTACCGCGGGCTGGACGAGGGCGAAGCCCGCCTGGCCTTGGCCGATTATATTATGCTCAGCGACGAATGTCCCAACGGCATCCTGCTGCTGGTGGACGAGGCCCACACGCTGCCGCTTCGCCTCCTGGACGAACTGCGCATGGCCACGAACCTTGCCCACGAGGGCAAGCCGTGGGTGCGAGTTGTGCTGGTCGGCGGCTGTGTGCTGGAAGAGCGGTTCGCGAGTCCGAAACTCGATTCCTTCAATCAGCGCATTGCTGCCCGGTGCTATCTCAGTTCGTTGGGTGCCGGAGAGACGCAGGAATACATCTGGGCGCAAATCAGGCTGGCGGGCGGTCGTGGAGAATCCGTCTTTCCCGAGCTTGCGTGCCAGGCAGTGTACCGTGCGACCGACGGCGTGCCGCGTCTGATCAACCAGGTGTGCGATCACGCGCTCCTGCTCGCATGCGCGGCTGGGCATCGGGAAATCAGCCCGGCGCACATTGAGGAGGCGTGGGCCGACTTGCAGCAATTGCCGACGCCGTGGAACGGTGAGACGGGCCACAGCAGCGACTCCGGCGACATTATTGAATTCGGCCGGCTTGACGACGAAGCGGGTGCGTCTGCGGACGAGGTGGAAGAAACCCCCGACACCATCCCCGTGTTGCGCATCTCGACCGAGACCGAGCCGGATATCGAGGGCCAGGTCGACCGGATCGAACACATGCTCGGCGAGGTCGATTCGGAAGATGGCGAGTTTGAGCCGGCTGGCTCCATTGGCCCGGAAGTCGAATTGCGATTCGACGAGCCGCACAACCCCTTCGGCGAGGAGTTCGCAGAGGAGGAGATTGTCGACGACTGGCCGGGCACGCTGGGCCGAGCGAACTTTCCGGAACCGGACGCCGGGCCGGCGGCAGACGCCGCGACCGAGTTCGATGCCGTGGACGCCGTGGACGGCGGTGATGACCCGGGGTGCGTTGACTCAGCAGCGGATCCGGCCATCGAACGGCACGTGCCCGCGGCCGAGGTTTCCGATGCCTGCGACACGGAGTTTGCGGCGCACGAATTGGTCGGCGCGCTTGCCGAGGATGCCAAGTCCAGCCCGGCGCATACGGTGGAGCAGTGCACGGCAGGTTGTGGAGAACACAGTTGCGAGGAGGATCGGGAGCTGCCTGGCAGCGCCGACGGCGCGGACGAATCGTCTTGCACGGAACCCGATTTGGCGCCCGTGCGGGCGCCGGCGGTTTGCCGAGTGTCAGCGGGACCGCGTCCGAAATACTCGCGGTTGTTTGCAGCGTTGCGGAAGGGTTAGCTCGGATTATTCATGTAGGGACAAGGTCGCGTAAGTTCTTGGTGGGCCTGCGCAAGCCTCGCCTGGGGTGGTTTGCACGTCGTGCGCTGAAAGCAGGTCCGGCCAAGCGATCGAAGGCCCACCAGGGTCTTGGCTTGCTTGTCACCACCCTACATCGTCATGAATGATCCGGGTTAGCCCAAACCACGGTGCCGCTTTCTTGGGGAGAGATTGCATGGGCCGCATGCTTGATGCGCTACGGCAGATCGAGTCGCACCAACGCTGGAGTCCGGTACCGCCGCAGGAAGAGGCTTCCGAAGTGCGGGAGGTCGAGCCTGCGGGTGTGTCGTGCGAAGCGGCGGCAGATGCGGCGGTTGTGAGGGAATCTGCCTCCCGCGAAGACGGCGATCCGGTGCGCGATTCCTCTGCAATGGAAGTGCTGCTGGTGGAAGCCGAAGCGGCTGCCGCCGAGGCGTTGGAGGAGTCAACTGTCGAATGGGCGGCGGCCGGCGCCGAGTTTGAGGGATCATCCGACCCGGATCGTGGAATATCCGGGGCCGGTGTACCGTCCTGCCCGGTTCGTCGGACCTGCGTGGAGGAAGAGGAAGGATTACTGGCCGATCCGTTGGGCGACCTTGCCGGCACGGTGCTTCGGGCCATGGCGCCGGGGCAGCCGGCGTGCTTCCTGTTCACCTCGCCCGACTCGGACAATCTGGGGGCCGACTTGCTCGTGCCGCTGTCGATGTCGCTTGTCCGGCGACTCGAAGGCAACCTGCTGCTGATCGACACGAACTTGCGGCGTCCGGTGCTTGCCTCCCGGCTGGGAGTGGAAGCCTCACGCGGGCTGACCGACGTACTCAGCGGCGCGGCGGATTGGCAGGAGGTCGTACGCCGCACAGTCCTGCCGAGGGTCGATCTACTGCCTGCCGTCCCGTTTTCGACGCCGGCGGGGCCGCGTCCGAGCCGGCTCAACTTGGATCGGCTGCTTGCCGAGGCGCGGGACCACTATCGGCTGGTTCTCATCCACGCTTCGTCGCTGCAATGCCCCGAAGTGGCCCCGATGGCCCGCCATTGCGAAGGCGTTTACTTGGTCGTACGTTTGCACTCGACCGCGCGTCGGGCTGCACGGGAAGCGGTGCCGCTCCTCCGTTGCGCCGGAGGGAACGTGTTGGGCTGCGTGGTCGTGCAGTAAGCGTGCGCTCAGAAATAGCTTGGACAAATTGTAGTAGGCACACGCCGTGTGCCGTAATTCGCGAACGGCACACGGCGTGTGCCTACTACATTGCAATTGGCCAACTTATTTCTGGTCGTGCAGTAAGCAGCTATTCTTCGACCCGCTCCATGGCGGCCGAGACGGTTTCGGACCAGGCGCCGTTGTGGAACATCGAGCAGTTGCCGCCGGCCTCGCTGGCGGCCACGAGGGCGTCTTCCGTGCGCTGGAGCAGCCGCTTCGAATCGTCCGATTCCATCGCCTTGGCGCCGCCGATACTCACGGTGAACTTCAGTTGCCCGCGATCCGTCGGCAGGCAGCAGCGTGCGATGGCCTCGCGGAGCCGCTCGGCAATGCCGATGACGTTTGCCAGCCAGGTGCCGGGGAAGAGCACGGCGAAGGTTGCCGTGTCGTAATGCGCCACCATATCCATATCGCGGATGGCGGCGTTAAGGAACTGCGCCGTTGCCTTGAGCACCAGAGAACCTACTCGCTCGCCATACTTGCCGGCAATTCGCCCAAAATCGTCAATGCGGATCATGATAACCGAGGGCGTAGCGCCGCCTCGGCGCCACTCGGCCAACCGCTTCGCGAGTATGATACAGAACTCGGTGCGGTTCGACATTGTGATCTGGCCGACGACCGTCTTCCCGTCCGGATGTTTCTCTGGATCGCATTGGTCCGGAGCGGGGGAATGCCATGCATTGGGACGCGAGGTTTGCGGCGGCGGCTCTGTGGGCCGCGGCTCGGTAACGGTGGCAGGCGGCCCGGCAGCGGCCTCTGCGTGGAGAGTTGCGGCGGGATCCTGTGTGAGCAGGGGGTGAATGTTGGTGCCATCGTGCCAGTACACGCAGTTGCGCCCGGCCTCCTTTGCGGCGTAAAGCGCTGCGTCGGCACGGTCGATCAGATGCGACACGGTCTCGCCCTGGAACACTTGGGCAACGCCGAGACTCGCTGTCACTCGCAGTTCCTGCTCGTCGCAGCGGAACCCGTGGTCGGCAATCCGGCGCCGCACTCGGTCGGCGCTCAGCTTCGCCTCGATGACCGGGGTGTGTGGGAGGATCATGGCGAACTCTTCGCCGCCATAGCGGGCAACGAAATCGCCCTTGCGGGCCGCCGCACGAAGCAGCTCACCCATCAACCGCAGCACGTCGTCACCAGCTTGATGCCCGTAGGTGTCGTTAAACTTCTTGAAATGGTCCACGTCGAAAATGACGGTGGAAAACGTTTCGCCCAGCTTCCGGTATCGCTCCATGCAGCTCTGCATCTCTTCGTCGAAGGCACGGCGGTTGGCCAGGCCCGTCAGGGCATCGGTCCGGGCGGCCTTCGCATGCTGCTCAACCAGTTCGGCCTGCTCTTTGAGCCTTTCCTCGGCGGAGCCGAGTTGTCCTTGCATGCGCGTGTTGGCCTCGATCAGTTGTGCCACCGCCTGCACGACCGCCTCGTGCTCCGTACCGGTTGCGGCATTCAACTGCGAGTTGATGGCCTCAACACGATGGGTGTGGGCGCCAACGTCGCTGGCCACACGCGTGGCCAAATCGCGTAACCGGCCCAGGACTTCGCGAGCCTGCTTGACTTCGTCGGCCGGTTGCACCTGGCGGGCTTGCGGGCCGCGGCTGCGCAACCACCATCCCAGCGCGAAGCCCATCGCGAGAATGAGGACAACGAACAGCAGGTCAACTGCCACGACAGGCATACGGGGAAGGCTCCGGGTGGTTCTTCGGTTTGCGGGAGGCCGAGTGGTAATTCTAACGGGGTTACGGCGTCATGTACATTCCTGGCAGGTCGGCGCATACCGCACCGCTGCCCATGCGGATTGCGCGCCGCCGCCGTTGGCGGTTCACCAGGACTCCTGTATTTAGATAGGTTGCTCCGTAGCGAAGTCAAGCGGAATGCTACTGAACAAGCCGGACCTGTGGGCTTGTAATGATTTCCTCGAAAATCTCCGTCAGCCGGCGTTCATATTCGGCCGGATTACCGGACCCGCGGGGACTCTGGCCATTGTCATTGGCCGTCCCCCCCATGCGCGCCATTCGATCCATGAAGCCGTAATCGGTACCCAATCCCAGGCCTACCGGAAACAGTTGCCAACGGCCAGTCTGCATTTGTCCGGCCTGCATGAGGGGGCCGTTGAACGCGTAAGCTCCTCCCGAGTAGAAGTCTGGATTGGGGTTGTCGCTGATGTAGCGGTCGATTTCCGATCGGCTGCTTGAGTACAGGTTGGGAACGCCGTCGGTCAGCAGGACGACGATTTTGTTCGTTTGTCGGCGCCCGGCGCCACCTTCGCTTTCGGGCGCCAGGTGTTCGCGAGCGACGATTAGCCCCGTTTCTGTGGACGTGGAAGCCCGGAGGTCGGCTACCGCTTGAAGGCGCGTACTAACGAGCATGGCGGCATCGTAGTCGCCGGTGAGCGGCTGCTCGATGACCGGCCCGCCGCTGGTGAGAGTATCGAACCCGATAATGGAAACCCAGTCGCGCTGCTGGTGGTCTGGAATGCTTGCATTCCGTTCTTTGACTACCTGCATGGCCGCAATCATCGCGCGGCGCGCGGCGTGGGTCGGTTGCTCGCGCGGCGGGAAGACAAATGTTCCTCCAGCAGTCGATTCAGGGTGCCAGGGGCAATACGGGCTGTGGACCGAAATGGGCGCGTACTGGTTGCCCACCACCGGCTCGTCCCGGCCGTGATCCATCATGAACTGCACGTAGGTGCGGTATCCCAGCATGTTCTGATAGGCGCTCGCGTTACCGGCACGGGGATACGTATCACGGTTCGGGTTGTTGAACCCGGTGACTACGCGATTCCGGTCCTGCCCCGGCGGCAGCGTGCCGCGTCCGGATACGGTGGTCCAGCGGCATACGTAATCAATGTACTTCTCCCAATACGCGTAGTTCTGCACAGTAGGAGGCGGAAGTGCGTTTGGCATGAGCCGGGCGAGCTGATAATCGATAATGGCCGAGTAGGCCTTCGTCTTTCGCGTGGATTCGTTGTCGGTGGAACGAATTCGGTACTGTGCCGGAACGCTGCTGGCGGTGAGCGGTCCGTTGTCCTTCGTCAAGTTTGCATAGGTATTTTGATTATTTACGATGCCGGCAAACTGCCCGATGTGCTCCTGCAAGCCCGGAAAGACTCCAAAGTTAAAGTCTTCGTATACCTGCTGCATCAATTCGTTGCCGATGTTCGGATAGCCCTCAGAGCCGAAGATCCGGTTGATTTCAGGGGTGGACCAACAGGGTTCCGTATCATCATTCATCGAGCCGGAGAGATCGACGACGAAGGCGATATCGCGCGGGTTGGCCATGGCCACGGCCGAAGCTCGCTGCGAGAACGACATGCGCCCGAATACCCGCCCGAAGAACATGGCGGCCTCGCCACCGGTCGACTCGTCCACTCGCGTGGTGACCCGAATCGCATTTCCCGGGGTGTTCGACGACGTGAACTGCCGCACGGTCGCATCCCACGTGCCGTACTCGATATCGGACGCCAAGAGATTGACTTCCCGCCCACCTGCCTTGTGATAGGCAGCGAACTCCTGCGCAACGGCAACCATTTGGTCGCGCGGCAGGCCCATCGATGCCGCGCCGGCCATTGCGGCAGAATCGGCGGCTGCCTGTAACTGGGTGCGCACGAGCACGACAAGCCCAAGGTCCAGTCCGAACGCCACCATTCCGAGCAAGATCGTAATCAGTACCGCAGCCATGACGATGATGGCGCCTCGGTGAGACGAGAGTCTGGTGGCGCGGATTCGGCGGCTCATTGGGAATACCTCCAGCAGAAAGGGGTATATGTAAACTCTTGGTTACGGATGACCTGCTGTCAAATGCCGTTCAGCCTGCGCCACAATATCGACGCCTACCAACCTCCCCCAGGCCGTGATGAGACTGCGAAACACCTCGCCGGGCCTGCCGGTGCCAATAGGCATCCCGTCCAGGCGGTTTACCGGCAGCAGGCATGGCGACGTGCTGCTGAGCATGACCTCATCGGCCCCCACAACGTCGGCAGGTGTGAGGCCCCGGAAGACGGTGTCAATGCCCAGTTCCGTGGCTAAACGGAAGGCTACATCCAGGCTGATCCCATGCAGAATGTGTTCCAGGGGTGGCGAGATGAGCCCCTCGTCACGGCGGTAGACCAGGATGTTGGCAGTCGATGCCTCTGAAACCCGGCCATCGAGGTCAAGCAATAGGGCCCGGGCGCCGGGTTCGCGGATTCCGGCTTCCCGGTCGGCCAGATGGTAGTGCATCCGGCTGCGGCATTTCAGATCGGTCGGCCAGCAGGCCGAAGGCACCTGCCGGATGGAAGCCGTGACCAAAGCTTGCCCATTGCCGTATTTCTCAGCCCAAAGCGAAAACGGCAGCCGGTAGGTGTGCATGCCGAACGTCGGCGCAGTCGGAGCATCGGGCACGAAAGTGCGGTAAGCTCCCGGTGTAACGAACATCGAGAGCCCAAGCTCTTCGTTCGGACTGAGCAGGGCCCAGTTATGGGCAACCAACTCGCGGGCGGTGGCGGCCAACCGGTCGCGTTCCGTTTCGAGCTGGACTCCCACGACGGCAAGGGAGTGATCGAGGCGACTGAGGTGATCCTCGAGCCGAAACAACTCGCCACGAAACGTGCGCAGTTGCTCCGCAACGGTAGTGCCCAGAACGAACCCGGCATCGGTCGGCGAGATGAGCATCGCCGATGCAGGAATGAATTTGCCGTTAAGAAACGCTTGCTGGCCAATCATCGCACTATTATTGACTCCGACGTGACGGCTGCCTAGGCCCTTACTGCCCGCCGAAGGCGTATTCCACCAAGGAAGCACGGAGCGAACCGGAGCGCCAGTACGACCACCAACCATGCTCCCTGCCCACGGAGCAGCTTACGTCAAGCCTTTGGACCTTGTCGCGGTCCACCGGGTTCAGTGAGTAGCCCCAGCCGTGGTAGCCTAGTGCGTCCGGTCCGCGCCGGCCGTACATGCGCGGGTAGAGTCGCATTACCCTGTCGGCCGGGTTCGAGATGACCAGCAGTCGGTCCAGATGCCTCAGGGCCTGGCTGTTGCGTTGGCCCGGCGAGAGCCAGTGGGCGTCGAGTGCTGCGGCAACGAGAACCGCTCGCCAGGAAGCCTCTCGCGGCGACAGCGGTTCCTCTAGCCGGTATCGGGTCACGCGCCCTCCGGCGGCCAGCTCCAGGGCTCCCGTAATCGTCCGCGCGCCGAAACTATAACCGATGAGCGTTACCGGCTGGTCGGCAGCCAGTTCACGGAGGCATTCGGCCAGGTATACAGCCTGGATATCACTGTAGTGGGCTTTCAGTTGCACATCGGCTCGCACACCGCGGCAAACCTGTTCGCTGGGCCACGACCAGATGACCAGACGGAAGGGACGTCCCGGTCTGGCACTCCGCAGCAGCCGATTCAAGGAACAGCCGGCCTGGACGGCGTCGTGGGAGCCCGCCCGGTTGCCGTGGATCAGAAAGACGTTCGGCACGCCGGCGCGGCCCGCGGCATGGAACGCTTGGCGGTCGGCCGGAGCCCATGTATTCCCCTCCATACGCCAGAAGCGAATGCGGGCGTCGGCGGGCGCTAAAGCAGCACTGCGCGGCGCAGACCGCGTACTGATCAGCCACACCTGCGCCTCAGTCGGCTCGGCGCACGCGGGGGTGCATACTGTGAGGATTACGCCGGCAAGGAGAGTCCGCCGAACGAGACGTGTTGCGGGGGTTGCAGGGAGGGTGTTAATCATTGACTTCCACTCTTCTTCTCTACTGTTCGGGCAACCAAGAAGCGGCCGGGAGTCGGGGAGTTCTGCATGTTCTCGTGATTTCCCGCACGGCTCTATAAGGAGCGTAGCTTGCAGTAAACGCCGAGGATGCGGGAAGCTGCGGGAGATGTTGAAAAAAATCCGCGCGGTTGAATTTGCACATCATTCGCCGTGGTGTAGAGTTGTTCTACCATGAGCCTTGTGCAATGGAACGTGTTCGACTCGACTGGAGATACGAGTTATGAAGAAGCTTCTGATTCTAACGGCGGTTGTGCTTCTGGCGTCCAGCACCGTCGGTTGCCGTTGCGGCCGTTGGCTGTGGCGCGGCCCGGCGCAGGAAACGTCGGTGATCACTTGCCCGTCCGAATGTCCACCCAACGCGGTAATCAGCGATCCCTGTTGCGCGCCGCCTGCGACGATGATGCCCGGGCCGGCAACCTACGCACCGGCGCCGCAATAGCCCTCCCATGCGGGTCGGCGCGGAACCCGGCCCGTCGCACCGCCGAGACTTGGCCTCCCCCCGGCTGTGCCGCTTGTCGCGCTCCGGCCGCACTATCCTGAAGGCGGCCGGCGCGACAGGCTGGAACCCTGGCAAAGCGCCAGCGCGGCGTCCTCGCCCAGGAAGTATCCCTGGGTCCAGCGGCGAAGTCGCAGGACCTGGGCTCGCGGCGCGGATGGGGGATAGTGTCCGAACCGGAAGATCGGCAACTCGTCGGTCCGATAGTGTCGTTTGCACTCGAGCGATCCGGCGCCCATGTCGTAGATGCGGTCACCCCGATCGAAACTGTCGCGAATGGACATGGTCCATAGCAGGCTGCCCACGCCTTCGTGCGCGTACTCCGGCTCGAACCCAACCCGCAAACCGCTTACGTACCCTTGCCAATGGTAGTTGTACGCGAACGCCAGGAGCCGATTGTCGAGCCATAGCAGGTTAACGTCGACCGCGCCCAAACGGGCGGCCAGCTCGTGGACCTCGCGAAGGAATGGGCGAATTGACTCGCTGGACAGGGTGGTGCCGTCACGTGCCGACGCTTGCCAGCTCCGCCCGGCGAGTCGCTCACATGCCTCGTACAGATCCCAGCGGGGATCTGCGTCGCCAAACGCCTCGCCTCGGGGGCGATAGCGTTCGAAGCGAAGTTCCCCGTACCGGGCAATCCGTTTCTGCCGGCGCCGGAAGTTGTTCCGCAGGGCACGGTTCCGCCCTGCGAAATAGGTTGCCCAGTCGCCCCGGAGGTCGATAATTGCCGTCCGGTCCCATATCGTTGCGTATGCCTGCATTCCGGAGGAACGCATGGCCGCCTCGGTGTGACGCAGATCGGTACCAGGCGCGCCACACCAACGCAACTCGATGAAGTCCCAGTTGCGGCGGGTGCACCGGATGTGCGTAAGCCCCGCCAGCAGCGTTCCGGCCGGGTCGGGACCAATCGGGCCATAGAAAGAGCCCCAATCGTGCAGCGGATAGCTCAGCACGCGGAGCCGGCCCACCCGCGTCCGCTCGGGATAGACCACCAAGGGCAAGATGCCCTCCACGTGCCCAGGCTCGCCGACGACCAGCACACGAAATCGCATGCCTTGGCCAAAATGCCGCCCATACGCTTCCAGCCACTCGCAAGAGTGGTAAACGGACCCGTCCGGAGTCTGCTGCAGCAATGCAGTCCACTCCTTCCGCAGGTCGGGCAACTCGTCAATTTGGTTAATCTCGCGTACGTAGGGCATTGCAGGCACCTAATGCCAGAATACCTTACGCAAATGAGGCTGTTGGGGCTCGAACCCAAGACCTACGGATTAAAAGTCCGTTGCTCTACCGACTGAGCTACAGCCTCAGTACGCTGCAAATAGCGATGGCGCCGGCCTGCAATCTCCCGAAAGGAGTTCTCGGGGACCAGCCTGCTGCTGTTGGGGGGCAGCGGACATTGTAGACGCGGCGCAGCAAGAACCGGGGGGGGTCCGTCGCTGGTTACACAAGTCTAGCAGATCGGAGCCCGGCGGCTAGGGGGCCAATTCGGTTGAAAGCCCATTTTCCCCATATTTCCAGCGTTCTTGCCCAATCGGGCTGGTTTTGAAAGTGGGGTTCTGCTACCATCCGCCGCCGCGGAGCAGTAACCCGAATCGGTTATGTCGGAAAGGACTTCGACCATGAGTTTGAAGATGGCAGGCGTTAAAACCGTGTCCTCGGCAGTTCTGTCATGCTGGCTCTTTGCCGGCGCTGTGCTGGCAGCCCCCCCTTGGCTCTCGCTAGTCACTAGGGACCGCGTTGAAGCCGATCCGAGCAAAGACTATCAACTTACGGAAGGAAACGGCCCGTGGACCATTCTTGCCTGCACGTTCTCCGGGGATGGGGCCGAAGAACAGGCACACGAACTGGTTTTGGAGTTGCGCAGGCGGTACAAGCTGCCGGCATACACGCACCGCATGCACTTCGATTTGGAGGCGGCCGAAGGGCGGGGGCTGAATCGGCTTGGCGGCGCGGTTCAGATGCGCTACCGGCGAGGCAACACGGTTGATGAGATCGCTGTTCTTGTGGGCGACTATCCGACGGTGGATGATCCGGAAGCGCAGCGAACACTCAAGCGGCTGAAGCAATCGACACCGGAGTGCCTGGAAGTCAGCGAGTCGCGGCCGACTGCACGAAACCTCGCCGGATGGCGGGCCCTGGCAAGCCAGCTCAACCGCGATCCCGATTCGGCGGGGCCGTTGAGCAAGGCCTTTGTCACGACCAACCCGCTCTTGCCCAGGGAGTATTTCGCGCCCAAGGGCGTTGAGCCCGAGGTATTGGAATGGAACGCCGGCGTAAAACACAGCTTGCTCGATTGTCCCGGCCGGTACACGGTGCAAGTGGCCACGTTCAAGGGCCGGACCCTGATCAAGCAGGACGAGATCGAGGCGGTCGAACGGGGCGACCAGGCGTTGAACAGCTCGCTGGCCGATGCAGCCGACAAGGCGAACCGGCTGTGCTTGGCGCTGAGGATGATGGGGTACGACGCCTATCAGTTTCACGATCGGTACGCAAGCATTGTCACTGTCGGGAGCTTCGATTCGGTGGGCACGCCGCGCCCGGACGGGAAGATGGAGATCAATCCTGCGATCCACGGTCTCATGCAGAAGTTCGCTTCCCAGCCGGCGAACATCCCGGGCCAGCCGCCCGGCGCCATGGCCCTGAAGACCATTGTGGGCATCCCACTCGACATTCAGCCCCTTCCCGTCGAGGTGCCCAAGCGATCGATCAGCGCCGCCTTGAGCGGCCAGACCGCATTGTGGTAAACCGCGGGCGGTTGTTTTGGACACCATTCATCGCAACCTGTCGCGGTTTTCGCGACACCGTGCCCGGAGAGTTCAATCGATGGTCTTTGACGGCGCAGAAACGGGGCGGTTGATCGTTCTCGGAACCACCAATCGGAAGAAGGGGCAGGAGCTTGCCCGGCTGTTCGCTCCCGCTGGCGTCGAAGTACGCACCTTGGCCGACTTCGTCGGCGGAATCGAGGTGATCGAAGACGGAAAGACATTCGCCGAAAACGCGACCAAGAAGGCGATTGCGCAAGCACGGCATCTGGGCTGCTGGGTCCTGGGCGAAGACAGCGGTCTGACCGTGGACGCGCTTGACGGCGAGCCCGGCGTGTACTCGGCCCGGTTCTCCGGACCCGGTGCCACCGACGCCTCAAACAATCAACGGCTGCTCGAACGACTTGCGGGCGTGGCGCTGGAGCACCGCGGGGCAGGCTACGTGTGCCACATGGTGCTGTCCGACGCTTCCGGCACGGTACGGGCGGAGAGCTGCGGGACATGCCGGGGCCGGATTCTGCCCGAGCCTCGCGGATCGGCCGGCTTCGGTTACGACCCGCTGTTCGAATTGCCCGAGTACCATCGCTCTTTCGGCCAGTTGGGCCCTGTCGCAAAGGCCGTGCTCAGCCACCGTGCGCGCGCCGCCCGGCTGCTCCTGCCAAAGCTCCTCGCCCTGGTCGATTCAGGCGAGTTGCGGTAATCTGGGTGCTGTATGCTGGCTCTTCCGTTTCCAGGTGCAGGCCGCGACAATGTAGTAGGCACACGCTGCTGTGCCGTCCCCCAAAAGAGTCATCTGCACCTGGACACGGAAGAGCCAGTATACTGTGCAGTGGAGTCCTCCGCATGTCGAACGTTCAGCACCCAACGGCGCCTTCCCATATCGACGTGACCTTGCTTGAACCGATCCGTTGGCGAAGCTGGCCGGTCGCGAGGAGTCCGGTGCGGTCCGGCCTGGTTCTTCTGGGAGTGGTCACGCTTGGCCTGTTGGTCTGGGTGACCGTTGGAAGCTGGCCCTTGGGGCTACTGGCCGCCGCGGCCTTGGTCGTCACGCTTTGGCGATTCTTCACACCTGTTGCCTTCGGCCTCAGTGAATACGGCGTCGATCAGTGGGTGTATGGCCGGCGGCTGCGCATCCCGTGGCGCGCGATCAGACGCTACCAGGTGTGTTCCGCGGGCGTGCTGCTAGTTCCGCACGGCGAACGCACCATCATGGCCCCGTTCCGCAGCCTCTATCTGCCGTGGGAAAGCCACTGCGATGAAGTGCTCGCCTATATGCGGCACTATCTGGATGGACCCAACTGATTGAGCGCCCTGCGAGGAGCGTCCGTACTGCTGCGCTAACCTGCCGCCATTCGCCACAGCACGATGGCGGCCGAGGACCAGAAGAAGGCGGTGAACGACAGGACAGCCCACAGCATATCGTGCCAGGGCGGACGGGGACGGTCGAGCTGGTAGGCGGCCGGAATGGCAATCGGCCAGGAGGGCATGAAGCCAAGCAGGAAGATCCATTCGATGGCCAGGCTCAGACGCCGGCATACTAGGAAGTATGCAAGGCACACTGCCAGGAAGAAGAGCACCGCAGTCCTGGTCCACCACGTCGACTGGCCGAGCTTCCGCTGCCGCGAGGAACGAACTGTTGCCCACAATGCGAGCTGGTGCGCCACGCAGAGCGCGACCGGCCAGGTGAAGACAAAGCGTGACGCCAGCCGGTTGAAAACCGGCGTGCCCGCAACGCCCAGCAGAAACGCCAGGCACCAGAACACCACTCGCGAACGCCGGCGGGCGGCGTCGGTCCGAGACGCGGGCGGGCACAGGTATGCCAACGTCGAGGCAGCGGCCGCGAGGCCCAGCACGCCGAGCAGCGAGTAGAGGTACCACATCGTAAGCTCGCGCAGGTCGGCCGGATCGAAGGCGTATTCCCGCTCGCCGCCCACCAGGCCCGTCCAGTCGAATCCTTCCGTCGCGGCGATTTCCGCCACGGTTCGCGCCGCCGCCAGCCGCTGCTCGTCGAGCCGCTCGGGCACGCCCAGGTAAAGGCAGACTGCCCTGGTCGGGCTTCTCAGGTAAAGCCTGCCGTCGGACAGGGCAGGAGCCGTCCAACAGATTTCGTTCCCGAACACCTTCGCCCGGGCAAGTTCGGTGTATTGCTTGGGGCTTGCGCGGGCGAGAATCAACTCGCCCCGGTCATTCAACAGGATCAGCTTGCCGTCGGCCACGATCAGCGACGCGTGGCCCGGCTCATCGCTCGACCACCGCACCTCGCCGGTTGCCACGTCGAGGCAGCGGAATTCGCCGCGAGAGGGCCGGTGCGCCTTCGCCTGGATGTCGCGCAGGTCGAATCCGTAAATGTGGCCCTCGTACAGGACCGATGAGGCGACGTCGTTGGAGAACTTCGGGTTGAACCATGCCGAGCGGCCTTGGACGATTGGCGGGTCGCCGGGTTCCAGTTCCAGGCGGTAGCACTCGGCGCCACGCCGGAACGCGCTGGCCACAACCAGGTAGGGCTCCTCGAACATCGGCGCCGCGGCGTGCTCGTCGTAGTCGTGCGAAAACTTGTCGTGCCAGCAGAGCCGGCCGGTGGCCGGGTCGAAGATCATCAACGCGTTCCGCATGAACGCTACGACCAGCCGACGCCCGCCCAGAGTTATCGGAATGACCGAGCAATAGCTGGCCGGCTCGTCGCCCGACGCCCACACGGTTGCACCGGTGCCGGCGTCGAGGGCAACCAGGCTGGCCCCTTTGCCTCCAACGGGCATGAACACCTTGCCGTCCTCGACGGTGGGCGAGCACGCGTAGCCGAAGTCGTGGCCTCGACCGCCAAACCGTTCAATGACGTTGATCGACCACACCGGCCGCCCGGTCGCCGCGTCGAGGCAGCCGACCAGCCCGCAGGGGCCGGCAAAGTAAATCCGACCCTCGTGCCAGGTGGGCGTCGACCGCGGGCCGGGGTACATGCCGGCCGGATCGTAAGGCCAGGCGTAGCGATGCGACCAGACGGGCTGGCCCGTGTCGGCGTCGAAGCACAACACGGCTTGCCTGGAAAGCGATTGTGCTTGCGTGTAGACGCGGTTGCCTGCTGCGGTAATGGCCGAATAACCCCGCCCAACCTCCCGGGACCAGAGTACGGGCGGCCCGTCGTCCGGCCATGAGTCGGCAAGGTCCGTCTCGGCGGAGATGCCGTCGTAGTTCGGCCCCCGCCGGTGCGGCCAACCGGGCCGCTCGGGCACGACACCGTCCGGCGGGTCGCTCGCAGCCGTCCCCCGTATCCTTCGTGGCCGCAAATCGGACAACTCGCCTGCCAGCAACAGCGCCACCAACCCAGCCGCCCCGAAGACCGCCACCCGCAGCCCGATTGCTCGGCTAATGCGTTGTGCTGTTCCGGGCTTGCGTTCAGGCATGTCGGGGAGTCTTCAGGTATCGGCGTATTCGGGAAATCGCTCCACCGCAATACGAATGACCCTCATCAGATCACGCCCCTGACCGGTAGTGAGCGAAACCCAGACGTCGAAGTTGTGGCTCACAGGTGCGCATGTGGGTTGCGCGTGCGGCCACGGATACTCTGGATTTGGTCCGTTGTTGGCAAGGTCGGGTGCAAGACGCTCCAGGTCGTAAGCAATCGGAAGGACCGTGCGAATCCAGTCCTGGAAATCGCTGAATCTATTGAACGAGAACAGTCTTGCAGTGCGTTCGCGGTCAGCGTGCCGTAGCATTCCCAAGAACCTGAGGAATTGGACGAAGCCAGCGTGACTGCGGGGGGGCGCATGACCGGAACGCCAGAAATACGCCTTCGCAATCTTCTCTGTCACCATCTGCAGATAGTGCAGCGAGTGGCACTGCGCAATGCCTTGGCCGCGAAGCAGCATGAAAGCGCCATGATCGGACTTGGCCTGTTCCCACCAAAGCCGCTGATAGCTATTCATATTTGTAGTGCATCGCGCCGTCAAGAGACCAATTGGCCGGAAGCCCCAGTTCTTGTGTTCTGATCCGTTTCCATTGTTCCGGCGTTACGTCCAAGACGAACAACTTGTGCGCATTCTCCGTCCCGGTATCGATGCCGAAGTCGATGGGTTCAAGGGCCTCATCATTCCGGTCGCCAATTAGGCGATTGACTTCGATTAAGCGGATTTCCCGTTCGTCAGCATTCGCGGGCAGGTAGTACACCGAGCAAACGCCGGGATCCGTCTTGAGGTGCTCTTTCGCGTACCAACATGCCATCGAGTCCCGATCAAACTGTGTTGCCGGCATTCTGTTGTCTCCGACGTGAACGGAAGTCTCTTGCTATATAGACCGCACAGGGCGGCGCCGTCAATGGACGACCAGGACACGGTCTCACCAAATCGCACGGACGCAGCGTCACATCCGGGTCCTGCTGTCCTTGTGAGGCAACTCACTATTGCGTATTCTATCGTATCGGTTCACATCTGGGAAGAGGATCGGCCCGTCCTCACGGGGGGCGCAAGGCTGTTCGCGGTCGGATCGATGCGACGAACCCGCCGTCACCTCGACGACTTCACACCGGCATTCCCAAGAAAACCCTCGGCCATCTTGTCCGCATGCCGGCAGGCATCGGCCGCCAGGCGGGCGCAGTGGCCGGTCAACAGGTCGATGGCAGCCTGCCGGTCGGTATCCCAAAGCTGCATGGCGCGGGCTTCGATCTGCGGCTGAACGGCCAGGGCGTCGCGCTCGAAGGCCGCCCAGGCGGGCTGCACGCGCTCAGCGCGATTCGGAAAGTCCGCGCGCACGGCGTCTTGCAGCCGCTTGAACTTCCACCATGCCGAATCGGCGTCGAAGTCGAACGTGCCGGCCGGCGGATCGAACTGATAGGCCAGTGTAAGCTGCTCGCGCACCTCGACCGGCCGATAGTAACTCTCGGCCGTCTGTGAAATGCCCACGTACCAGGGTGTGAAGACGCTTGTCGAGGGTTCCGCCGTGGTGCGCCAGTAGATGCAGCCGATCGCCGGCGGCAGGTCGGCGCGAAGCTGGAAAATGGCGCCTTCCTGCGTACTCGGCGTACTCAGCGTGCCGGGTGAGCCGGTGAAGCGGAGTACGCGGGCAAGAGCTTCAACCGTCAGCTTCTCTTTCGGCCTGATACCCACCGGCGGCGGCGAGGCGGGCGGCCACGGTTCGTCGCAGCCGGCGGCCAACTGCCGGCCTCGCCAGCGGCGCGGGTCGGGCGGGTCGGACTGGTTGATGTTGTACACTTTCCGGAAGCTGAACGGCTCGCCGGCTTCCGGGTCGTACCAGTCGCGACTGACCGCGTACGAGACGATGTCGGGCGATGCGAGGAAGTTCGCGTCGTCGGCCAGGTCGATCTCGCCGATGATATGCACGTTCGGCAGCGCGACGATCATGTCGTCGGGCACGCGCTGGGCAACCCAACGCCGGCCCCGGACCGCCGCGAACAGCCAGCCCTCGCGCGGATCGGCAATCACGTAGGTCCGCCCGGAATCGGCGTAGCCGAACCGCTCGACGAGTCGGCCTGCCAGGAGCACGCCTTCCCGGGCCGTTTGCGCCCGCTCGGCCACCAGGCGGCGCAGCAGGTAGCCGATGCCGCCGTCGCGGATTTCGCCCCGTTTGACCAGCGTCTCGTAATCGTCCTCGCGTGTGCGGCAGCCGTCGCTGACGATGGCCACGCCCCACTCGTTGAGATACCCGTCACTGTACTCGATGCCCGGGTTCTGGCTCCACAGGAACGCCCAGGTTTGCTCCACCTGCGGCAGCCGGCCGCCGCGGCGCAGAACCACCTCGTCGCCGGGCGCATGCTGTAGCCTGGGAATCTGGCGGAAGTTGAGGATGCGCCGTCCTCCGTTTTGCTCCAGATGCGCCACCAGCACCGAGCCGTCAGCCGACGCCTCGCGGCCCACGATGATGGCGTAACATGCCCACGCCGGGCAGGGCGGCAGGACGAGCAGTAGCAGGAGAATCACGGCAATCCGGGGGCGTGAAGCTGTCGACATCGCTCACTCCGATAGTAACGGGGAAATGGGCTTCGGCGGACAAGCCCGCCGGAGCTATGGTTCGGAACGCAACGGAGAAACTCGCGCTCAATCCAGCTTCTTGATGCGAATAGCGCGGAACTGCACAGGGTCGCTGTGCCCGTTGAAGCCGAAGTGGCCTTTCACGTTGTTTGCCCCAGTGAATCTCTCAATCGGGTACATGAACGTGGCGGGATCGACTTTCGCAACATCGGTCTCAAGGATCACATGCCCGTTGAGTTCCACCTTGACCGTGCTGCCGACGATGGTCGACTCCTGGAAGTTCCACTCGCCGGTCGGGCGCAAGTAGCCTCGATGGGCGGGAACGCGGGCATAGACGGAGGCGTGAGCCTGTCTCGGATTGAGATCATAGAAGCCGGGGGAATCGGGATCGTTGTACTTGGGATGGCCGTCGTCGAGCACCTGAAGTTCACAGAAACTATTCCACGTTCCGTGGCCTTCGCCCGGGTAGCGGATGGCAAGCCCGTTGTTGCCGCCCGGCGGCAGCTTGAACTCGAGCCGGACCGTGAAATCGCCGAACTCCTCTTCGGTGAAGATCGTGCCGCCTTTGCCCGGCTTGCAGGTGATGGCCCCGTCTTCAACCATGTAGTTTTCGGTGTCGCCGGCCCAGCCTGACAGGTCGGTGCCGTTGAAGACCGACTTGTAGCCGTCGTCGCCCTTCGACGCAAGAATGGCGTTGGCTTCGTCACTGCCGATCTCGCGGATGAACACGTCACGAAAGCGCATCTCACGGCCGTGCGTCTGTAGCTGAATCGGGCCGACGATCGACAGGGGCCGGCGCTCGGCTTCCGGCAGCTTCCGATCATAGTAGTTGTACAGGCGGGCGTGGTCGACCACGAGTTGGCCGTTCAGCCACACGCTCACGCGTTCGCCCGTCATCACAACGCGCATTGTGTCCCACTCGCCGATCGGGTTGTCGGCCTTCACCAGTGGGTCTTTGCCGGGACTCCCGGGCGGATTATTCCACAGACCGCCGCTGCCTTTATCGGCTCCGTGCTTGAACTTGGTCTCGTCGGTCGCGTCCCAAATGGACACTTGCGGAACGCCCCTGAGGTAGATGCCGCTATCGGCGCCCGGCACCATCTTGTAGGAGGTCAACAGTTCAAAATCGCCGTAGAACTTGTCCGTGGTCAGGTACAGACCGGTCCCATCGTTGATCAGTTCGCCGTCTTCAACCCGCCAGTGCTCTCGCACGTCTTCCATGCTGGCCGCCTTCTTCGCAGCCAATTCCTCTGGCGGAAGGGCAACATAATCCCGCGGATCTTCGGTCTTCGCCCCCCACCAGCCGTCCAGGTCATTCCCGTTGAACAGGGCAACGAAGCCCTCGGGCGGCACGTTACGCTCGGCCGCTCCACACGGGCTCAGCGTCCCAACCATCCATGACGCCGAAAGAATCATGGCAGCACAGCAGATCGTCCATCGTTTCATCGCTCGCAATCTCCTCGATCAATGGTGAAAAATGTCGGGCTCTTCCGTGTCTGGGTGCAAATCGGTGGTGACCAGACGTAGGGTGGGTGGTTCCGGATGTCTCAGCATCCTTACTTCACCCACGCGCCGGGCAGTTCCGCACCCAGAAACGGAAGGGCCAAAATGTGTGTATGCAGTCGTTCACTGCCGTCGTGGTCGGCAACCCTGCGCCGCACTGGTCGTGCCCAACGCACAAGCCCGCGTGCCGGCAGACGCTCCGCGGCACGGACGTTATTATAGTTGTCACCAAGAAGGTGTCAAATTGGGGCATGGGGGGTGTGCGCGGCAAGATTCTCCGGCATTGTGGCGCACGCCGAGGCATGATGGGCGTGGCCGGCCCAAGCCCGGATCGCTTCGTAGCGTGCCAGACTGATTCTCCTCCCAGCCCACTTGCCCTCCGCTTCTTCCCCCAGCCGCCCGGCAGACACCCGTACTGCCCCCTCACGCCTGAACGCGTCACTGACACCTGTAACCTCCGCCCTCGCCCAGCTCCTATCTGCCAACTCCCAGCTTCCGTTTTTGGGTGGCAATCTTCCGATTTTCCACACTTGCCCCTCCGTCTCGCCCCCCGGCCTACCCCCAGTTGAAACTGATAGGAACCGAGTCGATCAATCAAACGGATTGACGGCGGTTGCCTGCTGCTTGACGAACTCGCGGTCTTCCTCGCAGAGCTTCGCCAGCGGCAGGGTGATGACCCGGCCGTCCTGGCGGCGAAGGGTTACCTGGTCGTTCTCGAACTTCAGCAGTTGGGCTTCGATCTGGAACGAGCGTGTGGCGTCGTGCCAGGTTCGCATGACGGCGTCGCTGGCCGGGCCGGCGAGTTCGTCGTCATCTTCTTCCAGCATGACGGGAGGCTGGCCCCCGCGGCGCTCGATGTCGTCGATGGCCCGGGTGATGTCCCTGGTGCCCATGCGGTCCCGGCTTTCCAGAAGCTGCTGCTTGAGGGCCACGAGACTTGCCTCGCCCCCGATTTCGCCCAGAACACGGCATGCTTCGGAACTCACGAAGTGATCACGATCCTTCACGAACGGGATCGTGAACTCTTCGGCAATGGGCCCGATGGCGACCAGGGCGTCGCCCGCGGCCCGGCGCGTGAAAGAACTGGCCAGGCTGGCGGCGGCAGCTTGAGCCGCGGCGGTTGTTCTGAACTTGGCAAGAACGGCCAGCGCATCACGGCCAACGAAGGCGGCATGCCTGCCCCTCAATGCAGCAATCATCGCCCGCTCCGCCTCCGGAATCCTCCAGACGCCGAGGGCTTGAATGATCGCCTTCTGGGTATCGGGCCTGTGATCCTTCATTGCCGCGATCAGGGCACGGCCCACGTCGGTCCGCTGGCCGGTAGCCGGCGCCTTGGCAAGTCGTTGTGCCGCAGCCAGTATTTGCTGTTCGTTGCCCGACCGCAGTTCGGCGATCAACTTCTCACGCTCACCCGGTTCAAGGGGCGTCGGCCTTTCAGCCTCGGCCCGGGCGGCCGCCTCGTCCTCTTTCTGCTGCTTCCGTTCAGCCATTTCGGACTCGCTGACCAACCGGTAGCTGACCGAGGCGGGAATGGTCAAGGTCAGGTTCTTCTCGTTGACCTGTATCTTATATTCGGCCTTCTGCGAAAGGATGATGCCCTTCGCGGTGTCGAACTCGAACTCGCCGTCACCGGACATGTCGAAACGCACGACTCCCTCGTCCGGAAGCGTCTTCAGCGAGTAGGTCTTACGGATTCGGACGACGCCGTCTTTCTGTTCCACGACGCTGTACTCGGTACGTTCCTTGCCGATGGTCTTCACTTCGCCGTAGAAACTCCTCAGCCGCGAGAAGAACGGCCCCACCGACATGCGTTCCACTACGGCGATGTCTCTTTCGGCAGTCCATGTCGCCTGCGGCTTCTCCGGCAGCGGCTCGACGACCAGGACGTCCTGGAGGCCGAGCACAAACGGGAGGAAATTATCCGACTTCGTGGAGATCAGGGTGCCGGTCCGGCTGAACGTGGTGCTGGTGCCGCGCCCCCAAACATGCATTGGCCCGCCACGGAAGTGAAATGGTGGTATCGGCGGTATCGGCGGCATTGCCGGCATGTCGTCGGTGGTCACCGTTTCGGCCAGCATGCCGCTGCATTCAAGCACGAATTGCGAGTCGGAGACCTTGGCGGCCCGGTAGGTTAGGGCGCCCTTGTGCGTCGATTTCCGGTCGGTAATCTCCCCGGCAATCGTGACGTCGTAAATGTAATCCCGATCCGTCTCGAAGCCGTACCGGAGTTCCGGCGGATCGGCGGCGACGGCCGGCGCGACCAACAGCCCGGAAACAAAAACGCCCACGACCACCCCAACCGTGCAATGCAACAGACGACGGTTCACGATTCGATCCTCCCATGAGTGGAACAAACGGCCCGCACGCACCAGCCTGGAACAGCGCACGGGCATTCCCTATGCGAATGCTGTTGATTCTAAACGCAGTTCCCGGTCATGTCAACGCCCCTCTGGCGAAGGGGTTTCGCGGGTTGCCCCGGCCCGCTTGCCACACACGTGCTGAGCAATTCCTGGTCAGTCGAGCGGCAGGCGGGCAAGGTCCAGCCGGTACATCAGTTGGTTGTAGTCGTACCGCGGCGTGGCTGTGGGGCTGCGCGAGAACATGCGGGTGTACGTTCCCTCGAAGTAGATGACCCGGCCGTTCTCTTCGTCGAAGAAGTCGTGATGGGCCGGATTGTAGTACGAGTAGTCGGGATGGGTGGCAACCCGCACGGCCTTGCGCCACGGGCCGGAAGGATCGTCAGCTTCCGAATACCATACCTCGCCCAGGTACGAGACCTTGTTGGCGAAGTCCTCCTCGTTGCCGATCATCACCCACTTCCGGCGGTATGCGTTCCAGCGGATCGAACAGCGGTGGATGCGCACTCGCTGGCCGGTCGCGGCGTCGGTCAACTGGTAGCGGGCCTTTTCAGGCGCGAGCCTGCCGGCCTGAATCAGCTTGTCTTCCTCGTCCTGGGTAGTGGGCGCAGCGGCGCGCTGCCAGCCGTAGTCGCCCGATTCGGGATCGTAGGCCAGCGCCTCGTAGCGGTCGGGATCGACGACGCTGGCCCAGTCGGCCTGCACGCGCGTCGGAGCGAACTGCTTTGCGAAATAGAAGTACCCCTGCCCGTCGTGCCGCACCTGCACGGCATTGCCCCGCGGATGCCGCCAGGTGTCGTCCGGATCGAAGACCGCGACCGGTTTGAAGACCCTCGCCTCGTCGTCGAACCGCACCAGACCGTGCTCCAGCCGTTCGCCCAGGCTCTTCATTCTGGAGTAATGGGCCAGGAGCGTCTCGTTCCCATCGGGGTCTCGGAGATTCGTGAGCCCGAACAGCCAGATCATCCCCGGTTCGTCGGTCGGCACCATGGGGCGCAC
>JAVEUP010000289.1:0-6992 GCA_034005525.1 Thermoguttaceae bacterium | reverse complement strand
GAACCGGTGCGACAAGCGCTGCCATCAATATGGTGATTGCGAAAGGTTTGGTCATCATGGGGATTTCTCCAGGAGGTCATCGTTCACGGGTCGGCACAGCAGACTGTTCTAAGAAGTGGCACATTGGGGCGGCCGTCGGATCATGCCTGGGCTCAAGGCAGCTTTTCGCGCAAACCTTCATCGAGTACCCGCGACTGCCCAGGCTGCAACTCGAGGCGGACCGCCCTTTCGCCATACCGCACCACGATGTCCCGGCCCGCGACGCTGCGAACTGTGGCCGACACGAGGCGTCCGCCGCTCCAAGCGGCGTCAACCTCGAATCCGCCCCGCGCCCGCAGGCCCGTGACCGAGCCGTCCTGCCACGCCTTGGGAAGTGCCGGCAACAGCTCGATCTCGCCCGCATGGGACTGCAAGAGCATCTCGGCGATGCCTGCGGTTCCCGCCAGGTTCCCGTCGACCTGGAACAGGCGGCCGGGAAAAATGCCATCCATCAGGTTGGGAAGCGCGTTCCGGCAGATCAGGCGGCGCAAGTACCAGCGAGCCTGTTCACCGTCGTGCAGCCGGGCATAGAAGCAGGTCTTCCAGGCATTGCTCCAGCCGATGTCGCCGCCGAATCCGCGACGCTCGATCGTCTTGTGCGCGGCCGCCCAGAGCTGGGGATCGGCCTCGGTGATCAGTGAGAACGGGTAGAGTCCGATCAGGTGCGACACGTGTCGGTGGCCCGGCTCGCGCTCCTGGTAGTCTTCGATCCACTCCTGAATCGTGCCGTTTGCTCCGACCTGCATGCGAGGCAGCTTGGCCAGCGCCGTCTCCAACTGCTCTCGGAACGGCTCGTCGCAATCGAGGACCCGCGAGGCATCGATGACTGCATGAAACACGGCCCGTACGATGCTCGTGTGATAGGCCGATCCCCGCGTGATCCGCACGGGCCGGCCCGTCTCTGGATGAATATACTCGTTTTCGGGTGAGGTCGACGGCACGATGATCAGGGCTCCGCCGTCATCGACCAGGTAGTCCAACAGGAACTCGCTCGCTCCTTTGAGCACGGGATACGCTCGCTGCCGGAGATAGGCTTCGTCAAGCGTGAATTCGTAGTGGCGCCACAGAGTCATGGACATCCAGGCCCCGGCCAGCGGATCGAGCACACCGTTGACAAACTGCGACGCCTTGGTCGAAGCGTTCGGCGTCGTTCGGCCGAAGGGATTCGTTGAATGGAAGCATACCCATCCCTCCGCGCCGTAGAGCCGGTCTGCCGAAACGCGGCCGTTCTCGCTCAACCGGCTGAGCCAATCAACCAGGGGATCCACGGTCTCCGATAAGTTGCACAAATCGGCGGGCCAGTAGTTCATTTGCAGGTTGATGTTCAGGTGGTAGTCAGACTCCCAAGGGGCCCACATCTGGTCATTCCAAATGCCCTGCAAATTCGCGGGCAGGCGGCCCGGCCGCCGGGAACTCGACATCAGCAGATACCTTCCGTACTGAAAGTACAAAGCTGCCAGTCCGGGTGCTTCGTCGCCGCGCCGTGCCGCGGCCAGCCGCTGGTCGGTGGGGAAACCGCTCTCGTTTGCCACACCGAGGTCCAACGAAACACGACTGAAGAGGCCGCGGTGCTCGGCCACGTGATCGCGCAAGAGTTCGGACCAGGTCTTCGTCGCGGCAGCTTCGAGAAGACGATCTGACTCTTGCGCAGGGTCCTTCGCGCGGTCGAAGTTCATCGCGTCGAGGTTGTAGTCGGTCGCGGCAGTGAACAGCACGACTGCCTCGTTCGCTTCTTCGATGACCAAGGCGTCGCCGTCTGATCGGATCGTGCCGCCGGCGACCACGACGAGCAGAACCCCGGCAAACTTCATGTGCTCGCCGCCTGGCCCCGAGCCACCCGGGTTGTCGTCGTATCCCTCGGGGGCTTCGACGTCGACAATCTGGCCTTGCATGTGAAGCCGGTTGTTGCCGGCCGCCGTTACGGTCGCATCTTTCGGCCGCGTCAGATGCACGGTGGCGCGAAGCGCGCCCGGCTTATCGACGCCGAGCCGCACGGCCAGCACGTCGTCGACCGCCGAGATGAACATCTCTCGCTCGAAGCGAGCCCCTCCGGCCCGGTACGTTACCCGGGCCAAACCTGTTTCGAGATCAAGCTCGCGGCGATAGTCGTTGATCGGGTCGGCAGCGGGCATCTCGATCCACAAGTCGGCCAAAGGCTCGTACGACCGGAACGACGTGGGCGATTTGGTCAGGGCTTTCAATCCAAGATCGCGGGCTTCGGCGATCTTGCCTTCGAGGACCAGCGCCTGCACCTTGCGCAAGTTCTCTGAGAAATGCTCGGGATACGTCTCGAACGGCTCTCCGGCCCACAGGCTCTCTTCGTTGAGTTGAAGCCATTCCTTGTCGGCCTTGTTGTCAACGCCGCCAAACACCATGGCCCCCAGGCGCCCGTTGCCCAGCGGTAACGCTTCAACCCACTTTGTCGCAGGCTGGGTGTACCATAGGGCCGTGTTGTCGTCAGCGGCACAGGCGCGCCCGGCAACTGCGCCGATTATCAAAAGCGAAATCGTGTGAAGACAAATCGTGTATTGGCGCCGGGTCATGGATTCTGGTTCAACAACATGCGAGGAAGGTTGCCCGCGTATGGCGCGAATACAATCGCGCTCACGGATCCTGAAGGTCGGAATCAATGGCTGGTCATGCGAAGGTTCAGAAGCTCTCAACCTCGCGTCGCGGGAGTGTCATGTCCACCTTGAGTAAGGCGCGTACGCGCCCCAGAAGCCCCCCGCTTGATGCCTGAGGAGCTTCCCGTTCCAACTGGGGATGCAAGGATCATTCGCGTGCGGCTCCGTCGCGGTCGATGCGTCGCGGTCACAGGGCAAACGATAGCGAATTGCCTTCCATGTCTAACCCAAAGTTAGTCAGGATATACTGGCAGGTCAAGGGGTGCAGGCAGGCGAGGACAGGGCAGCCCGTCCTTCTTGCATGGCCCGGCGGAAGGCCGGAGCGTTATCGGTCTTGCCGTCGGCCACGCCGCCGAAGCTGGTGATGTTCAACGCGATGTCGGCGTGAACCGGTGCGACAAGCGTTGACAGCAGCACGGTGATTGCCGAGGAAGGTGTGATCATCGCAGATTGCACTCCTGGAGGTCAAGTAACTGCCAAGAATAAGGGCTCGCGAAGGAATGAATGGCCGGTTTCGGCGCGGCGAGGACAAGGTTGCGAAGGAAGGCGAAGCAGACATATTGCTTATACGTCGATGCAGCCTGACTTCCGCAACCGTAGCCGCGGCCCGTCCAAAATCGGCCAGTTATTCATTTGCGGGCCCTAACCTGGTGCTACTCTTCCAGCAGCTTCTCCTTGAGGAGGGCCGCGATGTGCTCGTTGTACTCGCCGTCAATGGTGCGGGGGGGAATCCAGCGTTCGTAGTCGAAATCGGGATAGTTCAGCGGCTCGTCGAGGTGCTTGTGGAAGATGTAGAAGTCGTGGACTCTCGCGGCGATTTCCGGCGACTGGTAATAACCCAGGTGCAAGCGCCGCGGAGGACGCTTGCCGACCGGCCGCTGCCAGGCACAGCCAACGTGGACGTGGACTCCGCGGAAGTCCATGGCCGCGTTGATTTGTGGACCTGCCCCGTGGTCGCCTACCCAGAGGTTCCTGTGTGTCTCGCTCACGCGGTCGGGCCAACTGACCCCGAGACGGACCTCGGCCCCGGGTTCGAATTGGCGAAGGGCGTCGATAAGTTGTTGGACTGTCATGGCAGTTTCTTTGTGCAGAACGGTTGTTCGCGTGGGTGAACCCGGCCACTACGGCGTCTGGAACCACCCACCCTGCGGCGTGCAGGGCGTTCACTTTCCCATTACTAATCGCGACGACTCGCGTGGGTGAACCCGGCCGCGACGGCGTCCGGAACCACCCACCCTACGGCTGCGTTTCAGAGGTCAGTCGTGCTTTCTCATGCCCACTGGGGCAATACCAGAAACAGCGGCCGCAGGCCACGCAGGCGCCGCGGTCGGGCTGGTAGTCCGTGCGGCGGCGCCGGATGGAGTGGGCGATGAGCTGGCCGCCGATCACCAGCCCGACCCAACCGCCGAACAACCCGCCGCCGAAGCGCATTTGGGCAAGCACATGCCGGGCATCGGCGTAAAGCTCGCTCGGCGGACGGCCCGTGTTGCGGAAAGCGTCGGTCATGTCGACAGTGCCCTCCACCTCGCCGGCTTCCTCCTGGTGCACGCGTTCGGCCAGACGGACCGTGGGATGCAGCCGGGCAAGGGCCGAATCCAAACCCCGGCCGATCCACACACCGGCCACAACAAGCACCGGAGCAAGCGCCAGCAGCCCGGCAAGCTGGCGGCGGCTGCGCTGCCGCTGATCGGGCGTTTGCGCCACCGTGGGCTCGCGAATGGCGCCGTATGGGCAGGCCTCTTCGCAAAGGCGGCACTGAATGCACTCTTCCTGTGGAATGCGCACGTGCCAGCGCGACAGACGCGAGCACCAACGCAGCAGCACGCCGTACGGGCAAAGGTACCGGCAATACGGCCTGCCGATGAACAGGCCAATCGCGACGAAGCACATGCCCACGATCAGCATGTTGAGGCTGCCGCTGAGGCGGAAAAAGGCGACAAACGGGTCATATCGGCAAATGACAAACGCAGTGCCGGTGGCCGCCAGCAGGACCGCGAGCCCAAGGTACACGTAAGCCAGCGTTCCCAGGGCGGCGTCGACCCAACGAGGCACCTGAACCGGCCGCAATGCAACAAGTTCCTGCACGGCCCCCAGCGGGCATACGGCCCCGCAGAACACGCGGCCGAAGAACAGTGCAAACACCAGCGGCAGCACGAAGAAACCGGCCACCACGAGCGGAACCAGGTAACTCGCATCGCCGATGGCCAGCGCGACGTTCTGGATGGCGCCAATCGGGCAAACGCACCCACCGCGCCAGAACCCGAACACCACCAGCGCCGCCACGCTCAGCGCCAGCAAACCGCGCCGCGAGCGGCTCCGCAGTGCCAAATGAGCGGCCAAGGCCAATCCGATCAGCAGGGCGCCGAGTGCAAGGTATTCGACCCAAATGCCCGCAGTCGACGGAACGACCGTCGGAGGCAGTTCATGGTCGGTGAAGTCGGGCGGTGGAAACCGTTCAACAGCCAGCGCCGGCCCGGAGGCCGCCAGGAGCATGCCCAGGCCGCACGCCGAACGGAGTCGTTTCAGACAGAAGTTGGCAACCATGCTTCTCATTCCCGGGTCTTCAGCAGGTAGGGCCGGCTGGCGGGCACTCGGCGGAATGCCTGCGAGGGGCACGCGACGGCAATCGCGCACTCGTTGCAGTTGACGCACCGGTCGTGCAGCACTTGCAGGTACAAGGACCCGTTCCCGAACATGGTGCAGCCTTTCACGCACTTGCCGCAACCGATGCAGAGCGGCTCGTCGATGTGATACTCGTAGTAGGGGTCCTCGATGAACGTGCGGAGAATGGCCCCGGTGGGGCAAAGTTGGTTTTCCGCGCCGGTATTCAGCGCCAACGGCTCCGGCTCGAAGTAGCCGGTGCATAGCTCACAGTAGCCACACATCTCGTGGCTGTGGACGCATTTCACGGCCGATTCGTCGAGCACGCAGTACGTGGCGCAGTTGCCGCAGGCAATGCACTGGTGCGGATCGATCTGCCACACCATGTCGGCAGCCTGCCCCTTCGCGACGGCCAGCGCCGCCGCACCGCCGCCGAGGCCCAATACTCCCGCGCCTCGCAAGACATCGCCGACAAACGTCCGGCGGTTCACATTCGTTTTCGATGGGTCGGTCATAACAACGCTCCTTCCGGCCGAAAGGCACAGCCTACCGTAAGTGATTACCTGGTTGCCGGCCCTGCAGCGGGCAGTTCGAAAGAACCGGGCATTGCGAACAACCCTGCGCACGACGGCAAAGCAGTCTTTCGCGGGTGTCGCCGCGCGTCAGGAGGAAAGCAGAGCCGAGCCCAAGGGCACCGAGCACAGCGGCCCGGGCCGTGGCGCAGAGCCATGAGCGGCGGTCGGCAGTGGTAGGTTCCGGCGTTTGCATGGCTAATCCTCTTCCTCCCGGGTACCGGTGAAGATAAAGTAACTTCTCAATAACCCCGCGATAGGAATCATTCCTGATAATGAAGATGCTCGAGTTCACCGGGAAAAACGCATATTGGCCTCTGCAATTCGTCGTTTCATTGCATTTCATCACGGGGTTATTGAGGGGTTACAAGAAAAATACTCTCCCGGGTCTCCGGCACGGCTAATTGTCTTCTTCAAAGAAACGGATGGTGCCGGCCACAGGGTCCAACACCAGCACGCGGTCGCGACTATCGACGGCCACTATTGGCGCGCGCAGCCCGTAGTCGGTGCGCGTTTCGACGAGGGCCGCGGCGGCCGGTGCAAGGTCCGTCGGCCCTGCCACAACGCTCTGCAACTCGCCCTGCTCCGTATACACTTTGACCCGCAGAATACCCTTCTCGGCCGTCACCGTCCGGCCGTCGGACATCAGGGCGATGCCGGCGGGGTTGCAACAGCCGCAGAAGCCGTCGATGGCAACACCCGGCCGCCCCCAAATCAACGGCTGTTCCAGATGTCCCTGCGGCGTGTAGTACTCGATGCGGTGCCGGCCCGGGTTGACAACGCGGAGCAAGCCGTCGGTGCCGAGGGCAATGTCGAAGTACGGGCTGGGAATGATGAATCCGGGGATGCCGCGATCCTCGTCCCTCCGCCCGATTTCGCCAAGGACTTTCCCCCGCAGATCGCAGCGCAGGACGATTCGCCGTCCGGCGTCGGCAACGAACACCTCGTTCTCGCCCAGCGCGATGCCGGTCAACGCGGCCTTGGCATCGAAGGGAGGCCACACCTCCTCTCGCCCGCCATCCACCCGATGAACCTCAACATGCCGCTCGAAGGCGACGTAGAGCCGCCCCGGACTTGCATGGTCCTCACCGGCCACGGCAAGCTGCCGCGGTTCGGCGTCGAGGTCGATCCGTCCAAGCGGGCTGCCGTCCAGTCC